>JAFPNK010000008.1 GCA_017401985.1 Paludibacteraceae bacterium | reverse complement strand
GACCTGCGATGGCTGATTTCTTTATATCCGGCAGGACTCTTTCTCCTTGTCCTGACGCACATCCGTGCGTATCGAATATGGTGCGAGAACAACTATTCCTCAATGGAGCATATTGATGCGCAATGGATTGTACGCTATTTGATCATGCTGGCGGTGGCGGGTGCATCGTACGGCTATCTGATGATATCGAACAACCCATGCCGCGGGTTCACGCAAAACATTCTGATCGGTTTCATGTTCGTTTATAGCATCGAACAGATTCTTTTCCGCAAAGATCCGTGGGAAAACATGATCGGAACGGGAGAAACCGATCCGGCAGAGGAGAGCAAACTCGAAACAGCCGCGCCAGCGGAAGACACGGACAATGGGCGACCGGATACCACAACCGCACAATCGGAAAAAGCCCGAAAACTGGAGCAATGGATGCAGACGGAGAAACCCTACCTCAATCCGAATTTCAAACTGATTGATCTGATGCAGGTGCTGCCGATGAATAGAACTTATTTGTCAGAGTTCATCAACTCCACCTACAACTGCACCTTCTATCAGTTCGTCACGCGCTATCGCATCGAGGAAGCCAAGCGTCTTATGCGCGAGTGTCCCGAACTGAAAATGGCGGAGATAGCTACCCTTTCCGGCTTCTCTTCGCCATCCGTTTTCACAAAAAGCTTCACCAAGGAAACAGGATACACACCCAGAGAGTGGTATAAGAATTTTTCTTTTGCGTAAGAATTTGCAGGGATTGTTTTCCTTTGCGTCAATAAGTGCATACGGATATTGCGTATGTACTTCTTTTTTTATACTTTTGCAACCACTTTTAAGTGGCTGATGGTATAGATGCGGTTAGCTTTTGTCAGGCGTGCATGTTTCCATTACCGCACCTATACCGCCACTTTTATGCATATAGCACACTACATAACAACATGATTTATATATTCCTGTCCATTCTCATCCTGATTGCTATCGCTTTTGGCGCTTCGTTCTACATGTACATCCAGGACAAGCGGCATGCTCGGTCTGCTCAAACCAAAAGTCCACGAATGGATAAGGAAGTCCCTTCCTATCAACTAAGTTCCTGGATTGATGATGAGGTAGCGGCACGCAAACTGTACAAGAACACCAGCGTTACCGCGGCGGATCTGGCAAACGAACTCGGAATCTCGGAACGGCGGCTGAAACATACCATCAAAAATGCATATAACAAAACGGTCGCTGAGTACCTGATTGACAGGCGCATACAGGCAGCGTGCCGTCTGCTCCGCGAGCAACCGGAAATGGCACTGGACGAAATCAGTTCCGAAACAGGATTTGCATCACAGAACACTTTCTATATGGCTTTCAAGGACACCATGGGACAAACCCCGGAGCAATACCGGAACATGACCAACCGGCAAATCTAACCTGCCATCACACCCGCCACATATAGTCTTTTTGCTTTCTACTTTGAGCGTAGCGGTCTTTTGGCTGTTTTTTGGCATTTTCTCCCCAAAAATTTGCACATATCAAAAAAAAGCACTACCTTTGCACCCGGAGCATCGTCCCGATGAAAAACGAAGTTAATCGTGCCCCTGTGGCTAAGAAACGGGAAGAGCGGCCTCCACCAAGAAAGGAAATAGAAGTGTCACTATCCTGCACCGAGGCGCACTAGACCATACCTAGACGATACCTGGACCATATCTAGACCATATTTTATAGGTTTCCGTCCGGCCCGCACATTTTTTGATCCCTTCTAAAGTATATATACTACGTATATATAGTATTTATTCATATAAAACGCAGAAAACAAGTATGTCTAAAGTCAAGTACAACATCGCCATCGACACTTGGCGGGGCCCGTTGGACTCGAGCAGAACCGGTCAGGCTAAACGCGAACGCCTCGTCTCCCGTTACCGCAAAGGAAGCGGCGAAAACCATCAAGTGTATCCCATGAAGATGCACGAGGGCCCATGGGCAGAAGGTGCCACCGCCAACCGCGAACTCATGAAAACTGCACAACGCGAAGCGCATGCCATCGAGCGCGCTGCCATACATCCCGAACTCTCCTCCTCGGATTATATCGCCCTGGCGGCGGAGTGGCAGCAGCGTTTTGCGGGCTACAAGGCTACCAAAACGCCGACGGACAAACAATATTCTACCCTTTACACCTACACCTATTCCCACCTCTACCGCGAACTCAAAGCCGGCAAAGTGTTGGATTTATTGGCGCAAAAACGCCGGGCAAAAGAAGCTACCTACCAATCCATCCTTCCGCAGATCCAATCCCTCATCTCCGGTGAGTCGGATCTCATTGCCAACATGGCGAACATCGCTGCCGTGCTCCACTCCACCTTCCATTTCTGGTGGACCGGCTTTTACATAGTAAAAGACATAGAAAAATCATCAATCATCAATCATCAATCATCAATAAACCAAGAACTGGTTTTGGGTCCTTTCCAAGGCCCGATTGCCTGCACCCGTATTCCGTACAACAAAGGTGTCTGCGGTACTGCTTGGGCGCAAAACAAAACACTCATCGTGCCGAACGTCCACGAGTTCCCGGGGCACATCGCCTGCTCCTCGGAGTCCAAAAGTGAGATCGTAGTCCCTATCCGCCGCAACGGAGAAGTCATCGCCGTCCTCGACATTGACAGCGCCGATTACAACACTTTTGACAACATTGACCAAAAATATCTGGAACAAATAAACCTATAATAATATGAAAAAAATCAGCAAATTAGCAGGGTTGGCGATAGCCGGTGTACTGCTGACACAAGTCCTCACAGGGTGTTATCACAAAACGGACAGTCCGCGCGGTTCATGGGCTCGCGGATGCGACCTGAGCTGGCTCAGCGAAATGGAACATGACGGAGTGAAGTTCTATAAGGGTGGATTGATGAATAGTGACGCGCCGGAGACGCTGAATGATGAAGATTGTATCGCACTTTTGCGCGAACAGGGCATGAATGCCGTGCGGTTGCGGGTGTGGGTGAACCACCAGACCGGATGGAGCAACAAAGCGGATATGTTGTACCTCGCCAAACGCGCTGCCGAACAGGGACAGCGTATCATGATTGATATCCATTACTCGGATTTCTTCGCCGACCCGAACCATCAGACCATTCCCGATGCATGGCAGCAATATGAGTACGAACAACTGCTGGAGTGCGTGCGCGAACACACATTGGAAGTGCTCTACGCGCTGAAGGAAGAGGGCATCAAACCCGAATGGGTGCAGATAGGCAACGAGACACCGAACGGCATGCTGTGGCCCGTCGGACTATTGACGGCGAGAGGCGAAGGACAGACGGCAAAAGGCACGGATGACGAATGGGACCGTTACGCAGGCTTCACGGCGATGGGATACAAAGCGGCAAAAGAGGCGTTCCCGGATATCACCGTTATCGTGCATGTCGATAATGCCTATGAGCAGCGCGACTGGTTCTGGGAGTCCATGAAGGCGCACGGAGGGCAATGGGACATGATCGGTCTGAGCCACTATCCGATGATGAGCGCATGGAACGGAGGCAAGAGCTGGCAGGAGATGAACGAACTGGCGGAAGCGAACATACGTCGGCTGATCAGCCAATGGCATTGCCCGGTGATGATTGCCGAAGTGGGCATGTTTGCCAACAATCCTGAATCGGAGCTCGTGATGGATGATTTTATACAACGTATAACGGCCATCGATTCCTGCGCCGGCATCTTCTACTGGGAACCGGAAGTGTACGGCGGTTGGCGTCCCGCGGAGTATATTCCACTGGGATGGGGCAGTTATGATATGGGCGCTTTCACACCGGAAGGACAGCCGTCAAAAGTGATGCAGATTCTACTCTCTTCTGCACCCAAAGTACAATAACCGGCATGCCGTTTTTTCATCATACGCAGATTTTGTTTGAAATTTATAATAAAAATTTGCATATATGCAATTTTTGTTGTACCTTTGCACGCAAATTTGCGTGCGGCGCTGATTACCCCGCACAACTACATATTTTATAATAGCAATTAAGAAAGTTCATGTTAACTAATGAGAAAGAATTATAAACAACCCAAAATGGATGTGGTGGTAGTTACACCACAACAGATTATTTGCGCCAGCGGTAGCGGCTGGGCAGAGATGAGTGGCTACGGTGGCAATACCGGAGGCGGGTTCATTCAAACGGAACCATAATTAGAGTTTAGAGAATTATGAAGGCAAAAGATATTATGATTTTCCTGTGCGGAGTGATGCTCGTAGCAGGAACAGCTTGTAAGAGCCAGAATACACCGGAGGACAAGACGGTGCAGAAACGGCATCTGACAATTAAGATGAATGATAGTGCCGCGTCGCCGCGACGTATTGTCAATGCTGACATCACCGACGAAGGCACAACGCTCCTCGCCGAGTGGAAGGCAGGCGATGAAGCAACGTACTGCAATTTAAGTCAGCAGAACTTAGGTACTGCCTATACCGGCACGCTGACGGCTGCTACATCGGGCGTCAAAACGGATCTCAACGGCGATGTAGAGTGTATGGCAAACGACTACCTGGCCGTAGTCTATCCAAAGAATACCACCTTCGTGTACAACGATCCTGGTTCGAACTACACATACACTTTCCCGCTCTCAGGACAGGACGGCACGCTCGCCACGTTGGCAACAAGCTATCATCAGGTCTATGGTCGGGCATATGTGCTGTCTGTGGATGATAAGACCGCTACGGCTACGATGGACAAGATGCAAAGTCTGCTGACAATCTGTAAGTTCTCGTTTAAGGACAAAGCCACCGATGCGGTTCTCCCGATCAACACGCTGACAATCAGTTACGGCGGAAGTGATAGCAAGACGGGTAAATACCCGCAGTCGGCAAGCGTGACGGTGTCTAACCTGACGGAGAACAGCGAAGCGCAGGCAGTAGGCTCAACGCCATCCGAAGCATTGACTATCAACGCAGGCGGTGCGACGGAGGTTTATGTGGCTTTATTGCCGGAGAGCGACAAGGTGGAGTACAAATTTACCGTAACCAGCGGAAGCAATACCTACACCGGCACGGCTGAAGCGCACCTCAAAAAGGGCGAGTATGTCCCGGCAACCGGTCTGAAACTCATTATGCAATAAAACATACACGATATGAGAAACAGAATTTATCTTTTTATCCTTGCTCTTTGCTCTTTGTTCCTTGTTCCGAACAAAGCGCAGGCTAGTGACTGGGTGCTGAATGAGAGTAAGTACTACGCATCGGATAAGACAGATCACATCAAGTTGGAGGTTTTCCTTTGCGACCTCGACGGAAGTAACACGTACTGCGACGGGGGAACCGTCATCGCTACCAACGGCAGCAAGAGTTACGAGTTGGTGTATCTCAAGTACCACGACGAGGCCTCTGACGGTGCAGCGAGCGAGAATGTGACTACCCAGTTAAAAATGCACAACTCGAAGGCATATATGACGAATGCCACCTATGGCACTCGGGAGATCACCACGTCTGAGCAGACCTTCCAGGTGAACAAATGGGCGAGTGACCACGCCTATATGACCGCGGAGATCGATTTCTACTATCCTTCGGAGTTGGCGGGTGATACTTGGAAGATCTATTTCCACTTCAAGCACAGCGACGGCAAGTGGTACAACATGACGCTGCGTAACAGCATCTACATCAACAACCACCTCGGTCTGTCGGACTATAATGCGGCAGGATACAAAGTAGAGCGTACGGGTATCGACAAGATTACTTTCACCGTGCCGAAGCTGCCGAATGATATAGACAGCAAGTATAGCTCCATCCGTATGCGTAAGGCTACATACGATGTGCGCTATACCTTCTATAAGCAGGACGGCAGTACCGTAGTGGTGAACAAGAGCTATGAAGCCGGCAGTTCGGAGAAGACAGAGGACTGCTCTTTCCCGGACGGAGTGGGCAACCCCAAGCGGATTGATTGTAGAGTAGCGGCGACTCACGGTATAAAGGATCCGGACAACTGGTTCAACCGCAAGATACGAACAGATGAAAAGAGCAATGTTTTTCCTGTCGTTCCGGTGCCGAACGCTATCACAACGGATTTCCGTCAGTTCGACCATCAGACAGTTCTGAGCTGGACTACACCCTCGAGCAACAGTTATTATGCGGTCACACCGTATGTCTATCGCATCGAGACGGATGAGAATGGAACGCCTAAGTCCGGTAAGTCATGGAGCAAGCGGGGCAACCTTAATAGTACGAACGGCGATGCATTGAGTTTCACGGACGACGATGTGACCATCGGTACCTACTTTAAGTATATGGCAGTCAATGTGCCGACCGACTGGATCAACAAGGGCATCAACGAGTCGAGCCTTACTAATCCGACGGATGACCTGCTTGCCAAGTTGGGCTGCAGTATGTCCGGTGTGGTAAACACCGCTCCATCTGTCACTATCTTCGACCTCCAGCAAGATACGACGGTGACCGACAAGGTGCGTCTGACATGGCAGTACACGCGCGTACCGACCAACGACGCGACGGTAAGCTTCAAGGTGCTGCGCAAGACCAGCGAGAACGGCGAATGGAGCGAGATCGGTTCGGTGAACGGTGATGCCAAGCCGGCTGCGGGTGCTACGCTGTCCTTCGAAGATGCAGACCTGCCCAATGCCGTCGTTCGCTATCAGTATAAGATACGCCTGGAGGTGAGCGGTTACCGCTTCGAGAGTTATGCGCCGACGGCGGGTCTGTTGGCGGGTACGATGTTGAAGAACTTCACCGCCACCAAGGGTACGCATGACGGTAGTGTGACGCTCACTTGGAAAGCCCATCAGGCGGGAACAGACAACTCCAACTATATCATCTCCCGTCGTTATGTCAATTCGACGAGCGAGTTCATGCAGATACACTCTACCAACGGAGCGGATGAGAACTATACTTACGAAGACAACACCGTCAAACCAGGTTATTACTACGAATATAAGATTGAGGTGTATGTGGCCGGTGTGCTGCAGAATACACTCTATACAGTCGGTTTCTGCCAGAGTCGCGGTACGGTAGCCGGCCGTGTCAATTTCGGTAGTGGTACCGCCGTGCAGGACGTACGCCTGTGGCTCCGTCCTTCGGACACGGAGGATGGCAATGCCGTTAAGACCAGTTCGCAGTATGTACATGACGCTTCGGAAGGTATTGCTTGGGAGGCTGAGGCGGAAGAATTGGCTAAAATCTTCGGCGCAGACAAGGACTACACGGTACAGCTCTTCGTTCGTCCGGACGCAGGATTGAGTGCAGGCGCTGTACTCGGAGAGATCCCGGGTGCAGGACGACTGACCTTGGACAACGCTACTGCGGATGGCTATGAGTTGCGTACTACTGGACTGGCAGAAAAAATCATAGACCTTGCTTCCCTTACCGGCAACTACACCGCACAGGATAAAGACATTCTTACCGGCACCTTGGGCGGTAACTACAAGATCTCTATTGCCGACGGCGCAACGGTCGTTCTCCGCGACGCGACCATTAACGGCACGCACGGCATAAACTACCAGTGGGCAGGTATTACCTGTAAGGGCGATGCCACGATAGTACTGGAAGGCGAGAACCGCGTAAAAGGCTTCATGGACGAATATCCCGGCATCTTAATCCCCAAGGACAAGACGCTGACCATCCGCGGTCTGGGTTCGCTGACCGCCCTCACCTCGAACGGCTGGGGATCGGCAGGTATCGGCGGCGGGTACCAAATACCCTGCGGTAATATCGTCATCGAAGGAGGTATTATCACAGCCACCGGAGGAGAACACGCCACCGGTGTAGGTGGCGGTCGGAACACCTCCTGCGGAACCATCACCATTACGGGCGGTAAGGTCACAGCCACCGGTGGAGAGGGGGTTGCGGCCATCGGACGAGGTACGTACGGCAGCTGCGGCACGATTACCATCGGCGGTACGGTGCTATGGGACGGCTCTAACTATCAGAACGGTGGAGAATCCATCCTCGCACTCAATTCGTACACGTATGACGAAGGCGACGACTGGATGAGCCAACAGACGCCTTACGAGACCGTACTCCACACCGGTGCCTTCCTTCCCACCGGCAAGTACTCGCTGCTGACGATAAGCAAGACGGGCAACCAACTGAGCATACAGGTAGATAGTAGTGAGGTGAAGACAATCACTATTCCTGCTTTGGAAATTACCTCTCCGTTCTCGTTAGGCGGTGCAAGCGGTGTAACTTCTGCACAGGCGTTCAAGGGTAACTTCGCCGAGGTGCGTGTGTTCGACCATGTGTTGAGCGATGCAGAGAAGAAGAGTTATTATGACCGCGTGCTGAACGGCCGCGAGTCGGGATTACTGCTCTACTGGCCGTTGGATGAAGGTCTGGAACGCTATGCGTTCGACGCTTCCTACTCCAATGACCTGCCGAACGGACGTCATGCGACGATAGGTGCAAACATCTCTCCGTCGGCTATTGTGCCGGCAGAGAAACAGTTGGCGCGGTACGGTGTGACCAACGACAAAGGTGAGTACCTCATCCGGGGCATCCCGTTCCTGGGTAGCGGTTCGAGTTACACGCTGGTGCCGGAGAAGGGTATCCACGAGTTTGACCCGAAGAACCGCTCGCTGTTCATCAGTCCGAGCTCATTGACGGTGAATAACGTGGACTTCGAGGATGTAAGCTCCTTCCCGATGACCGGACATATCTACTATGCGGGCACCAACATCCCGGCTGAGGGCATCCAATTCTATGTCGATGGTGTAGCTGTCACGGCGAACGGCAAACCGCAGCAGACTGATGCAAACGGTTACTACAACATCAGCGTGCCTATCGGCGAGCACTTCGTGGAAGCTAAGTTGGAGGGCCACTGCCTTGTGGATAGCGGACGATTCCCGATAGAGGGTACGTTCGACTTTGTGGATCGCGTGCAGTATGATTTTATTGACTCGACGCTCGTCAACTTTGTTGGTCGTGTAGCCGGTGCGAAATACAACGACACTATTCCTGTCGGTTTCGGTGAGTCGAAGAACAATATCGGAGTGGCGACAATCACGCTGCGCCTCAACAACGAGTCCTTCTCATTCAACTGCAAGAACGACTATATCACGCCGGCAGAGACCGATCGCTATTACGAAAGCGACACCGTCTCCATCAATAGCCATGCGTGGACCGGTTCCGGTGCGGTAGCCAACACCAAGTATATCTACATCAATACCGACAGCGCAACAGGTGAGTTCTCCGCTAAGTTGCCGCCGCTCAAATATATCATGAAGAGTATCGTGATAGGCTCAAATGACGAGATTGAGTTCGGCTCACTGCCGGAGATAGATTTGACCAATCCGAAACTGGAGCTGAGCGACTCTATTCGGAGGGAGACAGCGCAGGGCGACACGGTGGTTAATCTGTACAAGTATAACACCAAGAAAGTGTTTACCTATTATGCGCAACCGCAGGTGGATGTATCGGAGAAAGGACACCCCGCCGGCGCCTTTGGTCTGGATTCGCTCATTATCCCGATTGATGACTCTCACAACGATACCGTCCGCAATGTCTATACAGTCAATGAGCAGGGTGCTGTGAGCTATCTGTTCGGCTATCCGATTTATCAGTCTATGGGCATCACAGAATACGAGGTACATGCATACGAGTCATATATCAATAAGGACTACGCAACACCTGTCATCGATACCGTCCACCTGAGCGGTCAGGAACTGATTATCGGCAATGAGATGAGTGCCGACCAAGATGTGATCTACGATGCACCGGATACCTCCCACTATGCTGCCGGCGAAATCTATCAGATGAAGAACCATGTGCTCACACTGGACACCAAAGGTAGTGCTCGACTGCCGTGGTCTGTGGGTCTGCCTAATATCGCTCTGCCCTACACGCGTCAGTTCAACATCACCCTCAAGCGCGACGACCGTACCTACGAGCCTTTCCGCATGAGTACCATTGTCTTGGGTGCACTTACGACGGGTAATAACTTTGTTACCAACGGACCGGACATGGTTCAGTTCATCCTGCGTGACCCGTACGGTGCCCACTCCAAAACTACGCTTAAGAAAGGTTCGGTAAGCACCGTCACCAAATTCTATACCTATCAGCGGCAAGGTGAGCATCTTGGAACAGTGGATATTTTCATAGGATCGGAGCTTACGACGGTGAATGGTTTGGGTGTTGCCGTGGTTAATACCAATAAGGCTCATACGGATTTCACCGTAGGTATGAAGTCGAATTGGAAATACACGCACAAAAACGACTCTATCTACATGACCACCACCGTAGAATCTATCTCTACCGGTGACCATTATCCTTACATAGGTGCTAATGGCGACGTCTATGTAGGTACGTCCACCAATATCCTCATCGGTATGTGCCGCAAGTTGCATGCGCAGAAGAATGTTACGACCAATAAGTACGAAATCGTGTTGGATGACGCGTTGGCGATGGGTGAACAAGTCAAAACGATGTTCGCTTACTCGCAGTACGAGTTGGTGAACGTGATGATACCGAAGTGGAAAGACCAGCGCAGGCAGTACCTCACGCGGGTAGCCACCCAAGCGGAAGCGGAAAGCTATGTGAACAACGGTGAACATGCAGTCTGCCTGACGTGGCTGGATTTGAAAGACCCGCTATGCGGTGACAAAGGTACATACGTGTATGTTGAGCCGCAAGTCCAACCCGAGCAGTCGGAAATCGACAGCGTCAACTGGTGCAACGAGCAGATAGAGAAGTGGGAAGCCCGCATTCGTGAGAACGAGGAGGCGAAAATCAAGGCAATGAATGAAAAAACTCCGGCCAATTACTCCATAGACGGAGGTTCGAGCCGTTCGTTCTCTTACCGTCATGACACTACTTCTATTGACCAGAAACAGACCGACTATACTATTCAAGCCGTTCTGGGTTGGAAATCCGGATGGAAGATCAAAAGCGTAGTACGCGTAGGTCTCCAGTCCAACGTTAGCACTTTAGTTGGTGGTGGAACAGTGACCGGTTCCGGCCGAGATACGACGTACTATACCGAATGGGACTACGATCTGGCTGACGGCAACCGCGATGTGGACCTTTCTATCAACATGTACCCGGCTGACAAAGGCAATAACAGTAAAATCTTCTCCCTCTTCGGCGGACAGACATACAACCCCTACGAGCCGGCCGACTCCACCCACTACTACAAACCGGACGGCGAGTCATTGCCACTCGGTAACGGTACCGTCCGCATGGAGCAACCTTACATGAGCATAGGCAAGGGTAGCGAAGCACCGGGTAAGTCCGTCACGCTGACCGACATCCCTTCCGGAGAGAGTGCAACGGCAACCCTCTACTGCTCGAATATGACCAACACCCATCAGGTGCTGCCGTTCGGCTATGACGTGTCTGTTCTGGAGAACACGGACACGACGGGTCTGCAGATTCTCATGGACGGTGTGCCCATCAACGGCCGCACCATCTGGATGGACCAGGGCACGACGGTCAAAAAGACTATCACCGTCCGTCAGACCGATGAGTCGATTCTCGACCATGAGGGTGTCCAGATCCGTTTTATGTCGCAATACCAGCCGGCTACTATCTACGACGATATAACTATAAACGCGCATTTCAAACCGTCCTCTTCGCCTGTCGATTTGACGGTAACGAACCCCGTCATTAATACCGACCCGACGACCGGAAAGGGCAAACTGAACCTTAAGTTGTCGGGCTTCAACCGGCAGTTCAAGAACCTCAAGAACATCGGTGTACAGTACCGGTTCGCAGGCAACACCCAGTGGACGGAACTCTATACCTGGGAGACGAACGAGGCGGACACCGCCGGTGCGAGTCACACACTCCTGCCGGCAACGGGCGACCTGAAACTGACCGTCGATATGTCCAATAACGTCAGTTATCCGGAGGGCGAATACGAGTTCCGAGCCTTCACTACCACGCCGTACGGCAATGAGCCCGTGCAGGTGTTCAGCGAGACAACCAAGGTCATCAAAGATATGACGTTGCCGCGTCCGCTCTTCACGCCCACTCCGGCGAACGGCATCCTGGGCATAGGCGACCAGCTGGCTGTCGAGTTCAACGAGGATATTGTGCCCGGCTACGTAGGTGACAAGAACATCATCGTTACTGCCAAACTGAACGGCCGACCTATCAACCATGAGGTATCGTACCATCTCGTTCCGTTCGGACAGGAGGTACAGACGGTCAACCCACTCTTCCTCAACGGGAACTTCTCCATGGAGTTCTGGCTCAACTGGCATGACGCCGGTACCATTCTCCATCAGGGCTCCGGAGACGGTAACTTCTCCCTTAAACTCGATGAAGCAGGACATGTGATTGTCTCTGTGGTCGGTCAGACCTTCACCAGCACCGAGACCCTGCCGCAAGACAAGTGGATATTCGTCGCGATGAACTACAAGGCGCAGAGCATGAACTTTAACATGCTGGCACAGTATGGTGATGAGACCACCCATCTGTTCCAGGAAGAGAAAGTGCCGATGGAGAGTGTGGAAATAGTGGATTATACTGAAGATAACTACCTCTACTTAGGTCCGATCAATGCGAACATCCACCATCTCGCGCTCTATAATATCTACCGCGATGTTATTCAGGCCGGTAGCGAGAAAGAGGAGGAGAAAGATGCCTACACCTATGGACTTACCAACTACTGGCCGATGAACGAAGGACACGGTCATTTAGCCGCTGACACACGTCGCACGCATGATTTCGAAGTGATTGACTCGTGGACGCTCTCCAACACCAACTACGCGCTCCGTATGGACACTACGACCGGTGCCCGGGCGGATATATCGCTCATCAACACCACGCAAGGTGAGAGTTACGCAATCGAGATGTGGTATCAGAGCTCAATTACCTTCCTCGATACGTTGTTCGAGACGGATAACATGCGTCTGCGCTTCGACTCGACCCACAACCTCGTACTGGACTACGGTGCTAAATCGAAGATCGTAGTGGCCCGAGCGGACTTCCGGGAACTTACGGCAGGATGGCATCATGTTGCGCTCAATGTGGTGCGCGGACAAGCCGCATCGTTCTACTTCGATGGAAAACGTACGGCAGTCATCGCTGAAGCGGATGTGCCGGTACTTAAGGGCGCCACACTCTCGCTCATTAAGGGCGGCGAACTTACGTATATGGACGAACTACGTATCTGGAAAGCGACCCTCTCCGAGGACCGACTGCTGAGTAACATGTACAATACGATCGATACCTCCGATGTCTATGCACGCGGACTGATAGCATACTATCCGTTCGAGCACGACTCCATTATCAACGGCGTAGCGACCAAGGGCGAGACGCTCAAGAACATGGCGCCTAAGTCCAAGACCGGCAATGCCGGCGATGTGGCAGTAGCGAACTTCATGATGATCACAGATACGCCGCCTCTCAAGAACGCTCCATCAGAGACGCGCATCACGGCTGTACCGGTAGCATCCGAGCGCCAAGTGGTCATCAACCTCTCCGAGGCGGAAGTTAGTGCGCGCGATATAGAAGGTACGACGCTCAATATCACCCTTGCGGAGATACATGACCTGCACGGCAACATGTCCAACCCGATCAAGTGGAC
Source organism: Paludibacteraceae bacterium (assembly GCA_017401985.1). Lineage (GTDB taxonomy): Bacteria > Bacteroidota > Bacteroidia > Bacteroidales > Paludibacteraceae > Colicola. The sequence goes on along the minus strand of JAFPNK010000008.1, from coordinate 45,331 downwards.
GGCATACGTGCGGCAGAACACGCTCAAGTGGAGCAAAGACTCCGTCAATATCTATAAGAAGTATGGTGCCAACTACACCTTCGACGTAGATATTAAGAACCTTAGCGGACAGATTGAGTACTACACCGTAGTTAATATGCCGGAGTGGCTGATACTCGACGGCAGCATCAGCTCGGACGATGTACAACCGCTTAAGGCCAAGACGCTGCGCTTCAAGGTCAACCCGCTCGTGCCGGTCAACGACTATGATGTCACTATCGGTCTGCAGGGCAATAACGAGATACTCGAACCGCTGCGTATCGTCATGAAAGTACGTGGCGAGACACCGGACTGGAACGTCGATCCGACGCTCTATGACCACTCGATGACCGTCATCGGACAAGTTTTCCTCGGCGGCATCATGATGGAGAACAGCGAGAGCCTCGTAGCTGCGTTCATTGGCGGTGAGTGCCGTGGTGTAGCTGCACCCGAGAAAGTGCGTGGCGCAGCATATGTTACCCTGCCTATCTACGGCCACGATGTAGCGAACAAAGATGCAGAGAAGATTATCTCCTTCCGTATCTGGGATGCATCAAGAGGCGTGGCTTATACCGACGCACAAATTACCGTACAAGGCAAGGATACTACCATTGTCTTCCATGACGGTGCATTGCTGGGTAACTTCGACGAGCCGGTTATCTGGACCAAGTCCGACAAGGTGGAGCAACTGCTCTCCATCCACGAGAACTGGAACTGGATTGCCTTTGGCGTAGAGCCCGAATCGCAATACTGCGATGTCATCTTCAAAGACTACAGCGGATGGGGCATCCTGCTCAAGGATACAGGCAATTATATCCAGTCGAACGGCGCACAATGGAAGGGTTCGCTCGTGCCTAAGGTCAATGCAATGTATAAGATGAATATCACCCGCACACCGGCGACGGAAACGGCGACCCTCCAAGAGCAACTGTCCATTAAGGGTCAACAACTTCCATCGTATCAGATGCCGGTAGAGATTGCACAGGGTTGGAACTGGATCCCGTACACACCGCTTACGACCAAGCGCGTCTTGGTAGCATTGGACGGTGTGAAACCACAAAAGGGCGATATCATCAAGTCTCAAACCGCGGTCGCTATCTATGGCACCAACGGATGGGAAGGTACGCTCACGGCGCTCGAACCCGGACACGGATACCTCTACTTCAGTACCGACTCGGTCACCAAGTCCTTCATCTATCCGGAGGACCTCTATCAGCCCAATGGCACGATGGCCGCACCGCTGAGAGCAATCAGCAATCAGCTGTCAGCACTCATCTATTTTGAGCCGGTGGACAAACATAATTATCCGAGCAACATGACCATGACCATTCGTCTGATGGACGGTGACGCGATAGTGGATACCTGCGAGATAGCCGCCTTTGTAGGCGACGAGTGCCGTGGTGCGGTGCGTGCTGATGCCGAAGGACTATACTACCTCGTCATTGCCGGTGAAGGAGCAGGACAAGCGATGGAGATCAAGACCGTCCTCGACGGCGAGATCGTCACCATCGACAACAGTCTCACCTTCGTATCCGATAATCATGTCGGCACCCCGTGGGAACCGTACATCATCCAACTCAACCCTGCTGAGGGAATAGAGGAAATCACAGATGACAAATCACAAATCACAAATACGCGGAAAATTATCCGCGATGGTATCCTCTACATCCTCCGCAACGGCAAGACCTATACCGCCACCGGTGCTGAAATAATCGTGCCATAAGGCTAAGAAATAATCGTGCCATAAGGCTAAGAAATAATCGTGCCTTACGGGCTGAGAGTTAAAGTTAGAGAAGCCGTCGATGCGACTCTAACTATTGGATGGTTTATCAGCCCGAAGCTCATCGCCGAACTCAAAATTTGCAAATAAATTTGCATATGTGAGAATTATTTTGTAATTTTGCATGCAAATTCTGGAATTATGGCGAAACGTGTAATTGGCATAGGAGAGACGGTGTTGGACATTCTTTTTAAGAATGACCAGCCGCAGAAGGCTGTTCCGGGCGGATCGACATTTAATAGTATTGTGTCACTCGGAAGAGCCGGTGTGAATTGTGTGATGGTGACAGAAGTAGGAGGCGATCACATCGGCGAGATGACCTGTAAGTTCTTGCGCAATAATGGCGTTTCGGATGAGTTTGTGTGCCGGCACAAAGGGACCAAGTCACATGTGACGTTAGCGTTTTTGGATGAGAACAACGACGCGCAATACACGTTTTACAAGGATCATGCGTCGGCGGCGCTGGACGGATTAACGATTGAACGAATGAACGAATTAATGAAAGAAGGAGATGTGGTATTGTTTGGGTCGTTCTTTGCAATTAATCCTGCGATAAGACCTGCGGTGAGCACTTTGCTACATAATGCGAGAAAGGCCGGTGCGTGGCTGTATTACGATATTAACTTTAGGAAAACGCATATCCCTGATATTCCGGATGTAATCGGAAATATCGAAGAGAACATGAGGTTGGCAGATGTTGTGCGGGGTTCAAAAGAGGATTTTGAGTATTTGTATGGGGTGAGTGACGCAGACGTCATCTATGAGAAAGTGCAGCCTTTCTGCAACCGGTTTATCTTAACGGATGGAGCGAAGGAGATTCGGGTGTACACGCCCGATCAAAGTGAAAGGACGAAAATGAAAATTGAAAGGTTTGCTGTAGAACCGATTGATACCGTAAGTACGGTTGGGGCAGGAGATAATTTCAATGCCGGGTATATATACGCAAAACTAAAAGGCCTTGACTCTCCTGCAGAGCGGGTGAAGATGGCACAGCGCTGGAGTCAGGATGTATGTAAACAGATCGGGAATAATATCAGCGACGAACTGGTGGAAGAACTGAAAGGGGAAAGATATTACAATAAGTCAATATGAAAAAATTAGTTATTTTTGCACTGGCGGCGATGGTAATAGCCGGGTGCGCAAAACAGGAAACGAGTATGGAAAATCAAGCGATTAACAACATCATGACGCGTGTATCCGTAAGGGAGTTCACGGGCGAAAAGATTAGTGAAGCACAGATTGACACGCTGCTGCGCGCAGCAATGAGTGCTCCTTCGGCGATCAACAAACAGCCGTGGGCGTTTATTGTAGTGACAGATGAGGATAAGATTGCGGCGTTGGGCGAGGCACTACCCTACTCACGTTGCAGCAACAAGCCGGCAGTGGCTATTATCCCTTGCGGCGATTTGAGTAAGGCCATTGAAGGCGAGATGGCGAACTTCTGGATTAACGATGTGTCGGCTGCCACGGAGAATCTGTTACTGGCGGCTCACGCGATGGGATTAGGCGCAGTGTGGACAGGATTGCACCCGGATTTGAACCGTGCTAAGTTAGTGCAGGAGATGCTCGGCTTGCCGGAACATATTATTCCGCTGTGTGTTGTTCCCGTCGGAGTGCCGGCCGAGCAACCGGAAGTAAAGGATAAGTACAAACCGGAGAATATCCACTATAATCAGTGGTAAAAGGTTATAACTTTCAATTTTGACAGATCATGAAAAAGCACCTATTCTTATTTGTTGCCTTATTGGCCGTCTGTCTGAGTACGGAGGCGCAGAGTTCGGGATTTACCAAACTGGACGAGTGGACTCAGACGTGGAAAGAGGCTCAACTGACCTATTTCGGTTATCCGGTGAATGAATATTCCGCTTTGGCCGATTTCTACCAATGGTATGTCTCTTCCGGTATGGACGCCGTGAACCTCAACAATGCCGGAGACCCGATGACCGATGATCCGTGGAACATGTCCTCTCAGGCATTCGAGCGGGAGGTGATTGAATTCTTCACTCCGCTATACGGGTTTGAACGGGACAATGTGTGGGGCATCGTGACGCACAGCGGTACGGATGGCAACAACCACGGTATATATTTCGGCGCCAAGTACCTGTTCAACAAAACGGGCAAGATGCCGATAGTCTATGTATCGGACGAGGCGCACTATTCTAACATGCGTATCTGTGACCTACAGAACCTTGACGTCAAACTAATCAAGAGCGACGAGATGGGTCGTATGATTCCCGAGGAACTGGACAAAGCCTTGGACCACACGCGCCCGGTGCTGATGGTCTATGCCATGGGGTCCACCTTTCGGGGGGCCATTGATGACATGGATGCGCTCAACGCCGTGTTGGACAAATACCCCGAACTGACCGTTTTCCGTCATGTGGACGCGGCGCTGTTCGGCGGATATCTGCCCTTTACGGAGTACAAGGAGATGGTGAGCAGCAGGAAGATGCGCTTTGACGCCATCGCTATCAGCGGGCACAAGTTCTTCGGCATCGACTCGCCCTGCGGTCTCTTCCTATGCACGCGCGAGACATACGACAACCAGAATAACTTCAACGTGACGTATCTGAACGGCAACATGCGCATGATCAACTGTTCGCGTGACGCCGTGCAGCCACTTAAGTTCTGGTGGCTCATCCAGACGGTAGGTTATGACCAATGGTCGGAACAGGCAAACCGCATGTTGGAAAACACCGCTTACCTCAAGCAGCAGTTGGAGGCAATCGGTTGGCCATGCTGGGCAAATGAATACAGCAACACCGTTTTCTTCAAACGCCCGTCAAAAGCGATCGTGCGTAAATATAATCTCGCGCAAGGATACGATGAACGTTTCGGCGGCGAGTTGGCGCACATTGTGGTCATGCAGCACGTGACCAAAGAGAAAATAGATGTTTTCATTAGGGCTTTGCAACAGGAATAAAATTCCACATTACCATATTTCAGTTTATGAAAGTACTATTGATTAACGGTAGTCCGCGGAAAGCGGGGAACACGTATATAGCCATGAGCGAAATAGCCAAGAGCCTAGAGTTGGAAGGTATCGAGGCAGAGATTGTGTCGTTAGGGACCAAGCCGATTCGGAGTTGTATTGCGTGCAACAGTTGCAAGGCAAAGGGAGGAAACCAGTGCATGTTTGATGACGATTTGTGCAACGAGGTGACGGCCAAGATGAAGGAGTGCGACGGTCTGATTGTGGGTTCGCCGGTGTATTACGGTCAGCCGAATGGCGGGTTGTTAGCGTTGCTACAACGGGCCTTGTTTTCGGCCGGTTCGTACTTCACCGGCAAACCGGTCGCAGCAGTGGCCGTGTGCAGGCGAGGCGGAGCGACAGCAAGCTTGCAGACGATGTTGATGCCGTTTATGATGATGCATTGTCCCATCGTGACCTCGCAGTACTGGAACATCGTCTATGGCCGTGACGCGGGTGAGGCCGCGTTGGACCAAGAAGGCATGCAGACGATGCGTTCGTTGGCTAAGAACATGGCAACGATGCTAAATGGCTTGAAAAATCAGCCGAAACCTGAATACGAAACACGACAAGCAATGAATTTTATTCGCTAAATAAAACATTGTTTGTTTATTTAAGGTATTGTGATGAGGAATTATAGTTACTCTAGAATTCGTCGTTCTATTCGACCCGGCCTACATGACCACCCGTCGATCTGGCGATTGGTGAAGCGGACTTCCGTTCACCCGTCGGAGAAGTGCCAATTGGTATTATCGCACTGCTCGTTCTCACGTATGTGTGGTACAAAAAGAAGAAAAAAGCGTCCGTCGGGCGCTTTTTTTGTGATAATGCTTGTGTATTCCACATTTTTATTGTAATTTTGCATGCAAAATTGAAATAACCGGTAGGAATGCTTATGAATAGAGATGAAATAAAGCGCAAGATTTACCGTTTTCTGCGCGAACAGTTGAGTTTGACGGATTATATCGATGTCAAGGCGGCAGGAGCGAACATCCGCAGTAACATCCCCTTCCGCGGACCGAACGTATATATTCTCTTTGTCGCCATCGTGATTGCGTCTGTGGGATTGAACGTAAACTCCATTCCCGTTATCATCGGTGCGATGTTGATCTCGCCGCTGATGAGCCCGATCATCGGTTTCGGTTTGGGTCTGGGCACCAACGACACCAAGTTGTTGCTGTATTCGCTCAAGAACCTGGGTATCATGTTCGCTATCAGTTTGATAGCCTCGACGCTCTATTTCCTCGTCACTCCGCTGGAGACGGATAACCCGACTGAGCTGTTAGCGCGTACCAATCCGTCCATCTACGATGTGATGATTGCGTTCTTCGGCGGCTTGGCCGGTATATTGGAGTTGTCGCGCAAGGACAAAGGTACTGTGCTGTCCGGTGTGGCGATTGCTACTGCTTTGATGCCGCCGTTGTGTACGGTCGGTTACGGCATCGCCAAACTGAACTGGCATTATGCCGGAGGTGCGTTGTACCTGTTCTTCATCAACTGCGTGTTCATCGCCTTGGCTTCGTTCCTGGTGGTTAAGTTCCTTCGCTATCCGCAAGCCGAAGAAGCGGCCAAACGCACATGGAAACAGTATATCACCTACGTGTTGCTGGTTCTGGTGGTACTCGTGCCCAGTTGCTTCAGCGCCTATAACATCGTGCGGGAGAACCGTTTCTCCATCAATGCCGGCCATTTTGTGAAGGAGAACCGGACTGTGGGTGGCACGTATATCTTCGATTACTCCACCGATCTGTCCGTTAAGCCTTACACGCTGACCCTTCGTCTGGCGGGTGAGACCATCAGTCAGGAATCGCGGGCACGGTTGTACGCCGAGGCGGAGAAATACGGCATTGCGCACGGGCAGATCATCTTCCAGGAAGACGCCACGATAGAGGTTCGCCGTCTCAACGAGACGGAGATCATGCGAGACTGGCTCTCGTCCACCGAGGTACAACTCAAGCAGCGCGATGATTCCATCCGCACGCTTCGCGCCCAACTGGCTCAATACGAAGCCTTAGTGTTGCCGTCCGAGCAGATAGCCGCTGAGATTCAATCACAGTGGCCGGCTATCGACCGAGTCACGCTCGCCCGCTCCGACCAAGCCGTTATCCTGCTCGTTTCCGTTCGCAACGGACAACCGGCTCTCAAAGCAGAGGAGAGACAGCGCATGCAAGACTGGCTGGCTGTGCGCCTGCAGACACCGAATGTGGAAGTGATTGTACGATAACAGAACATGGATACTTATCATTTCAGAAAACAGATTCACCGCCTTCCCGGCAAGGTGATACATACTATTCCGCTGCCCGAACCGGAAGTGACGGAAGGGCTGGGAGCCCGTCGTCAGATAGGCGAGTTATGCCGTCGCAGCGGGTATAAACAAGTGATGCTGGTTACGGACCGGACGCTGAGCGGTTTGGGTTTTGACCAAGCGGTATGCCAGTCGCTGGACGAGGCGAAGATCGCTTATTCCGTTTTCAACGATATACACTCGGAACCCACTATCGACATCATCGAATCGGGTCGGCAGCAAGCAATCCGGACGCAAGCCGATTGCATCATTGCGTTAGGCGGCGGTTCGGTGATGGATAGTTGTAAGATGATTGCAGCCGGCGTCAAGATGCCGCATTTGCCCGTCAAAGCGCTGTTGCTTAAGTTCCTGCCTGTTCCGGGCGGTACGCTGCCGATCATCATGGTTCCTTCCACAGCCGGTACAGGTGCGGAGGTAACCGTCGGAGCGGTTATCAGCAATGAGCAGGGTACGAAAGGCTCGACCGTGCTGATCGGTCTGACTGTTCCGCATGTAGTGCACGACAGCGAACTGACGCTCCGTGCGCCGCGCCCCGTCACCGCAGCCTGCGGTATCGATGCGCTCAGCCACTGTATAGAAGGCGCCATCAGCGACGTGGAGGTGGATGAGGAAGATATGCGGATGTCGATGGAGGGAGTCAAGCTGATTCTCAAGAATCTGCCTTTGTTAACGAGTGAACGAATGAGCGAGTTAACGAATGAGCAAGTGAATGAGGCGCGGTTGGCGATGTGTCGTGCGGCGATGTACGGCGGTAATGCCATCAATACGCAACTGGCAGGATACGTGCACGCCTTTGCGCACAGCATCGGTGCCAAGTATCATATTTCCCACGGACAAGCTATCTCGCTGATGCTCCTGCCCGTGCTGGAGTTCCAGAAGAAAGCTTGCGAGAACCGCTATAACGCTCTGGCGCAATACTGCGGAGTGGATGATTTTTTGGAAGCCGTTCGTAACCTGATCAGCCAATGCGAACTGGATCGCATCGAGTCACCCGTTCGCGCTTGCGATCACGAGGAACTGATTCCGATGATTGCAGCCGATTCCATCAATTACTCCGCGCCCGTCACACTCAGCAACGCGGACATCAAAACGGTGCTGGAGCAGATCACCAATCACCAATCACCAATCACCAATGACGAATCTACGATTCGCGAGATCGTTGATTCGCAGCGCCGTTTCTTCCGGACGGGAACAACCCTCCCTATTCGCTGGCGTATTCGACAGTTGAAGAAACTGAAGGAGTCGGTTATTGCGCATCAGGACGAACTGATAGCTGCGCTCGCCGCCGATCTGGGACGAAGCGAAGTGGAGGCGTATCTGTGCGACATAGGTCCCATCATCACCGAGGTGAACGAGATGATAAGCGGCTTGCGCAGGTGGTCCAGACCCGAACAACATTTCAGCGGACTGATGTGTTTCCCCAGCACCGTGACCAAGGTGTATAAGATGCCTTACGGCGTCACGCTCGTCATCAGTCCGTTCAATTTCCCGATCCTGCTCACTATCGGCGTAGTAGCCGCAGCGATGTGCGGAGGTAACACGGTGGTGATCAAATCCAGTTCCAAGTCATCCGCCAGCACCGCAGCATTGAAACGATTCTTCGCAGAGGTCTTCCCGCCCGAATATGTCACGCTCATTGACGGCGGACACGACGTGGCGGACAAGTGTTTGGCACAGCGCTTCGACAAGATCTTCTACACCGGTTCGCCGGCCGTGGGTAAGCATGTGTTGACCGAAGCGGCGAAGAACCTGACGCCTGTGGCGCTCGAACTGGGCGGAGAGACCGGTAACTGGTGCGTGGTGCGCGCCGATGCCGACCTCAAAGATGCGGCGCGTAAGATAGCGTTCTTCAAACTGCTCAATGCCGGACAGATTTGCATTAATATCAATCAGATAGCGGTAGCCGAAGAGGTGGCAGACGCTTTCCTGGCGGAACTGAAAGCCGCTTTCGTGGCGCAGATAGGCGAACAGGCCGAGACCAATCCTGAGTATCCCAAGCTGATCACACGCGCTGCCTATGACAAGTGCGCCAAGGAGGCAGAGCAGTACCGCGAGCGCATTATCTTCGGCGGAAAAGGTAATCCCGACACCTGCAAATATGCACCGACGATCATCTACCCCGTCGGTATCAACGAGCCCATCGTACAGCACGAGCTGTTCTGTCCGCTACTGCCCGTTGTTCCGTTCAAGGACGCAGAGGTGAACCAACTGATGAGCACCATCGCCGATCGCGAACATCCGCTGGCGATGTACATCTTCACTTCCAATAAGCGCTGGGCGAACCGCGTGATGCAAAGCATGCAGTTCGGTGGCGGATGTATCAACGAAGTGTGCATTCATATGATGGTTAAGGGTGTTCCGTTCAACGGAACCGGACACTCAGGAATGGGTGCGTACCACGGCGAATGGGGATTCCGCGAATTCACACACCCGCAAACGGTGCTCACCGGACGCACGTTCTTTAATCTGCCGCTGCGCGAGCATCCCTACACGGGCGAAGCAGGACAAAAGAAAATGAAACTACTAAAGTGGTTTGAACGATAAGATGACACGAGAGAAAGAAATAGTGCGGGTCACCCTATGGGGTGGCGTGATCAATGTACTGCTGATGGTTTTCAAATTCGTCGCAGGTATCTTCGGTCACAGTGCGGCAATGATGGCGGATGCTATTCATTCGCTGTCGGATTTTGCCACGGACATTATTGTGCTGGCTTTCGTTAAGATCAGCAGTAAACCCAAGGATAAGAAACATCACTACGGCCACGGCAAGTTCGAGACCCTCGCCACCACCCTCATCGGCGTGGCACTGTTCGCTGTAGCCGTAGGCATTTTTATTGACGGTGCAGAGAAAATCACCATCTGGGCACAAGGCGGCCAACTCGTTATGCCGGGTCAACTGGCGTTGTGGGCTGCTCTGGTATCCATTGCGATGAAGGAGTTGATCTACCAGATCACCATTCGCAAGAGCCGTCAACTGGACTCACAAGCGCTCAAAGCGAACGCGTGGCACCACCGCTCGGACGCGCTATCGTCCATCGGCGCAGCGCTCGGTATCGGGGGCGCGCTGATTGGTGGAGACAAATGGGCGGTACTCGACCCTATCGCTTCCATCGCGGTAGCAGCGATCATCGTGAAGGTAGCCGTGGATCTGATTAAGAACGGTTTTGGCGATCTGATGGAGCAATCGCTACCCGAAGAGGTGGAGAATGAGATAATGACCATCGTGCAATCGGTGGATGGTGTTGTGGAACCCCACAAGTTATGCACGCGACGCATCGGGAATAATTATGCCATCGAGATTCACGTGCGTATGGACGGCAACCAACCGCTCAAAGTGGCGCATGACAGTGCCTCCGAGATTGAACGACTGCTTAAGCAGCAGTACGGACCAGACACGCACGTCAATGTGCACATGGAGCCGGTCAAGACAAAAGAAAGTAAATCAAAATCATAAATCATATATATGTCATTACAATGTGGAATAGTAGGGTTGCCTAATGTGGGCAAGAGTACCCTTTTCAACTGTTTGAGTAACGCCAAGGCGCAGAGCGCGAACTTTCCCTTCTGCACCATCGAACCGAATGTGGGCGTTATTACCGTACCGGATGAGCGATTGATTAAGTTAGGCGAGTTATGTAAACCGGAGCGTGGAGTGATTCCTACTACCGTTGAAATCGTCGATATTGCAGGATTGGTCAAAGGTGCCAGCAAGGGCGAAGGACTTGGAAACAAGTTCCTCGCTAACATCCGCGAGACGGATGCTATCATTCATGTGCTTCGTTGCTTCGACGACGAGAACGTGGTGCATGTGGACGGTAGCGTCAATCCTGTTCGCGACAAGGAGATCATCGATGCGGAATTGCAACTGAAGGACCTCGAGACGGTAGAGAGCCGTATTCAGAAATGCGAGAAAGCAGCGAAAGCAGGCGGTGACAAGAATGCCAAACTGCAACTGGAGGTGCTCGTCAAATACCGCGAGGCACTGTCGCAAGGCAAGAATGCCCGCACGGTGGAGTTAGACAACAAAGATCAGGAAGCAGCAGCAAAGGATCTGTTCCTGCTGACCAATAAGCCCGTGATGTACGTGTGCAACGTGGACGAAGCAGCCGCTGTGACTGGAAATGCGTACGTTGAACAGGTCAAAGAGGCAGTCAAAGACGAAGACGCACAGGTACTCGTACTGGCCGCTAAGATCGAGAGCGAGATAGCGGAACTGGAGACCTATGAGGAGCGTCAGATGTTCCTCGAAGAAATCGGGTTGCAGGAGTCAGGTGTCAACCGCCTCATCAAAGCCGCTTATGCGTTACTCAACCTCCGTACGTTCCTTACCGCCGGTAGCGATGAGGTACGCGCTTGGACCTTCAAAGCAGGAGCCAAAGCGCCCCAATGCGCCGGAGTTATTCATACGGATTTTGAGCGGGGATTCATTCGCGCAGAAGTAATCAAATATGCCGATTTCATCGAGCTTGGCGGCGAAGCAGCTTGCCGCGCAGCGGGTAAATTAGCTACCGAAGGAAAAGACTATATCGTGCAGGACGGAGACATCATGCACTTCTTATTTAACGTGTAAGGTATGGAGTTTATTGATTCGTGGTTAAGTACCGGCTGGTGGGTAGGAGCCATCTTCATCGTGCTGGGATTTGTGGCGCTGGTCAAAGGTGCGGATTGGTTGGTGGACGGTGCATCCGCTATCGCCAAGCGTTTCGGCATCAGCGACCTGGTGATTGGTCTGACCGTAGTGGCATTCGGAACCTCTATGCCGGAGTTCGTGGTGAACATGGTCTCTGTAGCGGAAGGCACAACTGATTTGGCGCTCACTAATATATTGGGTTCGAACATCATCAATACCTTTGTGATCTTAGGTCTCACGGCACTGGTGTATCCTATTCTATCCCAGAAACGCAGCCGCGATTTCGACATCCCGATGTCCATCATCGCAGGGGTGTTAGTGCTTAGTTTTGTGGCTATTCAATTGCCGTTTGGAGAAACAGAGAGAGGGGTCGGGCGCGTAGGTGGCATCGTACTGCTGCTCATGTTCTGCTATTTTCTGTACAACACGTTCCGTCACGCCAAAGACCATCCGGAAGACGCCGAGATGGAAGAAGTAAAGGTTATTCCGGTTCGCCGCGCTATCGCACTGATGTTAGGCGGTTTTGTCGGACTGGTAGTAGGTGGTGAACTGATCGTAAAGAGTGCCGTGGATATAGCCACTCGTTTAGGAGTGAGTGAGGCCATCATCGGTCTGACAATCGTAGCATTGGGTACATCATTACCCGAATTGGCCACATCCGTCATTGCGGCAACGAAAAAGAACAGCGACATTGCGTTGGGCAATGTGGTAGGTAGTAATATCTTCAACGTCTTCTTTGTACTGGCGTGCAGTGCCACGGTACGTCCGTTGCCTGCGTACTCAGGCATTGAATTAGACGCGCTGATGGCCACCTCCGGCAGCATCATCGTCTGGTTAGCCGTTAAGACCAATAAAGAACGGAAGATCGGACGCTGGGCAGGCGCATTGCTGCTGCTCGTTTACGCCGGCTATCTGACTTATAGATTATTGAATGTGTGACGCTCTTTATCGAAGAGCCAACCCCATTTATTGAAATACCGACACATGTTTTGGATATGAATCCGAAGCATGTGTTTGTCTTTATAGGAAGCCTGTGTATGCGCGTGAACGATAGTCCACTCGGGATAATAGAGCGTGAGCCAATTGCGATGAATCGTGCGGGTAAGGTATATATCCTCAGGATACATGAAGTACCGCTCATCGAAAAGTCCCGATTCCACCGCACTTTTTGTACGCAGGAGCATAAAGCAACCGCTCAAGTAAGGTGCATTGATGGGACGATTCAAATCAAGATCTCGCAGTTCATACCGCTTATTACGTCGTGCCATCCACTTAGCAGGTAAGAAACGACGTCCAAACACATCCAAGGGTGTTGGCAATCGCTTAGCCAGATACTGCTGCGTACCGTCCGGATTGACCACGCGCGGCATCAGTTGGCCTACCTCCGGATGCAGCAGCATCCAGTCGTGCATCGCATCTATATCTTCCGCCGCTACGCGGATATCGCTATTCATCACCAGATGAAACTCCGTCTGATGGTACGCACTCTCGCGCAGCGCAACATTATGCGCCTTGCCGTAACCCAGATTAGCCGGCATATGCATGTAGCGCAGTTTGGGGTGCTTGATCTCTAATTTAGGATGCAATTCTCTTGTCTCGCTGTTATCGAGCAGATAGATCTTGCGAAGGTTCTTAACGCGCAGCAACTCCTCGACAAGCGGTAGCACCTCTTGTTCCCAATTCGGATGATATAAAACGATAGAAATATTTAACATTCACCTATAACCTTTAACCATTACCTCAGAAACTGACGAATCTTACGAAGTTGCTTGAACGCCACAGTGAACCAGCCGGTTCCTACATGGTTTTTCTTGAGCACCAGATAATCCTCTTGCGTTTTAGTCAAGCGGGCCTTGGTGTTCTTATTGCTGGCACCGCCTATTTCCATTGACACCAGTACTTCGGGTATATAACGGGATGTATAACCGGCTTTGAAGATACGCAGCATCATATCATAGTCGGCAGATATACGAAACCAGTCATCGTATAGCCCCACCTGCTCATATACTTCTTTGCGCACATAGACCGTCGGGTGCGGCGGCATCCAACCGTACTTGAGGCTACAGGGATTAAACGCGTTACTCTCCCAATGTCGCACCACTCTGTTGTTCTGGCAGTACTGCAAATCGCCATACACCACATCCACTCCTGCGGACTCAAAAGCAGCCGCAATATGTTCGATGGAATCGGGCGCAAACAGCACATCATCGGAGTGCAGGAAGCCTACCACATCACCCGTTGCCATTCGGATACCTTTGTTCAACGCATCGTAGATGCCGTTATCCTTTTCCGATACCCAGCGCACATTCGGATGCTTGGCGGCATAGGTAACAATCAGGTCACGTGTACCATCGGTTGAGGCGCCATCTACGATGACGTGCTCGATGTCCGTATAGGTCTGTCCCTGTACGCTTGCCAATGCCCGTTGGAGCGTCTTCGCACTGTTATACGTGATGGTTACGATAGATATTTTCATATACTGCTTTTACTTGTTCGTATGTTCGATCCCATGAGAAACGTTTGGCGTTCTCTATTCCTGCTTGGACAATAGGCTGCGTCGGCCCGGATTGTAATTGACGCACTATATCCGCCATTGCTTCCGCCATCCGTTTGGGTGAGTCGTGCGCTACCGTCAACCCATTGTTACCGATCACTTCCGGAATAGACGAGAATTTCTGTGCTATCACAGGACAACCGGCTTTCTGCGCCTCCAGTATCGGCAGACCGAATCCCTCGTAGTCAGACGGATACAACAGACACAAGGCTTCGTTATACAACCGATTAAGTTCCTCGCGAGACACATGGGATGCCGTCACCAACTCCACGCCCGTTAACCGCGCCACCTCTTGTGCCACATCGTAGCGCTTGTAATCCACTTGCGTATTACCCACATAGAGCAGAAAACCTTTCTTTTCCACCGATTTCATCGGACAAAACTCCTCCCCTACACCGTTATACACTATGTGTATCTGTTCTTCCGGATACCACGGGTAGAAATGCATCAAATCGCGTTTGGTGTTCTCGCTAATACAAATGACAGCCTCGCTATGCCGCAGTGCACGATTCTCTTCCCACAGATGTACCGCCTTCGCCAACCCGCGACGATAATAATGATACGTCAGGTCGTGCACCGTCGTCACATTATACACCCCCTCCTGCGGGAGCACCCGGAAATACGACGAATGGAAGATAGCGGGCGTGTCCGCCTTATAATCCGGAATACGATAGCGCTCCATGAACCGAGGTGTCATTGCATCCGGATAGCATAACTCCGTGCACTGCAGGTCTCTGTCCTGCCGCGCGCGCTTCAGCAGTTCGTTCCATACGACAGAGATACCGCCATTCCGCTGGAGCGTGTAGATAATATTATCAAAAACGACTTTCAATTAGTTCTATCCATTTAGGCATGATAACTGATTCACTATAGGTCGCTTGCGCAAAGGCCTGTGCCTTCTTCGCGCGCTCGCTTGCTTCATCCGGATGCGTAATAACATACTCGATTTGCGCCGTGAGGGCATCTATATCTCCGTTCGGAACGAGCCATCCGCGTTCGTCAGCCAACAGTTCCGCCGGTCCTTGCGGGCAGTCAAAAGCCACACAAGGCAACCCACTCCACATCGCTTCGGAGAGCACCATTCCAAAACCCTCATAACGGGAGGAGAGGACGAAAAGCGAAGCCGACATATATTCTGCAGCTACATCACTCACCCTTCCTGCCAGTACTACCTGCTGCAAACCTTGCCCGCGTATCTGTTGCTCCAGCGCCGCCCGTTTGGGACCCTCCCCCACAATGCGCAGTGTCCAATCGGGATGACGTTCCGCTATCGGTCCCCACGCGCGCAGCAAAAGGTCGAATCCTTTCTGCTCGTGCAATCGTCCTACCGCCAGTACCGTCTTTTGTCTCGGTTTCATCGGTATTTTTTGGCCATCCAGGCTACAGGGATTCGGTATAACAGTCACGTGGGTGCAGCCGGCCTTAAGCCAGTCTGCTTTATCCGCTTCGGTCAGTACCACGAGTTGCTCAAGCGGTTGGACAGCACGAACGAGTTGACGCGTACGAATACGTCCCAGCATCGACCAGAAAAGACCCTGATGGTTGGCGGCTAATAACTGCGCCCGCTGGTTCATTGCAAAATGTATCTCAGCCATCGTGCGACAAGGCAAGGTATGCAAAAACGCAATCTCTTTACCTCCCAGGGAGATACAAAGGTCTATATGTTGCGCGTGTATAAATTCATCCAGCGCACGCTTGTATATACGCATGCGACGCATATGCCCCACCCATTTGGTCAACAGCGGTTTGGTATAATCGGCGTCAAAATCAATATTCAGCGCCACCACCTGCACGCGCTCATCCAGCGGAAAGAACACCTCGCGTTGTCCCTCAGGCGTACGCTCCGTAGTGAGAATCGTATACCGATGCTCGGTGGTCGCAGCCAATCGGTTCACTTTCTGCGTCAGCACGCGCTCCATTCCGCCGGCGTTATACAGATGAGGTATGCAATAGAGAATGTTCATGACTGCCCCTCCTTCTTTTTACCCAACCGGTTCAACCACTGCACAATCTGTGTCTGATGCGTTGTGATAGTTAGCACTATCAGCAGCAAGAGCAGGCTCCAGGTCACCAAACGAGGATCGAACAGCAGCGGAGCGCGAGGATAAATCAGCGCGTGCCCCACCAGCAGGAAATACATCAGATACCAGTACGGACTGGTAGCAGCGCGGTAATAACTCTCTTTCACCCATACTCCGATCAGGAACATCGCAATAGCCGTACCCACAGCGCCGAAAGAGCGGTACGCTTCACCGATCATATTAGTACCCGTACCCCAAGTTGCATTAGGACCGAGGAGCAAGAACGACGGCAGATCACCTCCGTGCAACATCTGAGGCGGCAGGTCGGAGTTGGCAATGATGTATCCGGCGAGACCGGGAATAGGCGAACTGAGGTCAAGCGACATACCGGTGAACCAGGTCAGGTTGTTCTCCTGCGCGAAATCGAAGAGCGCGAACAGGTTGACATCATTCACGATCAGGTCTTCGTATATATCCCAAAACTCCTCCAGTTTCGTATGCGCCAGTTTCTGCTGCCACGCCCCTACATCCAATCCTTCCGTGCGCAGCGTCATGACGAGGAACAGCACAACGGAACCGCCGGCCACCACCGTAGCCACTTGCCACCACTTAAGACGATACACATACAGGCTGAAACCCACAATAAGAACGAGCGCCAAACCAATCGCCATCTGACGGCTACCGGTAGAGAGCAGGACTAACATGAATGTGAGAATCACCAGCAGGTAGAACCACCATTTCTGCTTGGGAAGACGGAAGATGAAGATCGCCATCAGGTAGCATCCGATGGTGAAGATATTGCTAAAATAACTGTATATTCCCACATCCCGCAGGTTCGCACCGTCCGCATAAACGCTCTGCAGCGCCGTCCATCCACCGGTCATAACAAACAGCACCCAGGCCGCTATCGTGATGCCGAAGAACCAGATATACTGCCGCATCGTGATTGTGAACGACGGAGCGATCGGTTCCTCCCGCTGCAATCGCAACAGACGCGTTGCGCCTAATAGATACCACGCGTAACCGAAATAAGCCAACGCGGTAGCCCGCGTCACATACTCATCAGTGAACGTGAAGCTGAAGAACGACCAGTAAATACGCTCCGTAGGGGCATAGAAAACCGGATAAACGAAATTGACAAGGAAGAACGAGAGCGCAAAGAAGAACTCAAACCCCAACCAGTGTTGCCGTTTGTTCGTGGCAAAATAGAGCACATTCTGCGCAATGAACAGCGACATCAGCAGTACGCAGTAGTCGTAGCTGTAGTCCCACGGTGCCTGGATATAAAGCACGGTGGCCACAATGGCAAACACAATATTGAGAATATACGTCAACATTTCTCTTTTGCTCGATGGAGAAGATAGAACAAATAGGACAAGCGTCCGAATTCGGGTTCGTTACTCCACGCCAACAACGCGCTGATTCGTCCTTCTGCCGACACGGTAGGCCGATGCATCGCTTTCCAGTGATAACCGCATATCCATCGTCTCTCACTACCGGAGAGGGACAGCATAGGTGCTATCAATCGATAGATGGCATGATCCTGCACAATGTTCAAACCCATATATTCCGCTCCGCCTGACACTTTGTGCGTGTGCTGACGGAATCGATTCAAGTCTTGTGCCACATAAGCCACCCGTCCCTGCAATGCCATTTGTATCCAGAACAATCGGTCTCCGCTGGCGGTGTATTGCGTCACTTTTTGCATATCCACCTGCATCGCCGCTTCACGTTTGAACACCACGGCAGAGGCATTACAGATGATGCTGTAACCCAGCAAGTATCGCCTCACAAACGTACCTCCTGCCATCGAAAAGTCCCGTTTCCATCGGGGATCTTGAGTCCTTGCAATCGGTTTCCCTTCACTGTCAATCCACTGGCTGTGACAGAAAGCCAGCGTCGCATGTTTCTGCTCCATCGCTTCCACAAGCGTGCTAAGGAGTGTCGGCTCCGCCACATCATCGCTCTCCGCGATCCACACATACTCTCCCGTCGCCTCTTGCAGTCCGCGTTGCCATTGGAGGAAAGGATTACCGGAGTTTTTCTCGTTGACAACGAGCGTTTGCACCTTCGGGTTCTGCGCATAGTCCTTCAAAATAGCCACACTTTCGTCTGTCGAAGCATCATCCAGCAGAATGACTTCAACATCCGGATAGTCCTGCGCAAGAATACTATCCAACCGCTCCTTCAGATAAGGGGCGTGATTATAATTGGGCATTATGACGCTTACTCGTTTCATTCACTCGGTCAGTTAAATATTTCCACGTGTACTTGTTGCTCTATCGGCTTCTCATCCGCTCGCTCGAAAGAGAACTTCACCCATTGAGCCCCATCCGGCGGCGTCTGTTCAAACTGGAACGACATTGGTGTGCCCGACAAACCATAAAAATAATTGATCCACGTCTGATGAATAAATTTATGGTAGTCAAATAGCGTCCTGTCCCATCCGTCCAAGTCTTTCTCCTCCCAAACCAATGTGTATCCGGCGCGGTGAAGTTGATAATATTGCTCCATCATGGGATAGGTAGTCACGCGGTGGTATATTTGTGCGCGAATGAGGGAAGGAAGCGTGAAGCATGCAAACAGCATAGCACACTCAGCACAACAATAGCGCCCCATTTTTTGAGGTAATAAACCAGAAAATATGCCGTTGGAATCGCCACAAAAGCCAAAGCGGGGAAATAATAGTAGTCATTCGCAAAACGCAATACGGCCATTGCCAACAGATAAGCAAAACCCGCCAGCAGGAACGCGTCAAAGAGCAGATGTTCCCTGTCTTTTTTAACGATAAGGGCGTAATAACGAATCAGCGCAACGAGGATAGCCGCATACCATATCTTAAGGCGCGTCATCATATACCAGATGATCGGAACGAACTCATATTTCGGCCGCTCGTCATTATACACATGCTGGATGCGCGGATAGATGCAACTTAGATAAATAGCTATATAGATGCCGGCAAGAGCCAAAAGGACATACCATGTTACCTTCTGCGTGGTCGTTGCTTTTCGGTCCATAATAAGCATAAACACGGCGAGCAAGCCCAATGCGCCAAACATGATCTCCTTGCAGAAAATAAGATACGCCGCGCAGATTAGTCCGCCCAATGCATAGCCCCATTTATCGGTGCGGTACAGCATCAGGAATAAGATAAACATCGCCATCACAAGAACCGTCATCACCCGTTCTGCAAACACCAGATAAAGGAACACATACGTAACCGATGCGCTCAACATCATACTCGTCAAGACGGCCGTCCAGACTCGAGTTGTTGGCGGGTATTTGTTCAGTGCAATCATCACTCCGCCAAACGTAAGCAATGATAAGAGCACATACGAAAGGGCGCTGAAGATAAAGTGCGCGATGCATTTGTAGTCCGCCGGAACCCAAAGCAGCAAATCATAATCCACCTGCCCGAGCGGCCAGAAACGTCCAATAGCCGGTTGCGTCCCGATCCAAGAAGGAATAGGTTCTCCTATGGCTGTTGAAACGAGAAACTGATGGTCATCGCCGTATGTCCATTGTGCCTTATAGGTAATGAAAAACACAAGGCAGGCAAGGTATGCAGCGAAAACCACAAGGGCCGCTATAAAGGATATTTTCTGACCACGCTTCATTTCTTAGCCGAATAGTATGTTTGTACAAAATAGTTGGGACGATGCTTACTCTCGTGGAAAATTCTTCCCACATATTCGCCCAGCACGCCCAAAGCCAGCAGTTGCGCACCGCCAAAGAAAAGAATCAAAATCACCAGTGTCGGGAATCCATGAACCGGATCGCCCACTACCAACGTTTTGATGAGGAAATAGAGTGCGTACAAGAAAGCACCCGTGGCCGTAATCGCGCCCACCCATGTAGCCAACCGCAGAGGCGCAATCGTGAACGACATAATGCCTTCTATCGCCAGCGAAATCAGTCCTCTCAACGTCCAACTGCTGCTACCGGACACTCTGTCCTGCGTCTCAAATTCCACATAGGTCTTCCGAAAACCGATGAGGCAATACAAGCCCTTCGTGTAACGATCTGTCTCCCGCATCTGGCGCAACGCATCGATGCATTTTCTATCCAGCAACCGGAAATCACCCACGTTGGGCAACACATCCACTTTCGCCGACTTCTGGAGAATATAATAAAACGCATAGGAGAGACACTTACGCAGCCAACTCTCCTTCGCCCGTGTGGTGCGCTTGCCATACACGTCATCATACCCCTCTTCCCATTTGCGAAGCATATCCCGTACTACCATAGGCGGATGCTGCAGATCGGCATCCATGATCACGCACGCATCCCCTTGCGCATAATCGAACCCGGCCAGCATAGCCGTCTCTTTGCCATAGTTACGCGACAGATCAATATATGAAACCGACGCATCTTGTGCACTGAGCGACTGAATAACCTGCAAAGTGTCATCTTTGCTGCCGTCATTGACAAACAGGATCTCCCACTCATACTTAGACTCCGCTTTCATCAATCGACACAACTCTTGATAAAGCAATTGCAGAGACTCTTGCTCATTGTAGCAGGGCACTATCACACTGATTTTTTTCATTTCTCGGATTTTTTAAACACAAAACGAATAAGTATGAAGTTAATGGGGATCACGATGCAAAACACCGGAACAGGCGCTATCTTTTCCGGAACGCCAACGAGCAGGAAGAGATTAAGCAGCAGCATATGCAGGCCATAATTAACCACATGCGCACCCACCATTCCGCCTAATTTGGCCCACGACGGTTTTGTTTTGAACGTAAAGTAGGAGGTCAGGTAGAAATTGGCGATAAACGAAAGAACATATCCGACCGAGTAGGCCACATTCGACCATATAAGCGAACTATCCAGCATTAACAGAAGCGCATATATGCCGTAGTGAAGGCCGGTTGCTATCGTTCCGACGATCACATAACGGATAAATTCCCTGATTTTATTTTGCCGAATAGGTTCTAACGTCATACTATCCATTCCCTCTCTTGCACGTTTAGCGTGCAAAGGTAACACTTTTTTTCGACATACACAAAAAAAAGCACCGAAAAGTGCTTTTTTTGTGCGTTTGAAGCTTAGAGTTTCTTTCAACTTTAAACTTTCAACTTTAAACTTTTTAAGCCTCCGCTTCCTCTGCAGGAGCCTCGCCCTTAGCCTCTGCCTCTGCAGCAGCAGCTTCCTGAGCAGCCTCTTGAGCGGCAGCAGCCAACTCAGCAGCAGCAGCGGCGCGTTTCTCTGCTACAGCAGCAGCTTTTGCCTTGTTAGCCTCTACCTCTTGAGCAAGGCGGGCTTTTGCAGCAGCAGCTTTCTTGTCTGCCTCAGCTTGAGAAATCTTACCGGCTTTAGCATCTTTCTGAGCCTTCCAAGCGTCAAAACGCTTAGCCGCTTCATCTGCGCTAAATGCGCCTTTAGCAACACCGCCGTTCAGGTGCTTCATCAGAAGCACACCCTCGTTAGAGAGAATAGTACGTACAGTGTCTGTCGGTTGTGCTCCCACGCCTACCCAGTACAGAGCGCGATCAAAATTGAGAATCACAGCTGCAGGGTTGGTGTTCGGGTTGAAAGAACCGATACGTTCGATAAATCTGCCATCACGTGGCGAGCGGCTGTCTGCTACTACGATGTGGTAGAAAGCGTAGTCTTTGTGACCATGACGAGCCAAACGAATCTTTGTTGCCATTTAGACTTTTGTTTTTAGGGACTTTTCACTACTCGAGTGATCTGTCCGGTTAATAAAATAATTTACTTATTACTTCCTCTCACCCTCTCTTGGGGCCCCGGAAATTTTAATTTCTGGGGAGAGGAGGAAGTGCGGCGACTACACGAGTTGCAGAGCAACGAAGTCGTCGTCAAGCCACTTCCGACGAGAAAAAGCGTGCAAAGGTACGACAATTTTTTGAATTACGCAAATTTTTCTTCATTTTTTTGCGTAAAAGTGCATTTTAGAGCTGCTTTCCGTCCACAGAATAGCTCTGCCCGTTACGAATAATAACCACTTGTCCGTCGCGGAAGATCTTCTGTGCCTTGATCTCTACATCTGTTTCGTCAATGCCTACCGTCGGATTAGGAGTCGGATTCTCAGAAACGACGATGGTAATCGGAATAACCTTGTCAATAGCGAGCTCCGTTTTCGAATCTGCCTTCAGACTGGTGAAATGCAACTGGGAGGCGTAGTTGCCGGCATTGTATGCATATACATGCATATATATCTCTCCGTCCGTGATATCATCTGTTCCCAGAGACACTTTGTCGTTCTCATACATTTGCACGTAGTCATTATCGGCCACACGCCACATCTCCATGTATTCGCTTGAATACGGGAACCACGGAGCGGTGTTGTCGCGTTCCCACTTGACGTACAGCGTTTTGACCAGATGGGCGGCAGTGAACGTAAACGTGATTTCGTCATCCATATTGTTCATATAATTCGGATTGAGATAGATTGCGTTGTGCGAAACGGTCAGGGTCGGAACGGTAGCCTCTCCGCCACCGCCTTGTCCCTGGGCAACAGCTTCAGCGTGAAGATTGACCACTATAGTCTGAAGACCTTCACATGTCAGCGTCAGGGTTCCGTTATATACGCCTACTTGCGTAGCGCTCCATTCAATCAGCAGATTCTCGCTTGTTTTGCTGGCGGAGATAGTGCCTGTCCAGCAGTTAAACGCACCATTGGCATCGTCTGTCAGGGCGACGGTAATAGCGCCCGGCAGATCATTCATCGTCAGGTGGAGATAACGCGTATCACCCCAGTCGTGAGAATACTCATCCGGCTCCTGTGTGCCCCAATCCAGATAGGTGGTATCCGCTTTCATCCAAGGGTCTCTTACGCGTTCTACCCATGCCGGAGCCACGTTTGAGTAGAGTACGGTCTTGGCCAGATAGCTGCCGTCTCCTACGCCCGCGTAGATATTAAACATATCGTTGGTTCCTTGGAAGTTATTGTATATTCCCTTGGTGGAGTTGGCTTTATTGGTCAGCACCACGGTTGCATCATCTTCGTCGAAGGCACCGAGTGTCCATTTGGCATAATCATCCAGTTCGGTGCCGTTGCCTAACTTGTTTGATGCGATGGTACGCAGATACTTGCCGTCATGGTCCACGAAAACATAGTAATCGCCCTCGCGTTGAACAGTATAGGCTACTTGCAGCGGAGCGGTGACGCTATGACGACCGTCTCCGTATGTGGCTGCCACACCTTTGATATTGTTGCCCGACACATATTGACCCATTACGTAGTTCTCGTTATCCTTGATAGTGCCAAAGAACACTTTCGCACCCGCAGTCAGATAATCCGCGCTCTGAACTGCATTATACGTAGCCGTTCCTGCTTCCTCTGCTGGCAGAACGGTTACCACACAAGTGTCGCTGACGTTCTCTACGGCTGTTGCTTTCACCCATATTTTTGCCGTTCCTACCGCAACCGGAGTCACTACGCCGTTAGACACTGTTGCAACAGAAGCATCGGTCGTTCCCCACGCAATCGTCTTGTCCGCAGCATCGGTCGGCTGCACGGTCGCTGTCAGCGTCTCGGTGTTGCCCATGCGAAGATCCATGCTCTTCTTGTTCAACGACACAGATGTAACCACCGTCTCCGGAATGCTGCTCTCGTCCAGTTTGTACAGTTCGATAGGCTGCTGGTTACTGGTGGCTGCGTACAACGCAAAACGGGGAGAAGATGTGTTGTAGTAGAATGCATAGGTGGTGGTCGTTTGGCTTACGATGTGCACCTTGCCGTCCGTGAAAGAGATGGCATATTCGGTCTGCGTTGTTTTGTTCAGGTCTTTGGAACCGGAACTGTGTCCGATGGGGTTGCTGCCGATGTATAGTTTCCAATTGTTACCGCTCTTCTTCAGCGTAATCACAGTCGGGTTATCGAGCGTAACATGGTTGTCGGCAAAAGTGGCATCTGTTGCATTGAGGAACTTGGACGTACTCGAGAAACCGCCGCTCACTTTCTTCGCTGCGTCCGACTGATAAGCCATCACAACCTTGTCTCCGTCCTGCAACGTGGCTGCATCAGTCACCTTGGTAAATGTCTCGGCAATCATGCTCATCGAGCATACCATTGCCGCAAATAAATAGAATATTTTCTTCATAATATATTATTTGTTAAATGATTCTTCGCTTTCACACAAAAGAAACGACCAAGTGCCGTTTCTTTTGTATATACGTGCACCTTTCACGCGCGCTTACGAGTGCGCACGTACCTAAACAATACGTACGCACATGCGAGCAATGCCAATGGCAGCGCTGCATCGCCTATTGGATCCTCATACGGGTCTTCACGGTCTCCTGAACCTCCTCCGGTATTACCTCCGATCTTTCGTGGGCCACTCATGTTGCCATGTGGATTTGCCGGAGTATAGGTTCCCAATGAATTACCTGTCATGTACGCCCCTGTCACTGCCGCTTGTGGAAGAGCGGAACCCGAACCAGCCATCGCCGATGTGGATTGGAAGTTCGCGTTCGGTTGCTGGGCGAGGCTCTGAGCATTGATGCTCAGAACACTCACCAAACTTATTACCATCAATAAATATCTCAATGTCTTTTTCATAATCTCTAAATCTTTAAACATTAAACATTAAACATTACTCATTGAGATTACTTATTAATCTCACGAACCCGTTTACCCGTTGCGTCATAGATCACGCCGTTATTCATGATGTACATCTTATCATGCCAGATGAACTTGAACGGTTGTCCGCTATCAATGTCTACTTCATCGACTCCTGTCGGTGTTTCATTCTCGTTGTAAAGAACAATCTTAACAGCAAATCGTGCATCGAAGGTGCCAGCAGTCATCGTTAGTTGCGGACTGAGACTCGTCAAATCATATTCGATGCCTGAGCTCTTATCAAGCAGTAATACCGACTTGATAAAGTTCTCATTAACCGTTCCGACGCTGAATGTGTACGTACCATCAGCCGGTACAACGACACCTGCCGGTACCCACTCTTGTGCATCTGCATAACTCATACCATTTGCATACATATTCGTATTATTAGAAATGGTATAGAAGTTCAGTGCACCTGCATTCAGTTGCTTCGTCATCTCATCTGGGAACTCTAAGGCATTCAACGATGTCAACTCATCATTGATATGCAGACGCGTCTCGTCGCTCTGTCCGTTTCCGCTTGCAGTAATCGCTATCTCCATATCGCTTGGTAAGTTACCAGCACGTATAATGGCAGGAGCAGATAACTGACGACCTGCGGTAGCGAAGTTAATCGAACCGGCCTTTGCTATCTGAACAAAGAAGCCTGTGAACGGAGCCAATACAGTACTGGACCACGCTTGCTGTGAGTACTCTTGCGTATTATAGTTAAATGTCGTCACATAACGTACATTCTTAGCGCCTTCTGTATCCCACTCGTACTTATGTGTGTCTTCATTTTCGCTCAACTCTCCAACTTGGAGGACATCATCTTCGTTTCCGCTCATTTGGTTCGAACCGAAGTTACACATGTACGGGTTCGCCACGAAGTTCCAACCGACGTTATTAGGCGTCTTTCCGGCAACAATAGTGCCATCAAGATTCATTCCCGGAGCCGTCACTACGAACGGATCTTTAGCCGTCTCTCCGCTACTCAAATCAGGACTCATCGGGAAGCGTACCGTGCAATACGAACGACCGTAACGCGGTGTCGCTTCAATCAGGTAGCCTGTTCCCGGATGCAATAATAAATCACCACTCCAATCATACCACGTCCAGCCCTTTCCGGTACTTGCACGCAATGCACCGTCATAAACCTTCATCCATACATTGAAGTCTCCGTCGCCCTTGTCATCCGTTGCCTCGTTCAAATCTACGACGTACGGAACAGCCAAATCGTAGTACTTCGTACCATCCATCGTCAAGTCGTAATACAACTTACCGCTCAGCGAAACTGCGGCATCAATCTTCGCACGAGGTACATCCCATGTCTCTGCACCGATATAGCCAAATCCGCCACGCATATACATATCGCCGAACGACATCGCATACGTGATAATAGCCTTACCGCCGGCGTAAATATACAGGTCTTTGAAGTTACCGCTTGCCGTTCCTGTAGTCAACTTACCGGTACTCAAAATAA
Organism: Paludibacteraceae bacterium; assembly: GCA_017401985.1. GTDB lineage: Bacteria > Bacteroidota > Bacteroidia > Bacteroidales > Paludibacteraceae > Colicola. Next base: position 18,997 of record JAFPNK010000008.1, on the reverse strand, counting down.
CCACATCGGTATTCTTCGCCACTTTATTCTTTTCCGTCATGTTTGCACCGGTCAATGAGCCACGCAACTCAGCCTCCGTACTATTGCCGCTTACGATCAACGGAATCTGCAATAAACCTTGTTTAGCTGCGCCGTTCTCGGTAATCATCACTTGCAACTGTTGTGCTGGTTTACCGGTCAATCCCGTCAAACCACTTACGCGCGACAAGTCACTCGAACCGATTTGTGCAAATGTCGGACTGGCGGCTGCATCGCTACCCATGTTCACTCCGGTCAATGCAACCGGTGTTGCTTCCGGGGCGTAATAAACCACTACTTGGTCGGTGCCCCACTCATACGGCTTCATATCCACCAGCGCCGTCTCTACAATCGGCAACAGATATACATCCTCCGTTCCCTTTCCGTCTTGGTATGTTCCCCAACGACCGTTCCACAGACGCAGATAACGAGTATTGTTCGTCTGGTCGGTCTGCAAGGTATATACGAACTGACCATCCACTTCGCGCGTCGTTACTTTCCATTCGTAGTTCTCGTCGTTGGTGAAGTAAGACGTGATAGCATTAATCGTACCCGTATTGTTGATATTATACTGATTGGACGAAGCATTGTTGTTAGCTAACAAACCTTTCGCTCCATAACCGGCAAAACGCAACCTGTCGCCATACAATTTAGCCGGTGTACCTCCTGTATAGGTATATCCGGAACGGTCATAAGAACTATTCACTGTTCTAACCTGCCAGAGTTTGTAACCAAATTTATCCGTCGGGGCATAAGCCTTCAAGATTCCACCTTCTGTTGCAACAGCCACCATCTGGTCCTTCGGAGTCGAGGAACTGGTGATGTTTGCGGATAAACCGTGCCAGCTACCACCGACGTTCGCAACGATAGCCACGGCATCCGGTAAGTTACGCACCTTCACATATTCACCGCTGGTGTTGAACTCTTGGCTCTCTCCATCACAAGCAATCGTGAATGTCGGAGCAGTAATCGAACCATCACCATCACTCGTTGGATTATAGCTGACATATACCTCAGCCGCATCCAATGGCGCGCGCAAAACATTCGCTGCACCGGTCAGTTCCACGAACTTACCATCAGCCAACTTATAGAACTTCAATCCGCCCTCGCTGGTGATACTTACAGTATGACCGGCAAGTGCACCATCAACCGTTATCAACAGTTTGTTCACACCAATAATGTTCATGCCATTCCGGCTTGTTATCAGCACTTTCTTGCTATCTTCCAAACCTACACTTATATCTACACAGGCAAAGATACGTTTCTGATAGGTTTTTGCTGTCCATTTGGAATAAACGGTTACATCGGCAGTAATATTCTGACTGAAATCGAAATCGGTATTACCTCCATCTGTAGTTACCCATTTGACGAAGTTGTAATCTACATTCGTCGGGTCTGGAGTCGGCTTGCTGACAGGGGTGCCGTTTTCTACTTTTCGAGTAAAGTTATCTCCCTTTCCGTCCAAATTAAATGTCACCGTTCTTTCAACTGTCAGCCATTGTGCATATAATTCTGTTGCCGAAGCTCTCGTCCACTTGCCGGCTGTGATATACCCGTCAATGGAAGAAGCCGCAAACGAACCATCTGTCTCAAGAATCTTTGTACCATCTGTTGAGGCGGTATAATATCCTTTCAGCGTTTTAGTAGCATGCGTAACGGCTGTTGTGATGGTCGCGCTGGTGCCATCATATTTCACTGTTGCCGCTCCGTCTGCCACACCTTCGTTCTTATTCAATGTTATAGCAATATCATTCGCTGTCCATTTTGCATAGAATACCTTATTTCCTGTTGAACCGGTCGCAATTGCCGGAGTACCGGCTGCAACCGTCAAGCCTGCATCGGTGTACCATCCGCCAAATGTGTAACCGGTCCGGCTTCCCGGATTAACCAAGGTGATATCGGCGGACTCAATGTTATAGTTTGCAGGGTTGCTGTTTGTCGCACCGTTCAGATTATTATACGTGATTGTATAACTGATTGGGGTCCATTGCGCATAGAATGTTGCATTAGCCGTTACATTTGTATAGGACGCGCCTAAATTATATTGTGTTCCGGAAGAAGCATTATTAAGACGCCACTTGGTCAAGTCGTATCCTGCACGGGTGCCGGCACTTGCCAAAGGCAATACGACATCCGAACCATGGTCGGCATATACAGATGTCGGACTTACCGTTCCTCCGTTGCCATTATACGAAATCGTATAGCGTTGCAGCGTTGTGAAATCAATCGTACGACTCTTTGTTGTAGCACCACAATTATTCTTAGCGGTAACATTAAACCAATAATGCGTATTTGGCGTTAATCCGGACGAAATAGTCTGAGACGTATAGGTCTTGTCACTTACATTAGCGTCAGTTGTACCTCCGGCATAAGATGCTCCATGTTTCAGCACGAGGTCGTACTTATCCGCACCATCTATAGACCAACTCAATTCTACACCGGTGGAGGTTATATTGGAAGCACTAACCGTCAATGTCTCTTCGCTTAGATCAGGACAACCGAATGTTACATCTGCCACTACGTCGCTTGATGGCATGACGAAAGAGAAAAAGTTTTCACTGATCTCGGTTACTGTTACCTCATCTAAATTCGCATCCAATACAGTACAACTCTCAGCAGGATCACCTGTTGGATATGCTTTGACATATACAGTAGTACCTGGAGCAATAAAGCAATATTCATATATAGAGGAACCTCCGCTGGTTGTTCGCACTGCATAGCCGCTTGGTCCGGAAGAAGGACTCAATTCCATCTGGTAGCATTCGTACGGAGCTCCCGTATAGTATGTTCCATCACAATATTGCTCATATACCGCATATAAAGCCGTTATTCCGTCAGGTAATGTTGTTCCGGAATAGTACGTATATTTATTGGCGGGCCAACTGGAAGTGGGGTCTCCTTCTGCGTATTTAGATGTTGTCCAAACGGTGTTCAGTCCTGAATACGTAATTTCCCAACTCGTAACATTTTGCGTACATGCAGGAATGGTTTGTCCATTGGAAATAGTACCTAATACCGTATTACCATTCGCACCACCATACAACGTACAGGTCGTTCCCCACGCGTGCGCGCTCGTTCCTATTACTAATAGTACCGCGCAGATGTATTTCATATACTTGCTCATAATCGAATTGATTATTGTATTGATTGTAATGATATTCGTCTTCATAATCTTCAAATCTTTAAACATTAAACATTAAACTTTAAACATTAGAATGAATATCATTCTTCAATTCCCCAAATGGCGTACCATGTCGATCCGCTTGTGATGATGTCCGCATTCGGAGCAACAAGTGCCGCATCGTCTTTCTTGTCATCCAAGTCACGCGTGCGATCAGAACTTGAACCGTACCATGTATCCATATTGTCCTCACGAACCCAACCGAGGAATCGTCTTGTCGTGCTATGACAATCGTCATTCTTATCGCCGTCCAGCGATGCTTCTGTGGGAGTCTTGTAGAAATCCGTAGTGCTCTTACTCTGTCCGTCTACGTTAATCGTCGCATTACCGTTCACGGCATCTACGAACTTATCACGTAGTATCACATCCACGAAGTAGTAAGTCTCCGCAGCGCAGTATGTGCTTGTTGCTTCTTGCGTTATCTTGATTCGGTATGTGCCCTGACCGTTCGCAGTGGGATAACTACCTGCATAAGTCCAAACATCGAACGTCACTTTCTTGGTAGATTCATTGATAGCAATACCTGTATGGTTCGCGCAACTTGAGCCGGCTGCCGCGGTACTGCGGTTGTCTCCTCCGGTTAACTTCTTAACCTCTACCGTACACGTTCCGCCGGACTCTGTCGAGTAATCCAGTACCAACGTAGCCTTGCCCTGCTCTGCTGTTGCCGAGCCATTACCACCGCGAGCGCCATGTATATCCTGACGAACCAATGTCTGGTAATTATACTCTCCGTCAAATGCCAACTCCGGATCCTCGCAACACTTAACAAGATATTGATTATAGGTGTAGTCGTTACCATATTTGTACAGATTTAGAGTATACCCTTCGGTGTTGGATGCGTACGATCTAAATACGGAAGCTGTATATATGGTGATCATTCGATTATTTGCAGAGGCATAATTAGTTATGATTTTAAAATTACCTTCGCTTACAGTAATCGTAAAGGATGTTGTGGGAGATGATGGGTTCGTATAACCTCTTGTGTCATTTGCTGTAATCTCTACATATTTGCTACTATTCTGGCTATACAGCGTATATGCATTCGTTGTTCCGCCAAGTTTCCATACAATGGTGGTAGCCGGATTGGTAATCTTGTTGTCGGAAATCGTAACAGCAGAAGCGCCAAATACGTTTTTCCCAGAAGCTTCAACCGTAAACGTATTATTCATGGCTCCCTTAACCGAGGCATCATCATCTTTTGTGCCATACAACACATAGTGCGCTCCGACCTCTAATTCTTCCATGGTCGTAATCTTTGTAAACACACCTGTTCCGGCATAAGTAGCAGGCGCAGCAGAACCGTTTCGTTTCGCCCAAACGGCGTGATAGGTTACATTATCAGTTACTGTTGGGAAATCAGAAGCTTTGGTATATATCGTCACTCCGCTTACGTCATCCGTCTTGCCACTCCATACATCACCGTCTTCTACCCATCCCATGAATGTGGTACTTGCATCATCACATGGAGCGGGCGCTGGCGGAAGTGCGGTAATATCAAAGCCGTTCTCCACTTTAACCGACGCGCTTCCTAAACCATCACCTGTCAACGCTACACCATCGGCTTTCCAGGTTACCGTCTTCCAATCCTTGGCAACAAAGTTAGCTGTCACGGTAGTGTTTTCGCTTCCTATGGTAATCTCCGTAACAACAGCCGTTGTACTACCTAAACTTGAACCGGTTCCTTCAATACTCCAATTATTAAAGTTGTAGTCTTCGTCCGGAGTGTACATAGCATATACCTTATCGCCGCTCTTACCGCTTCCTGCTGTTAAAGTAACAGTACCGCTTCCTGCCGGTGAAACAGCCCCCGTAACCGTGATATCCGAGCAACTCGGATTGGTTTTGTAATTTCCCGTTAATCCATCACCTTGTTTGTATAGGTAAATGGCAGTACTTTGCGATGTGCCTGCACAGAAATAGGAGTAAGAGGTTCCTGCTGCCGTGCTATATGTTAATTGATAACTCGTTTTTGTTACAGAAGTGAATTCCCAACGAGAACTACCTGCATTATACGTGTAGGTGAAGAAATGCGGGGTTGTCGTCATGCAAATGGTATTGTCCGCGTCTATACCCAAGTAGTTGCTTCCGTTCTTTATCACTACTTGTGAATTGAATTTGGCAATCGTCCATACAAGACTCGTGTTGTCCGTCGTCTGACTGGGGTTACTAGATGTAAATCCGGATACTTCGTCCATTCGCTTACCATTCACAGTATTCTGCATTGCGTATCCTCCATCAGCGACAAACAAGTAATCACCTGTCGTCAAATCACCAGTACTCGTTATTTTATTATATGTCGTACCACCGGTAGAATTCTCTCTATATACCGCATAATATATAGTATTCGAACCAGGAAGAACACTTGTACCGCTACTCGTCATAGTCGGTTCCCCAGCCTGATCCACTGAAGAGGCTGCCCAACCTTGGAATTCCCAGCCGGCGCAGTTGCACGAAGCGCTCGGTAGAGTTATCTCCTCATCACCATTAGCCTGGGTCTTACTCCATGTCGGAGAATCGCCTGCTGTCCATCCATCCGCAGTTACTGTACCGTTACCCGCATTCAGCGTAATAGTGTATTTCGGTTTCTCTGTCCATTTTGCATGTAGTACAAGATCTCCACTACCAACGGTATTGGTACTGAAATCCCATGCACTACCGGTGTATGTGCTATTAGCCCACCATCCGTCAAAGGTATAACCAACTTCAGACGGATTGCCCGGATTAGTCGCTTTGCCTCCTTCTGGCACTACTTGAGCTGCCGGAGCATCGCCTCCATGACTATGCATGTTAAATGTCACGTTATGCAAGGTGAAAGTAGCATCACTACTATAACCGGTGTTGGACGCCTCATTTGTACCATACGCGCGGTAGTGGTAGGTTGTTCCTATTTCAAACGGACCTGTCAGCGTCGCCGAGAAAGTACCTGTGCTCAAGTTATTCGAAGCAGTGTTATTCGTTGAAGGATCAGCCGAAGCGCCCCAATAGAAACCGTACGAAGCCAACGAACAGTTATCGCCCGCAGACGCACCTGTCGCTTGTACCGGTACGCTCGTTGTAGTAAACGCAGTACCCATAAGACTTACGCCTGAAATACTCGGCGTAGCCACACACGCTTCACACACCGCCTTCGGGTCTTCGTAAGAAACTCCCTGAGTAGCCACTTTTACTACAATATCATCTAAGCGTAGATTATTATTGCCGGTGGCTGTGTTCTCAAATTTTAAATCGAATGTTGATACATTACCCGATATTGTAATAGTAGAACCGGATGAGTTACCTCCCACAGTCACATTTGCAGTAGTTGTAGATACAGCCAATACTCCGCTACCACTCTTCGCATAAGTGTAAGTAATTGTTGCAGCTCCTCCGACAGGAATTCCACTGGCTGTCCAAGATCCGTTCGATTTACTAATTAAAATGTTTTCATTACTATTTGGACCTCCGGAAGTATATGTTTGTGTGGTTGTTCCTCCGTCCTCCCAATTATAAGTAACCGTTGCATCATTATAAACTTCAGAACCGCTTTCCGAAGGAGAAGAAGGTGTTGTGTTGTTTTCAACTCCCGTCCAATTCTCCGAAAAGAGAACCGTATTTACTACTGCTCCGGCACTTCCTGCCTTCTCTTTCTCCCATACAGCCCAATAAGTGGCTCCGGTCGCATCAGTTGTTCCGCTTGCAGCAATAATGTGTCCGGAAGGCGAACCCTTGTATTCGTCTGCCACCCAACCTGCGAAATGGTAGTGCGTATCTTCACAAGAAGAGGTCGCACCTTTCGACACACTGCTCGGTGCAGGAATCGTATATCCGGCTCCGGACTTTGTTACACCGCTGGCATAACTCGTCCATCCAGAAGCACCTGTATGTAATGCTGTCTTATATGTATCCTCCTTGGCAGTCCAACCTGCATATAATGTCCAAGTGGAATTCTCTTTATTCCAGTTTGTGGCACTTGAACCATCCGCATTGTAGTATTTGGTACCCGTTCCGCCGCTATTCTCAAAATATCCGGTAAACGTGTATCCTGCCCTTGTCGGAGTGGTGATCGGTGTCGGCATCGCTTGGCTATATGTTGCCGTTTTGGTCGTCGTCTGTCCGCCTGTACCACTATTCTGGTTGAATGAAATAGTGGTCGTCTTTAATGTCCAATGTGCATACAATGTAAGTTCCGTTCCATCATACGCCCACTTACCGCCGTTGGTATAAACAGTAGTGCTTACGGTGATGTTATCGCCTGCTAAAGAACCGTCTGCATTGAGGATCTTAGTGCCATCACTTGCTGCAGTATAATAGCCATCCACATTATAACCCGTTCGAGTGGCTGCAGTAATACTGTTTTTGGTTGTTTGATCATACGTCCAACTTGCCGATCCGGCCGTGGAGCCCGATGCATCTTCGTTATTCTTATTCAACGTGATACTGGTAGTCTTTGCCGTCCACTGAGCCGTAATCGTCAAATCCTCATCTGGCATGGTCGTTGCATTGCTGCTCCAACTGCTGAATGTATAACCCGTCTTACTCATCGTTCCGTTCGCCGGCTTCGTAATCGCCGCGTTATAGTTCACAGAACCGCTGGTAGCAGGATATAACGTATAACTGGTTGATGTCGTTGAACCTCCGTCCCAATTCCATGTCAGCGTGTGGCTTTTAATAGTCCATTTAGCGTACAGCGTCATAGTCTCATTCACTACATCCGAGCCGAAGTTCCATGCATTGGTACATGCAGGCTCTTTATACCATCCTCCGAAGGTATAACCCGTAGCACTCGGCTCACTCGGAGCGCTGATTTTACTTCCCGCTGCCACGTTCTCCAAGTCTGAAATAGCAAGACCGTGACCTTGCAAATCGAAATGCACGGTACCTTTCACAAACTCTTTGCTCATTACCAACGAGTGGTCGGTTACGTCCAAAGTAGCTGTAATATTATACGTCGAACCCACATGCATGCCGTCCAACGTAGCATTATCATTATTACCCGTGTTACCGATCCAACCGTTGTAATTGGTCTTTGCCTTGAAGTCTTGAGACTCACCTGCCGCATTCGCAGGCGCGTAATTATTATAGGTAGCCGTCCAAACACCTGCGCCTTGATCGCTGAAGGAAGCCAACGAACTTGCCCACTCGTCACCACTCGGATCTCCGTGCAAGTCTATCGTCACACCGCTTACATTCCAACGGATATAGTCTCCGTCAGAACTATCGTCATGCTTACCGGTAGAACGGATAGTGTTGCTTCCGTTTGCATCTGAATACGAGCAACCACCATTCTTATTCCACCAATCGGAGCAGTTGGCTGCAAAACGCTGTATATCCAAATAAGGCAGATCGCCTGTGGCAGGCACAACCGTTGCAAACAATTTCTTGCCGGCATCTCCACCGGTTGCATCAAACAACCAATAGGTCGATTGTGCGGTTTCACTTCCTCCTGCTGTATGGAACCATGCCTTCACACAACCGCCTCCCGTCCAAGCACTCGTACTTTCTGCTTGAATGAAGATGGTCTTCCCGTTCGGGAAATAGGATGCATTGGAAACAGTGATAGTAGCCACTGCGGACTCAACGGTACAACCGCCTTGACTGTTTCCAACGATACATTTGAATTTGATTGTACCGGCAGACGCGGTGCTGAGACTTGCGCCTGAATAGGTTGCTTCGTTATTCGTTCCTGCCGCATCGCTCCAAGTACTACCACCATTCGTACTTACTTTCCATAGATATGTTCGTGTTCCCGAAGCCAGAGTCGCTGTTACCGACAAAGGAGTCGGCGAATCACCTACATAGTAATCCGCATCCGCCGGATCTCCTGTTACAACCGGCGGCACACATGTCGGAGTGATGGTAATGCTTACATTTCCAGTCACACTGCTTATAGATAATGCACCTGTGGAACTATTCCAAGTCTTTGATGCATTCGTAACCGTAATCTCTGCGGGTAACGCATATCCGGTAGCAGCCGAAATGGTGGTGCTGAATCCGGAGGCACATGTAGTAGACGGTATTGCCGGAGATGCCGTTGCATTGGTTACGCCTGTAGAGGTTACCGTCCAACTTACCGCCGGAATAGCCAAAGTACTCTCCGGTCCTTCTGAACAATGGCTACCATTCGTATCTATGGCACGGAAATAAGCAGTATATGCCGTTCCGCAAGATTTTGTTACGGACACTCCCGAAACGGCATCTGTCCAACTATTATGACTACTGCTACCCGGTACTTTCACTTGATATTTCTCTGCTCCTGAAACAGCCGACCATGTTAATGTCACGCTTGTAGGGGTGTTTGTTCCAATATTACCTGTAATCGAACCAAGTGGCGTACAGCAGGAAGTATCATAGTTGGAATAGGTCGTTCCACCGGATTGTTTGAACATGTAAAATGTTCCGTTTTGGTTTGTGCTATTGTTGGAATAGTTGCGCCATGCATTGTCGGCATACACGGCTAAATACATGCTTCCATTGTATATTTCCCATCCATAAGATGCAGATGTAGTAAACCTCCATTCTGTATTTACGTACGTGGTGGAAATTCGGATATTTCCTCCTGTTGAATTGGTGGTTCCAAGACCTATTGTTGTGCTTCCGTGTGGACGAACATAAAAGTATCCGGATGTTTCTCCTGTTGAGATATCCCACAGCATTGCATCTGTTACAGCATTTGTCAATGTGGTTACTCCTGCTGTTGTTGACATTGTTATGCCAGAACCTAATGTTGGGTTTGTACTTGACGAAGTTGTATTTGGCATATATCTGTAGGTGCTTGCAGTTTTTTCTGAAACCATTACGTATGTGCCTGCGGTAATGCTTGTTACTTTTGTATACACAGGATCTCCTTCTTCTGCATCTGCAAAAACAGCATAGTATGTTTTGTCCGCGGACACGGCATCACCTGCTGCAGCAATAGATGGAGCATTTGAAGCATGTTTGTACGAAGTGCCTAATCCATACCAACCAAAGAATGCTTTTCCCGTGCATCCACAACTATTAGGCACCGGATTTGTAGCAGGTAAGGCGAGTGTACTTCCGACAGCGACATAAGTCGTCGCATGGAGGTTGCCATTCGCCATCCAAGTAATCGTATAAGGCACGGAACCTGTGATAGCAATCGTTTTGTCGTCTGCTCCGGAAGATGCCACAGTAATATTTCTGGATGCGATATTACCTGCGGAGAGTCCACTCTGCAAGCGGATATAAACAGTCTTATCGGCAGCATTTACTTCAGTGTTTGTAAATTCGATATAATTAGCATATCCACTACCTGAAGATTTGGAAACTTGATAATCTGTTGGAGCAGTCACTCTTACCGTATTTGTCAAGTTTGAACCACCAATTGTAAAACTCTGCGCCACCGGACTTCCTCCTGAATAAGTCAAAGTCGTCATTGATGAACTCGTCGTAATTGTCGGAGTCGATCCGCCACCAGTTACTTCCTTGTATAAATAGATTGCACCTTGATTTGAAGAATAGCAAGCGAAACGTGTAGCACTGCTATTATGTTGGAGTTTTGTCCTACTTGCGTGGGGGCCAAGATTAATTATGGCTTGGTTACTGGAAAATGTAATAGTACCGGTTGGAGCTGTATCAATAACACGACAATAGCTGTTGTTACCTGATGCAGCAGAAGCCAAATAACCTGCTGTTCCTGCATAGTTGTAAGTATATAATGTCCATGCACCGGTACTACCACCCAAAGTTAAAACTAACATGTCATTAGTTGCTGTAACTTTGTTATTAGTAACAGTTTGAGCTGATGTTTCGCCACGATAGTTAGCTATATTGGCTGTACTCATAAATTTGACACTACCTGATGATCCGTTTCCAATTATATAGTGAGCACCTGCCACCAAACCGGAAGTAGAAGTTACTAATTCGTACTCCGTTCCCCACGCATTTCCGACTCCGATGGTGAAAAGCATTACCACCAAGAGTGTTAATACATGGTTCACACGGCAAAAAGACGGCAACAAGTCGGCAACGACACGGCGTCGATAGCCAACGTCACTACTCTGTGAGTTCCCTCCCGAACTCCACAATCTTGAAAATAAGTTAATCTTTTTCATATTTTTGATTTTTTAATATTTATATTCCTTATTTATTATTTCGCGCGTACGCGTGCGAATACGGGAATTAACATTGTGAATAGAGGGTTATCTCTAATAGACCTATTTCATCACTATGTTGGGGATATACTTTATATAATGCACTAACATCATTGGCTTTAAAACCATAAGTGGGGTCACCATAATTGCCAAGCGCAGCTAATGGGTTGTCGAAGGGGTTTACTGCCATAACATACTTCTGCGAATTTAAATCTTGTTTATATATTATAGGACTATTATTGCTATGAGAATAGAAGAGATACATTCTATCGTGGAACCGCGTATGATCAAGGTGCAGTAATCTTGCGATTGTAAACCCCGTTATAAAACCATTTCGTTCTTGCTCATTACGTAATTGGTTAATAACATCAACTTGTTCGTGACTAAGATTTTCTGCGATTGCGCTAACAAAAGCAGGCCGTAGTTCTGAATAACACTCAAGTAAGGCTTGCTTTTGCTCTTCTGTTCTTTTGTTGTCTAGCCTCATGGATTCAGATAAATGGAATGTAAACAACGCGTAATCCGTCAATGATAAGAGGTAAGTCCCCTTCTGTATTTTTGTCGGATAAGGAATGCTAAAGCAAAGGAACTCTAATTTATATTTAACCCTAAACGATTGAGGGGCTCCCAAAATAGGAGTAGTGGCTGATGGATGATTTCCTCCAATTACCGTCGCGTTATACAACTCTATCTCATTTCTGAGATATCGAATTGTAACACCTAAATACTTGGCCAGTTCAGAATCTGCCATATAAGTGGTTCCTAACACATGAACAAAATGGATATTTCTCATATTATTTTATATCTTATATAATGTATGTTTATTATGGTGCGCGTGCATAATCATGTGTGTGCGATTTGTGTGTAACGTAACTAACCTATCCGCTTGGCTTCAAAGCGATAGAGGTTCTTGGGATTAATAGTCATTTTATATAATTCAACAGGCTTGTTTAGTAGTGCCAGCCTTATTTTTCTCTCATCGCTATCCAAACAATTTACGCCAAGGTAAACTGCCTTTAGTTTTAATCCTTCTACTGTAGGAAATTCCTCCGTGGTATTTGGATCAAATAGTACTAAACGAACTTCATTTTCATATTTCCAATCTACAGATTTAGCACTCAATGCCACATTTATTTTTAACTCATCATTCAATTCAATTTTTTCTTCATAACTTACAGGGAAAAGAGCAAGGAACCCCCTAGTGCTATCAGATTTGATACAAATAGGAGGTATCTCATATTCTAGGCATACACCACGATGCCCATCTGCATAATGTGCCCACATTAATGGACATATCTCGTTAACATCTTGCGGTTTCTCTATATCCAACTTATTATTCGCATCTAATAAAGCAGATGTCCGAACAAAACACTTGATTCTCAAAAGTTCTACTACTTTTTGCAACAAGCAAACAAAACGAATATTTTTTGAATGATTAATTTGGTATTTTACCCAAAAACTTATGACCGGATCTATTGGATCATTAAACTTATCTGCCGGACTTAAAGAAACTTTACCAGTTTTTATTTCCTGTATAAGATAGTCCGATACAGACTTAAAAGCGAAGAATGTCCTTGGCTCATTGTAAACGAATCTTTGTCGTAACATCAAATAGATGTATTCCTTTGTTTTTGCCAGAGCCTCTTCGTACTTCCCTTCTTCATCCAATTTTATACACCAATTGCGTAACAATTCCTCTTTCTTGATAAGATCATCATCTGAAATTGTTATGTACGCTTGTTCTATTTCTACCAGCGTCATTTTCTTATAATCAATAGTTTTGTCGGCCATAAGCTTTAGCTTGCTTTAATACATACTTCTCTATTATGAATCTGCTGATTTAAAATGTCAGCACTATTATCAAAAAAATCGTCGGGATACCGATTTTCCCTAGCTTCAGAAATGCTAATATGTCGGGGATTCTCTTGGCCCTTGTGGTTTATATAATATATTGAGATGTCGGCTTCATTTAGATTTACACTTTCCGTGGTGGATGACTTTATAATACCGTTTATAATGTGCTCGCTATGAGTTTCGACGATGACTCTTACACCGGATGCGGCCATAATTGCAAGAAAGAATCCCATTCGTGTTTGCGCTTTAGGTTGGAGATGCGCCTCTGGGTTTTCAACAATTAGTGTATCATTTTCTTTCAGCAGAAGCCCCTGTACTAAGATAGGAAGCGCATAACTCACGCCAAATCCAATATGCAACATAGTCGTTCCTTCTTTGTGATTTGCAACTTGAATTTGAAGGGCTCTGTCATAGAGTTTTTTTACTTGAAGAGATAGATCGTCAAATAGAAATTTAATCCAATCCGCAAGTTGAATCGTGAAATTCCCTTCTAGTGATGGTGTTAAACGTTTGCTTTCCGATATTTTATCTCTACTATGCATCTCCCATACATATGCAGTATTTTCTCCATGAATACCGCAGTTATCAGTATTAACATCTTTGAACTCGCAAACATAGCGGGGACCTAAACGTTCTGCATCCAAATAGCGAACTTGCCCAATAGGAGTTCCAATCTGACTGCATCGCAGCAGAATGTTGTGCTCATTATCCTCCCCGTTAACATCAAATGGGATGCTGACACAAAAATCATCCAATGCAATAGTGATGTCATTCGTAGACGTAGAATCTTTGCGAAAAGACTTATCATCGTAAAATAAATTATCTACTTTACCCAAGTCAACTCCCATAATATTATGAGTTGGTAAAGCTTCTAAATTGTTTGTGTCGTGTGGTTTGCATGCATCTGTCAATAGCAAGAGGGATTGGATGATAGAACTCTTTCCTGCACTATTAGACCCTACCAAAACAGATATGTTGTTCAATTCTAAGCACATATCTTTAATGCACTTAAAGCCTTGTATTTTGAGCCTATTTTTCATAATGAATTGCGGTGTCAAAAAGTTTTTTTAAACTCTTGAATACGTAATTGATGTTACCTTTTGAGTTGGTGCTCCAAGTCATTGCATTGAAGAATTGAGTATCCGTTTCAATTATGTGCGCTAGTTTCCCTACCATGTCTATGTCAGCATGTTCAAGTTGTTTGTATTTCTCATAATTCTTTGCAAGTGTTACTGTAATACCCAAAAACAACGATTTATTAATTTGATACCTCCTTTGTCCATCTTCATTATAATTTTCATATACTTTACGAAAAGTATATCTTTCAAATAATGCATAGGCTAAGTTGAGCGTCTTTATAAAAATATCTTTATATTCTAATGCAGCATCGGCGTTTTGCGCTAATAGATTATTGAGCGCCTCTACTTCCGCATTCAGCGTAGAATCCATATTCCCATCATATGTCCCAGTAAAATCTTGTTCATTGTATTTTTTGTAAAAACAGATAAATTTTAAGGCTAATTCTTGAGCTTCCATGCGAGTGTTTCTGATGCTGCTATCTGTAGCCGTTATGAAACTTTCATTTTCTATCATACTTTTTAAGAGAGCTTGTAACGGTTTACGAGAAAGGCAATTCCTAATTTCTTGATTGTTTAGCGGTTGTCCTCCTGTATTTAATCTTTTGAACAAATCATACTTCAATGCTTGAGGGGAACGATAATCTATCACGAAACACATGATCTGCGTTTGTCCAAATCTCCGTAGCCGTAATGGGGAAAGAATATCTTGCAAACCCTCGTACGTATACCCATTACATTCTGTAAGATATTCTAAATTACAAAGCGTCAGTTGGTTGTCTATGAAACGCAATATTGTGGTAATACGTTGTAGACCATCAACAATAGTCAATAAGCCATCATCGTATTGGCTTAAATAGATAGATGGAGTTGGAAGCCCCAAAAGTAAAGACTCAATGAGTCGACTTTGGCGTGTTTTATCCCATATAAAGTTTCGTTGGAAGTCAGGAGCCAACTCTAAATCTCCAGATTTAACAAGATCACACAACTGTTTTAGGGAGAAAGGCTTGTTCTCTACTATGATGTCGTCAGGTGTATACCCAGGCTTAGAAGTAACATCTGCTCCCTCGTTCGAGTCGTCCATTCCATTGCTATATCTTTCTATCCATTCTAACGATAGAGCTAATAATTTCTCACTTACTACATTGTTCGATTCCTCGAACACTGTATCATCTATAAGAACGAAATGATTATCTTCTTGCTCTAAAGGAAATTCATATAAAGGGTTACCATCTTGAGAATTTTCAAGGGATCTCAAGAAAAACTTTTCATCGCTTTTCTTATAGATGGCAAATTGATACTCTCGCTCTTTCCCCTTAGGTGTAAGATTTGCAAAGGCATTATTCATATTATTTCCCTTATATTTGTACTGGGTGTAACTATTTAATGTTATTATTGTAAGTATAGGGTGAACCAACACCTTCTTTTTCATCTAGAATTTGACATCCACGTTGTAATATCGGTCCTTTGGATTATCCTCCCATGGCGCTTGTTGACGTTTTCCGATAATAAATCCCGCAAATAGTATACGCTGTGTATCTTTGTTTTGAAAACCATTATTGTAATTGATGGATATGTTATCAGCAATTACAACATAAATCCGAATGCCATCTTCATCTTTAATACCCGCATTGTTTAAATCACGGATTAGATCTCCGATATAATCAGTCTCTTCCGTTGAACATTCTATCAATGCCATGCTCTTCCCACATTCAATAGCATCAAATTTCTTTAGCCAAGACATCATTGCATTATACCTTTTTTGGTACTTCTCTTGATACTGCTTGTCATTTTTCTTTGCTGCTTCTTCTCCTAATCCTAGGTCATAAGACATCCAAATTTTGTAATTCGCCATAACACATCTGTCTTGTTGTCGTGCAGACTACACGATAATTGGTTAATATTATTCACTTTATTAGACCTAAACTATCTTTCTGCCAGTTGTAGATAGTCCCCTTACGGGTAAAATTGTTGCGTGTGCTCAAAGCACAGAGATCAAGCAGTTGTAAATCTATTTAGCACCTAAGAGGAGGTATTGGTATGTTGCCTAACATTTTCAACAGAAAAGTCGCGGCAAGTATTAAACCTTTAACAATCCATTTCCAAACACTTGAGTGCTTTTTATCCTCCTTGGTACCTTGACCCGAGGATAATGTTAATTTAGATCCATCTTGATTAGTTAGATTATGAGAATCAACACTTATAGTCGTGTTCCCCAAATGTATGTAATAATTGTTGGTCACTTGACATGGTTGCTTCTGATGTGTAATAATTTTCTTGTTTAACATAAATGAATAATTTATTATCAAAAACCAGATTTCACATAAGCATTTACAGATTTAATTCTCCTACAATCTCTTGTAAAAGAAAATTATTAATTAACTAAATACCCTCTACTCAATAGCAGAGGAAGCAGAAATGCTTGATATCACAACAATTTCAAAGGTCACTTCTGTGTTTTTATAGTTCTTACAGCCGAACTATCTTTTCTCCTTCCGGAGTCACTTCCTTTCCGCACTTTCACCGGTCCATTCTCGGACGAATCTCGGTCCATTCCCGAACCATTCCCGTATGTAAACCGTACCAATCCTAGACCATTCCCGTACCTTCCCCGTACTCTCCACGGTCTATCGTAGGTCCCTCCTCATTCCGTCATTTTTTTCTTCTTTAGTAAAATTTGCGCTGTCCTTTTTGTCCTTATTGTCCATTTGCATTTTTACATGAGATTTTTGAGACTTTCGGTCATAATCCATTTATTATCAGCCTTCTACAAAGTCTCACAAAAGTCTCATCGTCTCATCGTCTCATTTTACTTAGTCCTTTTCGCTATTTCTTTTCTCCTGCCATATTCTTTTTACACTCTCCCTGCACGCCTTTTTTTTGTGCATCCCGAAAATTGCGGGTTAGCAATTTTGCATAAAAACTGTTTTCTTCCGCGCAGCGCGTTTTCTTCAAGTAATCTATCAGTGGCAATTATTAGTACTGATAAGTGGAATGGATGTGAAAGCTATCCGGATGCTTGCATACAAGTAGTTTTATCAGCTATTCCACTAAGTTGCGCTCCGCAACTGTAGATTACGCGTTTTCGGTTATCTATTTCTTCCTTTCTCCCTCATCCGTGTCGGGCGCAACTATTTATTTTGTATTATTATCTTTCAGTTTGATTTTGACAAGTAATTCCACACAAAAAAGCGACTATTCGCTTTCGGAATAATCGCTTTTAAACGGTGTTATGGAGAGGTTCTATTCTGTCTCTTTGTCTTGCAGATGTTGCTCGGTGTAATGTTCCCGCGCGATAGCTATCGCGCGTTGTAGTTTCTCTGCCAGAACTTTCCGATCTGGTAATTGTGTGTAATACTGTGCCACCTTAATCGGACTGTCTTCATCAAGCATTAAGTACTCAATATGCTCCGTATTACCCTCTGAGCATAGAATCAGACCTATCGGAGACTCCTCGCCTTCGCGCCGTTCGTTCTGATTGAGATAGCGCAAATATAACCGCATTTGTCCTTCGTGTTCCGGCTTGAACTTACCCAACTTCAAGTCTATAGCCACTAATCTGCGCAAACCTCGATGATAGAACAACAAGTCGATGTAATAGTCCGTAGCATCTATCGTTATACGTTTTTGGCGCGCAAGGAAAGCAAAGTCGGTCCCCATCTCGTTGAGAAACCCTTGCATCTGGGTTATGATAGCACTCTCCAGATCCTTTTCCGAAAAACTATCCGGAAGCCCCAAGGCATCCAAGAAGTAACTACTACGGAACACCAAATCCGGCACAAGCATTTGTTTCTCTTCCGTCTCGCCTAATGTCTGGCGAATCACATCTTCCGGACGGCGGCTGATGGCCGTGCGTTCATAGAGCTGCGACTCTATCTTCTTATCAAGCGTACGCGTGTCCCAATGCTCATAACAACACATCTGCATATAGAACTTACGTGCAAGTTCATCGGGGATGTACATTATGGATTTTAAGTGCGTCCAGCTGAATTGTCTCTGCACTGCGGAGACAATGTCGGATTCAGAAAAAGTCTCTGCGGCGCGGAGACAATGTCTCAAAGTCTTTTCACTCCAACCCTTGCCGTATCTTTCGCTCAAACGTTGGGACAATTCTTTGACGACTTGCTTGCCATATTCAGCACGTTTGTTGTACAGAATGTCTTCTTTTATGCGCTTACCAATCAGCCAATTGGTGTGGCAAACTTCTGCGTTCACATACACGGCCACGCGAGTACGTGTCTCATCAATAATATGACACACATCCGTATAGAGATGCTGACTCTCCGGCAATTCTGTTACCTTTTGCGATGGCTCATTTTTCATAATCTTGCAGATGTTTTAAAAACACTGCAAAGTTACTAAAAATTTCTGACATATGCAAATAATCCGGCAACAAAATGCAATAAAATCGCACTTTTCGATTATTCCTTATGGAATCACTATGTCAAAGATCTTTCTATCCTTTGTTTTCAGTGCCGGATAGTAGCACTATTTTTCATATTGTTTTTATATTATTTTGTATTTTAATTATTCTCATTTTTATTTTGTGAATTATAGCTCGCCCAAGAACCATAATCCTGTATATTTTTCCATACTGAAATAAACTTAAATGTTACCCCACATAAACTTGCACTGAGAAAAGTGAGAATTTTGAGAATTTTTGCTTGGTCCCTGCTTGATTCCTACTTAGTCCTTTTTACTTAGCTTGTATAAATTCTGCTTGTCTATTTTTCTTAACTTGTCTTTTTTTTATACAAGCTGTCCACTTGACGTGT
>JAFPNK010000094.1 GCA_017401985.1 Paludibacteraceae bacterium | reverse complement strand
TGCATAGACTTTAGTGAATGTAGCATTTACTGATACATCAGCCGTTCCCATTGTTAGCGTAGTCGGGTTTGTGGTGGTTGATGACAAGGAACTTCCTGTTCCTGATGCTGACCATGAAGTAAATACATATCCGGCAGCCGGAGTGGCTGTCAGAGTAGCCGTCTCTTCTTCACAAACAGTAGCACTACTCGTCGCAAACGTACCGCCCGTCACACTTCCACTACTACTCAAATTCACACTATGCGAGGTACAACCGCCTCCTGTAGACTCGGCCGTTGCCGAAATATTGGTTACATTTAAATTTGTTCCTGATCCCAATTGGGTATATCCTCCTGTACTTGAAGATCCCAGTACTTTGTTCGTAGTGTGTACATATACCTGCTTATATAATCTTATTGTACGGACCGTTCCTGAGAATGTGATACTAACATCAGTACTTGCGCATGCGGTTTTACGATTAGGCCAGCTCTTTACCTCATAACTTTTAAAAGCTTGGGAGTTATCATAATCCCCCTCCCAACATACAACTACAATATTTTTATCTGCATTGTTATCCACAACACCTGTGACTACAACAGGAGATGTTAACTTATACCCTGATGCTGCATGTATCTCCATGTAGTTATCAATACCGCTATTAGAAATTTTGGATACTGTAACTGATGAAGCATATGCATCACCTGCTTCTGTACAAGAGTTACCACTTGCACTACCTGCAACAGACTTACAGGTAATATTTCCTTTTGATGTTCCAGAGGTAGAAATCTCCGTCGCAGAGAAATCCGTTCCCCACGCATTCCCAACTCCCAAGCACAGCAAAAGAAGCAGGGTCGCTGCATAGCGCGTGGCGCGGGATAAGGTGTGAAGTGTAGGGTGTAAGGTAGCCCTAATTGTGTTTTTCTTTGCGAATACCCCCCCCTGTGATTTTGGGAGCGCTTCGCTTGAGTTAAGTAAATAATTTCTCATGATATTTTGTGTTATTTTATGTTATTCGTTGTTTTTATTTCTTCTTTGGCAATTTTTGCGACGAGCCTAATTGTTTTTCTTCTTTAGCTACGCGCCGCTCTACTTTCTTTATGTCTTCAGCAGGCGGTAACTCCTCACGCTTCTCTAACCGCTGTTGCAATCTCAAACGTTCTTCTATCAACTCCGCCCGACGCGTCTGTACCGCAAAATAACTCTGAGCAAAAGCTATCTCCTCCTTCTTCGGATCTCCGTTCTGCGCAATCAAATAGCAAGCATAACGAGTTAGCAAAACATCATCTATTTCTTTGCTCGCTCCCTTCGGCATAGGTATCGTTTTCGTGACGTCACGAAAATGATCATCTACGCTGATATTCTGTGATTTACAAGATTCCTTTGCTCTGTTTATCGCCGTCGCAAAATTCTCCCATCGGCTATAACCGCAAACGACTTGCAACTCACGTGCGTACCAAACCTCCATCGTACTACCGTCATCTGCCATTATCTCATGCATGATACTGTCAAATGACGATTTGTATGTTATGATGCTTTGTGTATCCATTATAATTTTCCTTAATTCTCTAATTTCCTAATTCTTTCATTCACTCTTTTTGCTTAAAAATTTGCTTTGTCAGTTTCGTTCGCAGGTTACGAACATTTTTGTTCTTATTTTATAAAATCACGGGATATATACTATGTATATATAGGGTGTAGTGGGATACGTGATTCCCTCGATGCGCTTCCGGGATTGGTCTGTTTTTCTATCTTTGTGTTATTATGTTATTCGTTCTAATGTCGGATGGCATCCGACGCAATAAACATAGATTTTTATTTTTCCGGGAGCAAAGGTATATAAAATTTTTTATATATGCAAATTTTTGGGACAGCGATAGGCAATTTTTTACGTATTATCTATAACTCCGTCAAAAAATCCCCACCACTCGTCAATTTTTACACTTTGAGTGGTGGGGGTATTTGGGGTACCACGCTCGTGAATGTCTCGAGAATGTCAGGTTCCTGTCAGGTTTCAGTCAGGTTCTTATCAGTTGCCGGTTTTGCAAATTCGCTATTATTGGAGGCGCAAAATCTTCTTGCCGTTGATAATCACCACTCCGCGGTAATCGGCATTCACCGGACGGCCGAGGATGTCATAAGCTTGGTTGTTGAACACACTCTTGGTCTCATCCAATGCCGTTGTGGTTTTATGAATCGGCACTTCGAGCATTGCAGCAGCCGCATCGCCGTTGCCTCTCGGCAGTATGCCGTTTTCTGCCCAACCGGCATTCGAAGAGAATACACCTACGTGCAGTTCGGTGATGCTTGTAGGCAGCGCAGCCTGGCTGATTTTTCCTTCAAACGCTTTATGCCCGTTGGACAAGGTAACCACGTTACTTGCTGTGAGGAAATTTTCAACACCTGTGTCGTTCCAACTCCAATCGCTTTGGTCGGAAGAACCAAAAGCAAACAATGATGCATCGTTGAAACTATCCGGTGCGTCCTGAATTATGTACTCTGCGGCTGCATTTGTCCACATCCAAGAGGCGTGGCCGGTGTTGCTGTTGCCATCGGTGTTCATCATAATGCCAATATAAGCACTTTGGGCATCGAACTCCATGTAATAGAAGATGTCCGATTCGTTGGCGTACCAACTCATTTTGTACAAGCCCGTCAGGGACGCACCGCTGGGCAGTTCGGCTTGCGCTGCGTCTGTGAGCGCGGTCCAGTCGCTGAAATTACCGTCAATGGTAATGTTGGACGTAACAGGAGTCGGAGGATCAACCGGTGTCGGGTCTGTTCCGCCTTGGATGGTGATGGACGCGTTGAGGTTGTTCATACCCGTATTGGCGTCCCACACGTTCTTGTTCGCAAAGCGAACAGCGTACTTGGGATTATTCGCAATTGAAGCGTACGCGTCCGGCATATAGAGGTAGAGTTGGTAGGTTCCGGCCGGTACATTGGACGGAATAGTGATCTGCTCGTTGATGGTCGTTACGACGCCGTTCGGCAGCCAGCTGCGCGGGTCGGACTGGAGTTGGATGGAGTAGCTGTTATTGCCGCTCTTGAGCACTATATACGCGTGACGCTCGTTATATAAAGGTGCAAAACCTACGTTTTTGATTTGCATGTTAATCGCCGCTTGTCCGCCTGCGTTGGCCGAAGCGGGGAACGTAGCGGTGACGAGTTGGTAACGGTAACCCATTCTGCGATTCAGTTCATCGAAGGTGCCGTTGTTGCGCCACATGTTCGTTACAACGGTCGAGTAACCGCTCTGGATGAAGGTCCAGTGGAGTCGGCTCATCTCTGCTATCGTGGCGTCGTACGAAGCCTCGGTTTGCGCTTGGCTTGAACTGGTGATATCACTCTCGCCGCCGATAGGCACGTACAGCGTCTCTTGTGCCAAATACGGTTTCTGGGTGGCCGTGTCTTCGTAGGTTCCCATGTTATCCGCATGGTAGAGGAAGGCGTCGTTATGGTGTCCCAGACGAGCCTTGGCGGTGTTCCGGTGCGCCTCAGCGGCCGTCAACGGTGCGGTGCTGTTCAGATAGGAGGTTTTGAACTTCGGCGTACGCAATTGGATGCAACGGTCTGCCGGCACAGCGGCTAACAAAGCATCTACCACTTGCTTGCGGGAGGTGTTCATGTAATCGACCTTATTGCCGTAGTTGCTGGTGTAGTACCACTCTCCCCACGCACCGACGATACCGGCCTGGAAGCAGAAGATGACATCCGCATTGTCCTGCCAGTGGCTGGCGTACTGGTTGATGTGCTGCTGCACGATGCTGAACGGCGCATCAATAGCGGTTTCGTTCTCGTCATGATCGGCATAGGAGAAGCGGATGATGGCTTTCATGCCTTTGCTACGCAAAACAGCCATATCCTCGTCGAAACCGTTCAGAATAGCGCTCGGTAGCGTGGCGGTGTTTTTGAAATTATCCAGATAATAATGCACAAGGATGAGCGAGCCCTTGTCGTTGTTGGCGTGCGCATCCAACTGACTCTCATGCCCTTTTACACCATAAGGATCACTCGTGGTCAGATGATCATCGAGCATGGTGATGAATCCGCGTTCGGGGTTCGGGAAGATAGAAGTGTTGTCTGCGGTGTAGTTTACCGTTGTGGCGAAACTCTGTGTCGCCATTCCAAGCACTAAAACCAGTGCGAAAGAGAATAACTTTTTCATCATTTTTATGTTTTGATGGTTGAGATAATTCGGATTTGGCTGCAAAGGTACACAAAATAATGCAAATGCGCAAAAATATTTCGATATTTTGGTAAAAATATTTTACGAAACGTTTCGAAAATAGGGAGACATTTCATTCAAAACAAAAAAAAGAGCAACAAATTTGCATAATTCAAAATTTTGTATTACCTTTGCAACAAATTTGAGTGGATAATGGTGACAGAAACAGTTATTAACCTTTCAGACGCGTTAGATACCCCTACTTTTTACGGGGTGAATAACCAGAACATTCTTTGTTTAAAAAATCAACACCCGGACGTGCGCGTGGTGGCGCGCGGGTATCAAGTTAAGGTGTCGGGTTCCGAGAAAGCGGTGGAGAACTTCGAGCAATCGTTGCGTTTGTGCGAGAATTTCTGCATTCGTAACAACCGTCTAACCGAGCAGGATATATTGATGCTGCTTCACGGCGACAAACCGACCGAGCGCGCTACGGATAACTTGATTTTACACGGCGTGAACGGCAAATCGATTTATGCCCGTTCGGTTAACCAGCAGGCCTTGGTCAAGGCGTACGAAGACCACGATCTGCTTTTCGCCGTCGGTCCGGCCGGAAGCGGTAAGACCTATACGGCTATTGCCTTGGCCGTTCGGGCGCTTAAGAACCGCGAAGTGAAACGAATCATTCTGTCCCGCCCGGCTGTCGAAGCGGGTGAGAAACTCGGATTCCTGCCGGGTGATATGAAAGAGAAGATTGATCCGTATTTGCAACCGCTATACGATGCGCTGCAGGATATGATTCCTGCGGCTAAGTTGGCGGAATACATGGAGAAAGGAACGATTCAAATCGCCCCGCTGGCCTTTATGCGTGGCCGCACGTTGAGTGAAGCGGTGGTGATCCTCGACGAGGCGCAGAACACGACGGCGCTGCAGCTGAAGATGTTCCTTACCCGTCTGGGGCTGGGCGGAAAAATGATTGTCACCGGCGACATGACACAGATTGATCTGCCGCCAACTCAGAAATCCGGTTTGCGCGATGCGATGGAGCGGTTCAGGGACATCAAGGGCATTAAGATCATCGAGTTCAACGAAAAAGATATAGTGCGGCATCCGCTGGTGAAGAAAATCGTAGCTGCTTATAGTGAGAACAAATAATCCCAGGCTTCGGAGGCGTCGGAGGGGGTGATGATTTGGTTGATGGCCGGTTCGCCTATGTTGGATAGGAGCGTGCAGTTGATTTGGGCTGCGCGCTCGTTCTTTTTATCCTGCTGCATGAGCCGAATGAGCGCCTCGCGGTCGGAACACTTGCATTGCGGACGACCGTAATAATGAAGCATCAGTTGGGTGAGTTGTTGTAAGGGTGCTTTGTCGCAACCGAGGCGAGTGACGCTTAGGTATAACTCACATATCATCCCATACAGCACGGCAAAACCGTGGGATAACGGTGAACGGTGAACGGTGAGCGGTGATCGGAGGCTCTGTTCCTCCAAGGCGTGGCCGAAGGTGTGGCCGAGGTTAAGTGCCTTGCGCGGCCCTTGTTCGTTCGGATCAGACGCGACAATGCGTTCCTTGACGGCGATGCAGTCGGCAATAAGCGGCGTCAGTGGCTCTATGGGCATGGTGTCCAAGTCATATTGGAGTAACTGATTCCACAAGGACTTCTCCAACAGTCCGGTTTTGAGCATTTCGGCATAGCCGCTGAGGAACTGCTCGGTGGGGAGCGTGGTTAGCCACTGCGGACAGATAAGCGTTTCGACCGGTTGAGCAAAGACGCCTATGCTGTTCTTCAAGCCGCTATAATTGAAACCTGTTTTGCCGCCGGATGACGCATCAATCATAGCCAGCAGAGTCGTGGGAATATTGATATAATCCACACCGCGTTTGTACGTGGCTGCCGCAAAACCCGCACTGTCCGTCAGTACGCCTCCGCCCACACAGATAACCAGTCCGCGGCGCGTCAGATCATGTGCGAAAAAGAAATCCCAGATGCGCGTAACCGTCTCAAGCGATTTGGTGGTTTCTGTACACTCGAGCGGCAGGGTCGGGTAGGCGGATTCGAACGAGACAGATGCGTCCTTAACGACCACAATTTGGTCGTTCGAATAGCGGGACGTGATCGCTGAAAGGGCTGTATGCAGGTCGTTACAAATCATATAAGTTGTCAAAATCGCTGCAAAATTACAAAAAAATTTGCATATATGCAAAAAAAATACTATCTTTGCAGCGTTTTTTATATTGGATATATATGCGATTATTCAAGGCAATAGGTGAAAGGTTAAAGGTGAAAGGTCTGTTTGGGCTGCTTTTTCTGTGTTTGTCAACTCCGGTGATGGCGGAGGACGTGATTTATCTGACGACCGAGCAGTTCCGTGCGCGTATTTTTGATTACAAAGCAAGCAATACCTGGGAGTACGCCGGCGATAAACCGTGCGTGATTGATTTCTATACCACTTGGTGCGGTCCGTGCAAACGGTTGGCGCCGATCATGGAGGAGTTGAGTCAGAAATACTGCGGAGAGGTGGTTTTCTATAAAGTGGACACGGAGCGCGACCGCGAGTTGGCGCAGGTGTTCGGCATCAGTTCGATTCCGCAAGTGCTGTATATCCCGGTGAACGGTCGGCCGATGTTACTCAAGGGCTTGTATCCCAAGGATGATATTATCCGAATTATTGATGAGTTTTTGTTGGGCAACGGAGAGCAATAATGCAGGTTGAGTTCGTCTTATTAATCCTTTCGTTGCTGTTCTTTGTCAGCATTATAGCCGATAAAATCGGTTATAAGTTCGGTGTGCCTGCGCTGCTGCTGTTTCTGGTAGTGGGTATGCTGTTCGGAGCGGACGGCATCGGAGCGCTGTTGGGTGGCAAAGGAGTGGTTATTGAGACGAAGAGCGCGGAGGCGCTGAGTACGGTGGCGATGTGTATCATTCTTTTTACCGGAGGAATGGATACCAAACTGAGCGATGTGAAATCCGTGCTGGCTCCGGGTGTCACCTTGGCCACGCTGGGCGTGTTGCTCACTTGCGTCATCACGGGTGTGATCATTTATTTCATTTTCGGTTGGTTCAGTGCGTTGGCAACGGTTTCTATATGGATGGCGCTGCTTATTGCCGCCACGATGAGTAGTACGGACAGCGCGAGTGTGTTCTCTATCATGCGCACCAACGGCATCGGACTCAAGCACGATCTGCGTCCGTTGCTGGAGTTGGAGTCCGGCGCGAACGACCCGATGGCCTATGTACTGACCACGGCCTTGATAGGCGTGGTATTAAGTGTTCAGCATTCAGAAGTCAGTGTTCAGTTGCTACCTATCGTGCAAACGATAGTGGTGCAGTTGGTAATGGGAACGGTGTTGGGACTCGCTTTGGGCGAAGGACTGGTGCAGTTGATGCGGCGTGTCAAGTTGGCGAACGAAGCCTTGTACCCGATCATGGTACTGACGGCGTGTATCTTCATTTTTGCAATCACCTATTATCTGCAAGGCAATACCTATCTGGCGGTGTATGTGGGCGGTTTGATTATCGGTAACAATAAGTTCACCCGCAAGCGTCAGACCAAAGCGTTCTTCAACGGCCTGACTTGGTTAAGTCAGTTGGTGATGTTCCTGATGTTAGGTCTGATGGTTCATCCCTCGGAGTTCCTGCAACTGGAGGTCTGGCTGCCGTGTCTGATCATCAGTATCGTGATGATCGGTATCTCCCGTCCGTTGTCTGTGTGGCTGTGTATGCTGCCGTTCAGCCGTTGGCGTACTCGCGACCGGTTGATGCTCAGTTGGGTGGGGCTGAAAGGTGCAGTGCCGGTGATCTTCGCCGTGATGTGTAAGGCCGAAGGTGTACCGCAGGCGGATATCATCTTCAATGTTATTTTCCTTTGCACTATCGTGTCGCTGTTAGCGCAAGGCACCACGCTGACGCTGATGGCGCGTAAGTTGAATCTGGACACGCCTCCGCAGGAAGAGAAGCATTTTGAGCATTTCGATATAGATCTGCCGGATGAGATTCAATCCACGGCGCGGGAGGTGGAAGTGACGGAGCAGATGTTAGAGCGCGGTAACACACCTCGTTCGCTGGCTATTCCGCCGCACACGCTTATTGTGATGGTTCGGCGCAACGAAGACTTCTTTATTCCTACCGGTTCGAGCGAACTGCAGGCGGGTGACCAGTTGCTGGTTATATCCGATCATGATGCCAATGCGGCTTACCGTCACTTGACAGACGAGGCGGAGGAAGAGGCACAGTGGCGCGCGGAGATGCGAGCCAAAGCCAGAGCACGCTGGTTGCGCGCAACGAAATGGATGCATAAAAAAGTTTAGAGTTTAGAGTTTAAAGTTTAGAGAGATATATGGCAAAGACAACAGTCTTTTTGACAGGTGCGACAGGCACTATGGGATTTGCGGGAATGCAGGAGATCCTGCGTTATCCGGACAACTACGAATTGCGTATCTTGGCGCGGCCAAGCAAGAAGAACAAGGAGTTGCTGGCTCCTTTGTCTGCGCAGCATTCGGCGCTCCATATTATTTGGGGTGATTTGACCAATTATGAGGACGTGCTGAAAGGTGTGTCCGGTGCGGACATTGTGTTGCACGTAGGAGGAATGGTGTCTCCGCAAGCGGATTATCGTCCTAAGGCGACGCTTCGCACGAACATCACCGCAGCGAATAATATCACGAAGGCGGTGCTGGCGCAACCGGAGGATCAGCAACCGAAAGTGGTCTATATCGGTTCGGTGGCTCAAATGGGCGACCGTCGCGAACCGCTTCATTGGGGACGCGCCGGTGATCCGATCTGTGTGTCGGCGTACGATCATTACGGACTGACCAAAGCGCAGGCGGAACGAATCATCACCGATTCGGGCATTAAGCAATGGGCATCGTTGCGTCAGTCGGGTATTTTGTATCCGGCGATCCTGAAGAACTACGACCCGATCATGTTCCATGTTCCTATTCGTGGCGTGCTGGAATGGGCTACGGTCGAAGACAGCGGACGATTGCTGGAGCGTGTGTGCCGTCCGGACGTGCCGAAGCAGTTTTGGAACAATTACTATAACATCGGTTCCGGTGCAGAGTACCGCTTGTCGAACTACGAGTTCGAGTGCCTGCTGCTCGATGCCATCGGTTGCCCGAAACCCGAACAGATCTTCAATGCCAATTGGTTCACTACCCGTAATTTCCATGGTATGTGGTATATTGATGGAGACAAATTGGAGAACCTGTTGCATTTCCGCGCCAACGTGCCGGTGAAAGAGTACTTCGCGCAGATGGCGAAGGCACCTTCGTTACCTTGGGGTATCAAATTCGCATCCAAAACGCATATCGCCAAACTGTTCCCGCATTGCGTCAAGTTGGCTATGCGTCATCTGGCGAACAGCAAGGAGCACGGCACGCAGTGGTGGATCCGGATCGCATCCGGACGCGAGCAAGCGCTAAGCGAGCGGGTAAGGAAGCGCATTGCGGCTTACTATGGTTCGTTGGAGGCATATAAGGCTATTCCGGACTGGAAGCATTTCGATGTAAGCCATAACAGCGAGACGCCGGTGCTGCTCGATCACGGTTACGACGAGAGCAAGGATGTCGATGCGCTGACGGATGCAGAACTGAACAAGGCTGCGGCTTTCCGTGGCGGTAAGTATCTGGGGAACGACACTTGGGAAGACGCGAACGGCAACACGTTCAAGGCCGGACGCAGACTGATCCTGTTAGGCGGGCACTGGTCGCCGTTTGATATGCCGTACCCGTAC
>JAFPNK010000093.1 GCA_017401985.1 Paludibacteraceae bacterium | reverse complement strand
GTGCAAAGGTACAATAAAAAAATGACATATGCAAACATATGCCATAATTTTTACGATTTTTTTTATTCCCAAGGTAATAAAATGGGTTCTTTTTGTATGTCCTCATCCGCGTAGATGGCGCGGATGGTGTCGCAGACGTGTCGTGGGTTGCGGAGCAGCGGACGGGTGGAGTAGAAGCATTCTCCGGTGATCTCGGGGATAGTGCGGTTGAGATGCATTTGCCGGCCGATCTCATTGCCTTGTCCCCATGGGTTGTCTTTTTTTGCGTTCTCCAGACGGTAGGGCGCCAAACCGATATAGAGTTTGCAGTTCGTGCCACGCACTTCGTTTGCCCACCAATGCGCGAGAATCTCGTAGTCGGCGGCTTTCTTGCCGATTTCCCAATAGAGTTGGGGGAGTACATAGTCTATCCATCCGTTTTTGATCCACAGGCGAATGTCTGCGTAGAGGTCATCGTAGTTAGTAATACCGGCTGTAGTCGCACTTCCGGTGCTGTCCGCAGACGCATTGCGCCATACGCCGAAAGGCGAGATACCGAACTGCACTGAGTCGCGACACTCGCGAATAGTGGCGCTGATGGCTTGTATGGCCAAATTGACATTATCTCGTCTCCAGTCGCGTATGTCTGAAAATCCTCGTGGGTATGCGGCAAACGTGGCAGCGTCAGGAAGCGGTTTGCCTCCCGAAGGGTAAGGATAGAAATAATCGTCCATGTGAATGGCCTGTATGTCGTAGCGATCGACAAGGTCCTGCACCACCATACAGATCCATTCGCGTGTGATAGGCAGTCCCGGGTCGAAATACCATTGTTTGGCGTAGCACCAGAACCACTCGGGGTGCTGCCGGAAAATATGATCCGGCGCGAGCATCGAGGTGTCGGTCTTGTTGAGATTGACGCGGTAGGGGTTAAGCCACACATGCACTTCCATGCTGCGTGCGTGTGCTTGCTCAATCGTCCACTCCAGCGGATCCCAAGGCGTTTGTTCTCCCCAGGAACCTTGTGTGCCGGTGAGCCAGTGACTGACCGGTTCGTATTCGCTTGTATAGAGCGCATCGGCGGTAGGGCGCACCTGAAAAATGATGGCATTGATGCCGAGGGACTGCAATGAATCCAACAAGAACGTCATCTCTGCTTGCTGTGCCTCGGTGTTACCGACAGCCTCTGCGGAAGGCCAGTCGATATTCGCTACCGTCGCTATCCAAGCACCGCGGAAGGATACTTCGTGACCGGCTGCGCCTGTAAGATCGCTCTGCTGTAGGACCGGCTGCGCCTGTAAGACCGCTGTCGCTGTAAGACAAATTAGTAATATGTTACGCAATTTGGCCATTTTCTACGTGGAATATTTTGGCGGTGTCGGAGGGTTTGAGTATCTCCGTTAAGTGCTGGCGGTCGGTGTCGGTGATGAAGATTTGGCCGAACTCCTCGCTCTGCACCAACTCTACAATCCGCTCTACGCGCTCGCTGTCCAACCGATCAAAAATATCGTCAAGCAACAATATTGGTTTACCTATATACAAAGCCTGTGCCAATTTCATCGCGAGGACAAAAGTGCGTTGTTGTCCTTGACTGCCGACTTGCTTGAGCGGATAGTCGCCGAGTCGCATCTCGAGGTCATCTTTGTGAATGCCTTGGCTTGTCCATCCGAGTATCAGATCGCGTTGCCGCGTCTTGATATACGCTTCGCGTAAGTCGCGGTCCTGTAGTTGCGATATATATCGCAGTTGCGGGACTTCTGCCGAACCGCTTATTTGGCTGTAAACCTTTGCAAAATAGGGTTCAAAAGCGGCAAAGAATTCCGTGCGGGCTTTGAAAATATACTCCGCCAGCGGCGTCATTTGCCATTCGAGGACTTCTAACAAGTCGTCCGGACAAGGTCCGTCGGCATATTGTTTGAGAAGTGCATTGCGTTGCTTGAGCAAGGCGTTATATTGCGTCAGATAGTCCAGATATTTGCGGTCTAACTGGCTGATGACAACGTCCATGAATCGGCGCCGTTCATCGGAACCTTCATCAATGAGTTGCTGGTCGGACGGGCTGATCATCACCAGCGGAATCAAACCTATGTGATCAATGAGCCGCGGGTAGTCTTTCTTGTCCTTACGAAATTGCTTCTTCTGTCCTCGCTTTATTCCGCAGGAAATAGTGAACTCTTCGTACTTTCCTTGCACGAGCGCCATTTCTTCGCCGTGGGTGATGTTAAGGCTGTCTTGGTTGGTAAACGACGACTTCGCAAAACTCAGCAGGTAGATTGCGTCCAGCACATTCGTCTTTCCTTGCCCGTTGAGGCCCACGAAGCAGTTGAGTTTGGGCGAAAATTCCAAACTCGCTTCGCGAATATTGCGATAGTTTAATATGTTAAGCGTAGAGATCAACATCTTCTTTGGTGATTTTGGAACCGGCAAGGATGATGAGTCGCTCGACGACGTTCCGCAACTGGCGGATGTTTCCCGTCCACTCTTTGGCTTGCAGTGCCTTAATCGCTTCGGGCTCGAAGGCTTTGAGTGCGATGCCTTGTTCTGCGCAGATCTGTGCGGAGAAATAATCGACAAGCAGCGGGATATCTTCCAGTCGGTCGTTCAGCGCCGGAACGGCAATCGGAATGACGTTCAGACGGTGGAAAAGGTCTTCCCGGAAATTGCCTTCCGCAATCTCTTTGGCTAAGTCCTTGTTGGTTGCAGCCAGCACGCGCACATTCACTTTGATGGCTTTGTCCGAACCAACACGTGTGATCTCGTTCTCTTGGAGTGCACGCAGCACTTTGGTCTGCGCGGCCAAACTCATGTCGCCTATCTCGTCGAGGAAGAGGGTTCCTCCGTCGGCCTGTTCGAACTTACCTGCGCGGTCTTTGACGGCACCGGTGAACGAACCCTTCATGTGTCCGAACAGTTCGGATTCAATCAACTCGCTCGGTATCGCCGCGCAGTTCACCTCAACCATCGGTCCGTTCGCACGCGCTGAGTTCTCATGAATGAGATGCGCCACGACTTCTTTACCGGTTCCGTTCGGGCCGGTGATGAGCACGCGCGCTTCGGTCGGCGCCACCTTATTGATTATATCGCGCACATGTGCGATAGCTGCGCTCTCGCCTACCATCTGCGGCCCCTTGGCGCTAATCTTCTTGCGAAGTTGTTTCGTCTCTTGTTTGAGAGTTTTGGATTCCAGCGCATTCTTGGTGGTGATGAGGATGCGGTTCAAGTCTAAAGGCTTAAGTAAGAAATCGTACGCACCTATCTTGAGTGCCTGCACCGCCGTTTCTACATCTCCGTGTCCGCTGATCATGACCACCGGGGCTTCGATCGGGTCTTCGCCTGATTTGAGGGCGGTAAGTAGTTCTATACCGTCCATTTCGGGCAT
The DNA here is from genome assembly GCA_017401985.1 of Paludibacteraceae bacterium. Taxonomy (GTDB): domain Bacteria; phylum Bacteroidota; class Bacteroidia; order Bacteroidales; family Paludibacteraceae; genus Colicola. The sequence goes on along the minus strand of JAFPNK010000093.1, from coordinate 21,758 downwards.
TTTGATGTCTGAGAAAATCAGATCGTAGGATTTGGCTTGCGCCATCTCCAGACCTTGTTTACCGTTCTCAGCCACCTCGACCTCGTGACCTTCGTCTGCTAATATCTCGCGCAGGGTATTACGAATACCGCGTTCGTCGTCTATAATTAGTAATTTAGCCATAAATTTATGAAATAGCGTGCAAAGTTACGACTTTTTTTTAATATATGCAAGGATTTAAAGATATTTGTAAAAAAATGCAAATAAATTTGCTCATGTCAAAAAATAATCGTACCTTTGCACCGAAATATGGTGAATGCCGAAAACTATGTTATACAACATATTTTAAACCCAATTAATTCATTTAACAAAATTTAAAATTATGAAGAAATTTTTCACTTTAGTTATGGCGTTGGTTGCTGTCATGACTATGAACGCAACTGTGGTAACGCTGAGTGTTTCTGATTTTACCGCAGTAAACCCAGCAGCTGCAATCGATCAAACGGTAAAGGGTGTACGTGTTCAAATCACCAATGGTTTGATCAATAGCTCTGAAGTCCGCATTTACAAGAACTCAACTATTACTATTACGGCTGAGGCAGCGATGTCTGCTGTTGTATTCCATTGCACAGCCAGTGATGCTGCTCAGTATGGTCCTGGTTGCTTTGGAGCACTAGACGGCTATTCGTATAAAGGAATGACCGGAACATGGTTGGGTAATGCTGCCACTTTGGCTTTGACAGCAAGTAGCGCACAAGTACGTGTAACGAGCATTGATATCTATACAGACGGCGAAGTTCCGGCTGAGGATACTTGGGTTGCTGATACCATCAGTGTATCTGAGGCAGTTGCTTTGGCAGCCGCAAATGACAGCCATGACCACTTTGTAAAGGGTGTTGTTATGGATGCTCCGTTTATCACCTATGAGACCTTCGGTGGCAAAGTTAGCTTCTGGATGTCTGATGTTGAGAATCCAACAGATACAATTGAGTTCTACGATGGTTATGCTGGACCGGATGCTGCTAAATGGGCTTCGCTTGAGTTGGCACAAGAGACTCTTCATCAGGGTGACACCATTTTGGTATATGCAGGATTGCTGAAACCTTATACCAAGGGGGAGAACACTATTTATGAAGTTACAGCTGGTTACTATGCTGAGATGTTAGGTGCTAACCCGGATGCTCCGCAAGTTGAGTATGAGCCGATTACTGTAGCTGAGGCTTTGGCAATTGCACAAGCTTTGGCTCCTGAGCAGGGCAAATCGCTGTCCACTCCTGATACCTATGCTGTTCAAGGTTTCGTAGTAGGTATTTCTACGACGAAAGAGAATACGTTCTATCTGGCAGACGTAGCTGGCGCTTATGGTGAGTTCCAAGCTTATCAATGTGCATCGGTTGACCGTACGGTTGTTGAAGGTGATTTCGTAATGGTTATCGGTAAGATCTCTCATTATTATGGTTCAAATGACAAAGGTGAGTATCACAACTACGAGATCGCGAAGGGTATCCTGAAACACGTATGGGGTGAAGGTATCGAGAACGTAACTCTGACCGAGCAGGCTCAAAAAGTGATGATCGATGGCGTTATGTACATCGTTCGTGACGGTAAGATGTTCAACGTACAGGGCGTTCAAGTTCGCTAATTAGTCGAAAGTCGAAAGACAATAGACAAAGATAAACAGCTCGCAGCAATGCGGGCTGTTTTTTTATAGTACTATCCCCTGAATGCCTCCTGAGAACTACCTGACAATATCGTATCCCACCCATACCTATATATACTACGTATATATCCCGTGATTTTAGAAAAACCCCTTATTTTTGTAACATGGAAACTACAAAAGTGAAAAAAGTTTCCAAAATTCTTGCGTATGTCAAAAAAAAGTTGTACCTTTGCAGCCGTTTTGAGTCAAGACCAACAGGTACATATTATTAAGACGGCAGGCGAGATGTTCTTTCGCTTGGGTATTCGTTCCGTTTCCATAGATGATATTTGCCGCGAATTGGGCATGTCGAAGAAGACGTTTTACGTCTATTTCTCTTCTAAGGATGAATTGATTGAGCAGTTGCTGCAAGCTAATCTCAATTATATCTCCGGCAAAATGGAAGAGTTGTTGGCGTTGCGGGATTTTCGGAAGCTGGTTAAGGTGTTCCTCAAACACCAAGAGGCGGAAAAGAACGATGTGCGTCGGGTGCCTCAATTGGTTTACGACCTCAAGAAGTATTATCCGCAGCAGTTTGCTGATTTTCAGATTAAGTGCTTTGAGACTCAGAAAGGTTATATCATGCGCTACCTCGAGATGGGTGTGTCGCAGGGTCTCGTGCGCGCGGATCTTAATATAGAGTTAATAGCGGTTCTGTTTGCCAAGATTCACAGTGATGCCATTCGCGATTTTGAGATTATCGAGGCGCACAACCATAACATGCATCAACTGGCACACACCGCAATGGATGTGCTGGTGCGCGGTACGCTCTCCGAAGAGGGACTGAAGCTGTTTAATAATGAATAATTAATAATGAATATCTATATAATGAGAAAACTATTCTTTTTAATGGCGGCGCTTGTGATAAGCGCTACCATGATGGCTGAGGATCATGTGATGGCGGCCGCCAGAAGCCCCAAGCAAACGACCGATAGCGTTCCGCAGACCATCAGTTTGAGTTTGTCGGAGGCGCAGAGCTACGCGGTGAACCAGAACCGCAGTCTCAAGAATGCGTCGTTGGCGGTGCAAGAAGCCTACGCGGCTCGATGGCAGACGATTGCTTCTATGCTGCCGCAGGTGGATGGTTCCTATTCGTACAGTAACTACCTTGGTTACAGCGCTTCGATGGAGACGGCTATGGGGTCGTTCAAGATCGATATGCCGAACGTAGGTGCGCTTGGCGTGACGGCTTCTATGGGAATCAACGGACAAGGTATTGTGGGCGCATTGCTCAATAATATTGCGATAGATATGAAGAAGATTGCGCTCGAGCAATCGGAAAGTCAATTGCGCGGAAGTGTGATGAGTGCGTATGTGTCTGTGCTGGCGCTACAGAGCATTTCGGCATTATTGGATTCGAGCTTGGTGAATATTCAGGATTTGGAATTCATTACGCAAAACGCAGTAGCTGCGGGTGCGGCCGAGCAGACCTCTGCGGATCAGATTCGCGTGCGTGTTAATACGCTCAAGAACTCCATCAATGCGCAGAAACGGAACATCGAATTGGCGACTAATAGCCTCAAAGTGCTGTTGGACGTGCCGGTAGAAACGGAACTGGTGCTTACGGAGAACTTGGATGACGTGTTGTCGCCCGAACGCGTGATGACGCTGCTGGCAGAGAATTTCAACATGGAGAACAACCTTAACTATCAGTTGTTGCAAAAACAAGTGGAATTGGCTAACCGCAACGTGCATATGGCCGGTTGGGCATATGGTCCGACTGTCAGTCTGGCTTATAACTACACCAACCAGCAGTATTACGGCGAAGGTGGTATGCGTATGACGCCGCCGAATGTGATTCAGGTGTCCGTTCGTATGCCGTTATGGTCCAGCGGTAAGCGTGCGGCTGCGGTTACGGAGAAGAAAATAGCGTATGAAGAGGCGAAAAACACCCTTTCGGAGACCTCCGATAACTTGGCTATTCAGTATCGCCAGTTGTGCTTCAATCTGACGAACGCCTATGAGACGTATCTCAACGAGAAAGATAATATCGAGGTATCCCAGCGCGTGTTTGCGTCCGCGACGAACAAATATAAATTCGGAGCAAGCAGTAATATGGAATTAACCAACGCGTCCAATGACCTCATTAACGCGCAGTCGAGTTACGTGCAGGCTATTCTGTCGCTGGTGAATGCGCAAGTTGAACTGGAGAAATTCCTGAATAATTAATAATGAATAATTAACAATGAATATCTATATGAGAAAAAGTATTCTTTACACCTTCGCTGCGCTCGCCCTCATGGCATGCAGCAGTGAGCAAGCGACGACCGAACAGGAAGAGCGCGTAGAACAAGTGCGCACCACCGTTCTTCAACCGCGTGAGATCGAGCGTGAGATCTCTGTTTCGACCAACTTACAAGGTTATCTGACGATGAATGTGGCTCCTTCGTTAACCGGTAAGATTGAGCATATCTACTGCGAAGTAGGTGACCGCAAAGCCCAGGGAGCTGACCTTGTTCGTATGGATCAAACCCAGTACAACACCACCAAGATCTCCTTTACTAACTTGGAGATTGAGAAGAATCGTATTGAGTTGTTGCTCAGCACCGGTTCGGCTACGCAGCAGCAGTACGACCAGATTTTGGCGCAATACAATTCGACCAAAGAGCAGTTGGAGTTTTTGAAAACGAATACGTATGTCAAGGCTCCGTTCAGCGGTGTTATTTCCGCCAAGAACTACGAGGACGGCGAACTCTATAGCGGTCAGCCGATTTTGGTACTTACGCAGATAGATAAACTCAAAGCGCTGGTAGCTATTCCGGAGAGTTATTTCCCGAAATTCAAACCGGGCATGAAACTGACACTCACGTCTGAGATTTATCCGGACAAGACGTTCCCTGCTACGATTGAGGTCGTTTATCCGACCATCGATGCGTCCAGTCACACGTTCCAGGTGAAGATCGTTGTTCCGAACAGCCAGCAGTTGCTTCGCCCGGGTATGTACGTCACCACGACCATCGGTCTGGGTAAGGCGAATGCTATCGTGGCTCCGTATCAGGCAGTTGAGAAACTGGTGGGTGCCAACGACCGTTATGTGTTCATCAACGACAACGGTTACGCTAAACGTGTGAGCGTAGAACTCGGACAACGTTTTGACCAGGAGATTGAGATCATCGCGCCGGAGATTGTTCCGGGCGTGGAGATGATTACTACGGGTCAGCACAAATTAGTAGACGGAGTTAAAATTAATGTAGTGGAATAATATGGCAATTTACAAAACAGCAATAGAAAAACCGGTTACCACCGCCCTTATCTTTGTGGCGGTAATCGTAGTCGGTATATACAGCTTCATGAGACTGCCGGTGGACATGTTCCCGCAGATGGATCCGCCGTATATCACGGTCATGACCACCTATCCGGGTGCATCGGCCTCCGAGATGGAGACGAACGTCACCAAGATCATGGAGAATGCCCTTACCTCCGTCGATCACCTTAAGCATATTACTTCACAATCGAAAGATAATATGTCTATGGTTGTGCTCGAATTGGAGTGGGGGGCTAATATGGATGAAGCGGTTAACGATGTGCGTTCGTACGTCGATATGACCAAATCCAACCTGCCCGATAACTGCGGTACACCGATGATCTTCAAGCTCTCGACTTCCGCAATGCCGGTATGTCAGTACTCCATCACAGCCGATGAGACGTATGCGGGTTTGGATAAGATATTGAACGACGAGGTGATTCCGCAGCTTAACCAAGTGGACGGAATCGGTAATATCTCCCTTTCGGGTGCGCCGGACCGCTATATTTACATCAATATCGATCAGCAGAAGCTTGATGCTTACGGACTGACGCTGGAGCAAGTGGGACAAGTGGTGCAGGCGAATAACCTCAACCTCTCCTCCGGTACCGTTAAGATGCCGCAGGAGCAATACCAAATGCAGGTTCGTTCGGAGTATATTGAGAGTTCGGAGATTGAGAACCTGATGGTCACCATGACCGCGCAGGGACAGCAGGTCTTCATTCGCGACATTGCGACCGTCAAGGATACGATCAAAGACCTCTCCTTGGACGAGAAAACGAATGGACGTGAGGCGGTGCGACTTATCATTGCCAAGCAGACCGGTGCGAATACCGTGCAGATCTGCCGCGATGTGCGAAATGAGTTGGCGCGAATCCAGAAACAACTGCCTTCAGATGTGAAGATAGAGAAGATTTACGACCTCTCGGAGACTATCCAGAACTCCATCAACTCGTTGGAGGAGTCCGTCATGTACGCGCTTCTGTTCGTCATTCTCGTTGTGCTCTTCTTCTTGGGTAAATGGCGTGCAACCCTCATCATCGGTATCACGATTCCTATTGCCCTTATTGTGGCCTTCATTTATCTGGGCGTAGCGGATTCGAGTTTGAACATTATCTCCCTCTGTTCGCTTACTATAGCCATCGGTATGGTGGTCGATGACGCCATCGTCGTGCTGGAGAACATCACCCGACACGTTGAACGAGGCGAAGACCCGCACGAGGCGGCTATTTATGCGACGAACGAGGTATGGGTCTCCGTTATCGCTACCACCCTGGTGCTCGTAGCTGTATTCGTTCCGCTGACGATGCTCAACGGTATGGCAGGTATCATGTTCCATGAGTTGGGATGGATCGTGACGGTCGTTTGCTGTACTTCTACTCTTGTGGCTATTACCCTCACCCCGATGCTCTGCTCCAAGCTGCTCAAAGCAAAGAAAGTGCATGTGGATGAGAACGGTAACCTCGTTGATGATGAAGCCAACAAGAAAGGTTGGTATGAGAAAACGGTGGTACGTATGCTGGATAAGATCGACGGTCTGTATGAGCGTTCGCTCGGTTGGTGTCTGAGACACAAGACCTTGACTATCCTTGCCATCTTCGCCATCTTCGGCCTCTCGCTTATTCCGGTTATCCATGGACAAATCGGTACGGACTTTATGCAGGAGCAGGATAACGGACGTCTGTCTGTGACCGTCAAACTGCAACGCGGTACGCGTATCGAAGAGACCCTTAAGACTGCGCGTCAGCTGGAGACTCGTTTCATGGTACTCGTACCGGAGATTGAGTTGATCAATACCTCTGCCGGCTCGAATGACGACGCTACGATTGCAGCCCTGTTCTCCTCTACGATGAACAACAAGATCCAAATGACCGTTCGTCTGCCGAAAAAATGGGAGCGCGATAAGTCTATTTGGGAAATCGCCGAGATACTGCGTCAAGAAATGGCTCGTTATCCCGAGATTGTTGAGTACCAGTGTAACGTAGCTTCGAACAGTCCGGGTGCCAGTGGTGGTAATACGGTCAATGTGGAGATCTACGGTTATGACTTCGATAAGACGTCTCAATTGGCTGAGCAGACCCGCCGTCTGTGTATGGCACTGCCCGGTGCGCGTGACGTGAACATCAGTCGTGAGGATGACCGCCCGGATATCAAGATCATCGTAGACAAAGAGAAAGCAGCGCGTTTAGGCTTGTCTGCAGCAACCGTTTCTACCTACCTGCGTAACCGCGTGGCGGGTATGAGTTGCGGTTACCTCAAGGATGACGGTTCGGAGTACGATATTGTGGTGCGTCTGCAGGAAGAGGATCGTAACTCGATCTCAGACATTATGGACCTGACGATCCCGACGCCGACAGGTAAGAAAGTGAAACTGTCTGAAGTCGCTTCTATCGGTGAGTATTGGGCTCCGCCTACGATTGAACGTAAGAGCCGTCAGCGTATTGTGACCGTCAAAGTGACGCCGTATAACACCTCTCTGGGTGAACTGGCTGCGGATATCGAAGCGAATGTGATTCCGCAACTTGAACTACCAGCCGGTTATTCGACGCACCTCGCCGGTTCGTACGAAGACCAGCAAGAGACTTTCAGTGATATGATTTTGCTGATGGCACTCATTATCCTGCTCGTCTATATCACGATGGCATCGCAGTTCGAGTCGCTCCGCATGCCGGCTATCATCATGCTGACGATTATCCCGGCCTTCACAGGTGTCATCCTGGCGTTGTGGATCACTGGTCGTTCACTGGATATGGTTGGTGCGCTCGGTGTTGTACTGCTCGTCGGAATTGTGGTGAAGAACGGTATTGTGCTTGTCGATTATATCAACCTTATGCGTGAGCGTGGTTATGAACTGAATCAAGCTATCACGATGTCCGGTCGTAGCCGTATTCGTCCGATCTTGATGACAGCGTTCACTACTATCCTCGGTATGGTGCCGATGGCTGTGTCTAACGGTGAAGGCGCGGAAATGTGGCAACCGCTGGGTATCGTCGTTATTGGCGGTCTGACTGTTTCGACCTTCCTGACGCTTTATCTGGTTCCTGTTCTCTATGGCTCGATGACCAAACACGGCGACCGCGATAAGAAAGAAGCGTTGAGAAAGAAGTTTATATTTATGGACATTAAGGTGAAGAAGGAGGAAGCAAAATGAAAAGTGTAATGATCGTTTTCAACCAGGCCAATACAGGTCGTGTCGAATATATGCTGGACGTGCTGGGCATTCACGGTTTCACGTTCTTCGAACAAGTCCAAGGTCGTGGTACTAACGGCGGTGAACCCCGCCGTGGTACTCACGCTTGGCCGGAGATGAACTCTTGCGTCATCACCGTTGTCGAAGACGAACAACTCCCCGCATTGCTCGAGTCCATCAAGAAACTGGACCTCCGTAATGAAGAGGTCGGTGTCCGTGCTTTCGTCTGGGACATTGTCGCCACGGTCTAAACGGACTCGTGCGTGATGATGTAATAAGGAATATCGAGGGCTTGAATCTCCGCTTCGTAGCGGTGAAAGAGTTCGAGGCGAATTGCGTCGGAACCGTTCGAGCGGGCAGGGTCAGGTACCCAAGGCAAGTCCGGATACGTCAATAAGTAAACATCCATCGGATAACGGTGGATGTTTTCGTTTAACCACTCCGGCACACGCCCGAAGGCGTAGTCAAACCAGACTTTAGTGACAATTAGTTCAGTATCAAAGAAACAAAGGTGAGAGGTGATTGTTTCCATCTCCTCTATCTGATGGCGGGCGATGGAGCAGAGCTCATCGTAGGTGACGTCTGTGGTGCCTTTCTGTTCTACGTAGGTGCGTGCGTATTCGGGCACGTAGATGCCGTTATAGCGTTTGGCCAAGTATCGCGCCAACGAACTCTTGCCGGTGCTCTCCGGTCCGATTATCCCGACTCTCATCGCGTTAACATGAGTTTGATGTTCAGACCGATGTTATCTGCCTTAACAGGGTAAGAGGACGATATAAGCGGTGTCGTGCCTTGGTGGTCGTAGAAGAGTTGCAGGTTAATCTTCTGACTCAGCACATAGTCTGCGGAAATCTTGATAGCCAGCACTTTGTTACCGCTGGAGGCCTGGGTGATACCTTCTTCTACCTTACGCAGCAGCATCTTTACGTCCTTGTACGACACATCGACTTGCAGCTTGAGGTCATTGCTTACTTTGGTTTGCCCGCCATCTTTCTTCTTAGCAATGAAGTTCAGATTCTTGATGGTATAACCCGCACCGACTACGAATTCATTCGTATGTCCTTCGGTCAGTTGAACGCTGGTTACGTTGAGTGCCAAGTTACGTTGTTTACGGTACTCGGCTTTGAACGAGAGCGAGTTCTTCATCGTCATGTTTACTCCGATGAGCGGGCTGAACGCTTCTGTCAGCGTCACATTGCTGATGTCATATGCGGAGGAAGGCCGCGGAGCGTCGGTTGTGACGTCACGTACGAAACCTATTTGTTTATTGTTTCCGTCTGCACCGATCCAGGTGGAGTAGGAAGCATAGGAACCGATAGAGTACTTACAGGTGTATGCGTGCGTCAGCGTGACGGACTTGAAGTGATCTCTCATCCACGGCAGTTTACCTAAACCGTCGTACGTAACGGACCAGTTCGGTAAGATGCGCAGCACGCCTAAGAAGGGGTTCGTGCTGATGGTGTTGATATCACGTCCCGTGTAAGCCGCCAGGAAGGCCGGTACGAGCACATCGGCTGAATTCGAGCTGACGCGTCCGTGTTTATTCGGATCGTATTTGGTTCCGGCCGGAATATGGCTCATAAACCCTTCGGTAGGCAGTGTGATTCCTTCGTACTGTTGTTGCACGCGATTCGTCATGATGGCGCGGTTCGCGATGAACGCATCATATGCCGCATTCGCGAAGTTCTCCTCCTGCGTTCCCACATGGCTGAACATAGTTCCGATAGCCACCTGTGTGATGTTGAACGAACCACTCATGTTCTCCTGCAGGTGATCGTAGGAATAGATGATGGACGTTGACTGCGCCATGTATCGTTTGCCGTTCAATTGCACTTTGAGACCGGGCAGCGGTTCGAGCGTCAGTTTGATGTCTAAGTCCGAAGTATGTGCACGTGTAGCCGGTTGAACCACGGAGGTGTCTCCGGATAACCAGCCGTTTCGTTTTGCGCGCTCGATCATGTCGTTAGGAATGAAACCGAACGCGAAGTCATATCCCGGTGCATACGCTCCGTTCACTCGGCGTTGTCCCATGAATCCTGCTTCGGGTTCGAAGCCCGGGATGGTCATGGAGTTCGTCTCGCGGTAGGTGACTTGCAGGCGTCTGAACATCGTGCCGACATACGTGAACATATCTCCTGCTACTTGCGCCGGCGTGCGTTCGTTCGGGTCACGCGTGGTGACGGTGACGGTTGCCTTCGCGCAGTCAGCTTTCGGCGTAATGGTACATTTGGTGTTGCCTTCCGGTTTGAAGGAGACAGGTATCGCTTTGCCGGTTGAGTCCGCTACGACTACTGACAGCAATTCGCTGTTCAGACGGTGCGTGATCTCCACCGCTTCACCTTTCTTCAGTACGATGGTCTGCGTGTAGTTCTTCGGTTTGAAGTTACGCCGTGTCGCACGGCCGGAGTACAGTTGTGTGGTGGACTTCCAGTACTTGGACTTACCGTACCAGGTCTCAAAATTGATACCTCCATCCACTTGCCATGACTGCAGACTGCTGACAGTATTTCCCATATTGACTCCGGAAGTCGTGGAGGCTGTGCGGGTCCAATTGTACGTAGCGTTATACGAAGCGTTCGCGGTCAGCGCGTCCAGGCCCGGGATACGGTTGAACGGTACGTTCCAACTGGCGGTGAAGACCTGTTGGTAGGTGTACGGAGCACCCCAGCGCGCCAGCGAGCGCTGAATCGTATCGCGCCATGCCTCGTACTTGTCGTGGTTGAAATCGTTATCAAAATAACGTCCGTTCAGTATCTCCGGCGTGTATTTGCCTTCATCAATGATGGCATTCATCGCGGACTGGAAACTGAACTTCATGTTCTTGGTCAAGTCGTACTTGATATCCACGTTACGGTCCCATGTGAAGTCCTTACTGAACGTCAAGTCCATGGCGTCTGCTGACGCGCCCGCCAGGTCACGCATCTTCATGTGACTGAAGGTGCGGTGCATGTTCGTGTTGAATGCCCATGACTGCGGCAGGTAGTAGAGGTTCATCTCTTTGAGGAACTTCACCCGCTGTACTTTTTCTACATTAGCGAACGGTTCCCACGGTTTGGGGTTGAAACTGTAGGCGTACTGGAAAGAACCTTTGTGGTCTGTGGTGTAGTTCACTTCCATCTCCGGTGAGCGTTCCAGTTGTCGGTTGTACGAAGCCGAGATGGAGAAGTTCGCCGGGTCGTAGAACATATCTCGTTTCTTGGAGTGTATGTTCACTTTGAAATTCGATACCGAGAACGAGGTTGACTCATGTACAGTGTTCGACATTTGTTTGATGGAGTCTCGCTCTTCTTTGGTGTCGTATGTGCTCAGTGTCTCGCTCAGCTTGACATCCGTATCCAGCGGGTCGTAGTCGGGACGTGTGGTCTCGTTGCTGTAGGAAACATATATGGGCATTTGTATCTTCGCCTGTTCAGGGAAGAGACGGCCTGCCTCCAATGCTGCACTCACGCTCAGCTGATAGAAATTATCCATATTGCGGTCAAGCACATTCGATTCGATGGAACCGTAACCTGCAGTCTCCAACCGGCCAGCCACGTTCAGTTGGGCGATGTCACTAATTGCCAGAGCTGCATTGGCCATGGCGGCTATACCGCCTTGCTCGTTGAATTGGCTCAGACGTAACTCGTTCACCCACACTTCACCGCTGGCATCGTGCTGGCCGTTGTTGCGCACACCGATCATGATGGTGGTCACTTCCTCCAGCGTCGGGTTACCCAAGACGGTGATCTTGTTCTGCGGTTTGCCGGATGCATCGTCGTAGATGACGTATGGAATAGTGTTGCTCACGCCTTCATTACCGGCTCGTTTGGCTCGGTTACGCGCTATTTTGGCATCCGTCAGCACTTTGAGCGCGAAGTCGAACATGTTCTCTGTCGGCCATACGGCTTCACGATCAGCGGCAGAGTTGTTGTTATAGAGTCCCGGTTCCGTTAAGTGAAGCGGTATCTCGTATTCGTAGTAGTTATTACGCAAGTCCGTACCGAGGCGAATGAAACAAGTCAGGTCTCCGTCTTTGAGTTCCGGATCGATGGCACTCAGTTGCTCCGCATGCACGAACATCTGCAGATTCTTGTATTGGCGCATGTCGTATCCGGTGTTCTTGTACATGGCACGTGCGTCGTGCGGACTGAGGTTCATCACACGCATTACCATCGCCTGCTCGTTTTGAGCAATCAGTTGTGCCTGTCCCGGATCGGTCTGTCGGCTGACGCCCGGCGGGAGTACGTAGTTAACCGGAGTACGCGTACTGTTCTCCTCTATGTTGACTGTCTGCACATCAATCGATGCGGCGGTATTAACCGGTATTCCGACCGGAGCCAGTTCGCGTGTGTATTGGCGCCAGTCTCCGCGCACAAGATCCAACGTTGCAAAACGCAGGTGCGTCTCATGTTCGCAGCCCGTGAGGTACATACGCATGAAACGAATGGATTTCCAGTTACGAATCGAGCCTATCTTCTGTACGCTGGCACTGTCGCCACGGAGTGGAATCTTGAATTGATACCAAGTCACCTCTTGCGTTGTTCCGTCGCGTAGGGTCACGCGGCGCACTTTCTTCTCCGTGATGTGCTGGCGTCCAACCTCCATCATGTCCGGACGGAGAATCACCTTGTACTGATAGTATTTCTCGTACTCGTTAAGGGTGTTGTCGAGGTTGATATCTTCGATATCCGGAGTCAGCGTGGAAGCCGTTCCGTAACTCTCCGTCTGTTGCTCGGTGGCGGGTGAGTTACCTTCCGTACCGTTGTAGTGCTTGTATCGGTTCAGGATGGATACTTCCTGCTCGTCATAGTCCGAACCGCGGTAGTAGTGGAAGTTATCACCGGCGGGGTCGTTACGTGGCGAGAATTCGTCATTCCCCCAGGCAGCCCATACATCCGGCGAGACGCGTGCCTGCAGTTCAGTCAGATACTGTTTGTAGGCGGGCCAGTTCATCTCTTGCACCGTACTCAGACCGTTCAAACCGACGTCTTGCATTGCACGTGCGCCGGGCTCGTTGCTGAACGCTACCACGGTGCTCGTGGTACGCGGCACATAACCCCACACGGTCGAATCGACACGACCGGCGTCGGCTGCCGAGATAGGCAGACCGTGTTCAAACGCTTTCTTACCGTCGCGTAAGATGTCTTCGCTGATATCACCGAGGTTGATGACTAATTCACCTTCGTATCCTTCGGGGTTCGTCAGCCCCGGATCCATCAACCAGAACTGGATGTACTCGATGTTCGCTTTTTCAAAATCCGTATTATCCAACCGGCGCATGATACCGCCCCAACGCTGTCTTGGGTTCGTCAGGTGACCATCGGTGCCTATCTCGCTTGCGCTGATGTTATATTGTCCGCGCTCGGTGGGGTAGAAGGAGAGGTTGAGGACCGATAGCTTGGTGTCCACATTGCTGGCTTCTTGTCGGTTGGGGTAGATCTCGTCCTGATAAACGATACGGGTACGATGGTCGCTCAAGGCGTCCAGATCGTTGCGAATATGTGCCGGGGTGTTCGTCTGCGGGTAACCGAAAATAGGATCTACGGTATACCATGACAGATGTGCACGGTTCTTGTTATAACTCGTTTTGTTGATGTCTCTCGATTCGTCGAATACGGTAGGCGTGGAAGCCAAGAACCAATAACTGGGATAATGCACATCGATGTTCGTGGTTGTCGCCTCAAAATCATCTATGTAAGCCGTACCGATCGAACCAACATCGTTCGTATGGCCCGGTATTAAGTGCGCAAATTCCGCATTGATGGACAGCGAAGAAGGAGCAGTCGCGGTGATCCAAGGAATCTTGTCGATGGCATTTGTGAGCCACTGCATCTCCGTCTTCCAACTGCCGTTCACACCCCAGATCGTGTTGGCCAAGGGTTCCGAACCGGTGTTCACTTTGGTAGTCAGCGGACGTTCGCGCAGGTGCATGATGGTACCGCCGATGATGAAGTCTTTGTTAAATTCGTACTCTAAATGGGCACCGAAAAGTGACTTGCGTTGCAGCGAGAAGGTGCTTTGGTTCTCTAAGCGGACATCCACGTTCGTTCCGGACTCCAGGATGGAGGTGTTGAGAATAGTGACGGTTCCCATGGTGTAATCCACGGTATAATCGACGTTCTCAATCAGCGTTGCACCGCCGGCTGTTACCGAGACCGAACCACGCGGTACGTTCATGGCGCCCAGACGGATCTCGCTACTGTTGGTTCCTTTGTACTTACCGGTAAGGTGGAATTTGTTCTTCTCGCTTATCTCTTGCGCTACTACCAGTGTGGAGTCGTACAACTCCTGATAGCAATATTTGTTCACCAGTTGCGGATCGTTGCCTAACACGGATGCCAGGTGTTCACCGAACGGTTCCAGCACAGGAAAGATGATCTTTCCGCTTGACGCATAGACTGTCAGCCCTTCGAGGAAATCGAAGCGTCCGTCAGGACTGGCGTTGTGCTTGGAATCGAGGCGGTCGAGGTCCATCACGCGGAGCAGTTGCTTGCCTTGTATCGGACCTTCGTTCAGATACTGCACATCGGTTCCGACGGAGTCGTTACGGTAGGTGACGTACAGTTCGAACTTCTCTTGGTTAATACTGGTAGCTCCGAGCGAATAGACGTTCTTCATCATCAGGTCCCATGTGCCTCTGTTCTTTTGCAGCGGGGCATTGGCACTTGATTTCAGCATCTTCAGCGCCAGGGCGTTCGGCGTACGCAGTTCTTCGCCACCGTCGGTAGAGAACTCACCGACCTGGAACACTTGTCCGTTGTAGGTGTATTCGTATGCGACGGCGAGCACTTCGTCTTGGTTGAGCGCGCTCTTAAGCGAGATGAAACCTAACGCGCTATTGAGGGTATATTCGCTGCTGGTCAGCAGACGTGCTGATTCAATCTTCTCGAAGTCCGTACCGCCTTCCATTCCGTTGAGTCCTTCCAGTACGGAACTGGTCTGCTGCAAGTCACGGAAAGCCGTTTCACGGATAGCGGCATAGAGGCCGTTGGTGTTATTATCCGGTGCACCGATAGCGGCTCCTCCCCAACTTGTGTTCTGCGTGTGACTGCTGTTCTCACCGAGGTCGGTGAAGGCCACGATGTTACGCGCCTGGTCGTAGTTACCGCGTTTGTTGGTTACCCATACTTCGATTTTGTTAATCGTTATACCGGATGCAATATACGGTGCGCTGGCCATGGAACGCTCGTAGTTGTCGCGGAAGAAATGAGAGAGGAAGAAGTGTCGGTTCTCATCGTAACTGTCACCGCTGATGTCAAATCGCGTCATCTGCGCACCACCTTTGCTGCTCACCGTTTGTGCTTCGCTGTTCTGTTGGGAGATCAAGGCTTGAATACGGAATCGGCCGAATTTGAGATTCGTTTTGATACCGAACAGGGCTCTGCTACCGCGGATAAGCGAACTGTTCAGATCCATGGTCACGTTACCGGCCTCGATGGACTGGATGATGTCATCTTCTTCGCCTTTGTAGTTGAGTTTCAGGTTCTGCTGGTCAAACGAGAAGGAGGCCTCCGTGTTGTAGGACAGGTTGAAGTTCAGTTTCTGGCCTACTTTTCCTTGAATGCTGGCTTGTATCTTCTCGTCAAAGTCGAAGATGTTATTGTTGCGCGCGCGTAGCGTAAGAGACGGATTAGCGATGTATTGGTGTTTGAATCCGAACAGCAGTTCGGCACTACCTTGCATCTTGAGTTGTACACCGCCCGGGCCGAACACTTTGTCGGCAGGACCGATGTTAAACTTCATATCCGTGATGTCAAATTTCGTCTCGTTGTTATGCTCAACTTCGCTGATTTTCTGCTGCCAGTAGCGGTGCATGATCTGCCGCTCCGCATATTGGTTGTATTCCTCCTGTGTGAGCAGGTACGGGGTGGTGATGTCCGTCTCGCCTATGCGCGTACGTAAAATGTACGTACCTGTCTCCGGTTGATACTCAACGGTGGTGGTGATGTTCTCCGGATCGTTCAGGTCGAGCGAAGAGACCGGCGTGGTCAAGTCCCCGAAGTTCTGTGCGCCGAGTTGGTGCACTTGTGTGGGAGCCCAGATCGCCGAGTCGGTGTCGGTAACGATGTCTGCTGCCTCTTCGGGTGTGGCGGCGTTCGCAGGGGTAGCTGCGGCTCGTTCGGCGGCCGCACGTTCCGCGGCTTCCCGTTCCGCTTTCTCCTGCTCTCTCTGCGCTTTCTCTTCCGCTACCAATTCGCGTAGCGTTTTGGGCTTGTTTTGCGCAGAAACGCGTACCACCGTCATCGGCAGTAGCATCAACAGAACTAATATGTATAATCTCCGTTTGTACAAATTATCAAAGCATTTTCAGCGCTTCGCGAATGACGGACTCCACTTTGAGTGTCGGGTCGTTCTTTAGGATCTTGTCCACGGCTTTGCCACTGGCTGCGGCTGCGAAGCCGAGCATGGTCAATGCGCTAACGGCTTCCGCTTTTACGCCGCTGTCAGCCGGTTCGTCAAACGCCATAGGCAGTTCCGTCGGATCACCGCCCAAATCCAGTTTGAGCGCTTTGTCTTTGAGATCCACGATGATACGTTGGGCCGTTTTGGGTCCCAGGCCTTTCACTTTGGCCATTCCCTTGGCGTTGCCGGTAGCTATCAGCATTCGCAACTCCTCGGCAGAGAAAGCCGATAGGATCATCCGTGCCGTGGACGCACCGACACCGCTGACGGTCATCAGCAGTTCGAACAACTGCCGTTCCGCTCTGGACGTGAACCCGTATAACTCATGTGCATCCTCGCGTATCACTTCGGTCACATACAGTTTCACTTCTGAGGGCTGAGGGCTGACTGCTGAAGGCTCATCCTTTCCGATGAGGGCAGAGTAGGTGGGCAATGTGATCGCCAGCGCATATCCCACACCCGCAGCTTCTACCACTGCTTCCGTCGGGTTCAAATCCGTCAATATTCCTTTGATGTATTCAATCATAATTCTATCCTTAATAAGTCATGTATACGTAGCCCGTACACGCACGAACACACAAAAAGTGCGCAAAGGTACTGCTTTTTTTTGACATACACAAATTTTTCGAATGCTTTTTTGCTTTTTTTTCTTGCACATGTCGATTTTTTGTTGTACCTTTGCATGTGCACATTCCAAATATTTTTTGTATCTTTGTACCCGATTTGGGAAATATCCTGCTCCGGTTCTAAACCGGTTTGGAAACCCGCCATTGATACCCGCCGAAACCCTTGAAAATAAGCCTATAAATCAATTACTTATAGTGTGTACGGGAGAGAATATCTTCATCGGTGGCATCTAAAAAACCTCATATTTATCTGCGATCAAAACGATAATTTTAATAAAAATTTATTAAACCCTTGCGTATGTGCAAAAAAAATCGTACCTTTGCACCCGCAAATGATTTTAAATTCGAATTATATGAAAAAAATCTCCTTCTATGTGGCGCTGGTGGCAATGATGCTGTTGCCGTTGCGCATGGTTGGTCAGAGTCGTCTGACGATGTCTTTTGAAGATGCTAACGGTAGAGCAGTGCGTCAGGTTGAGGCAACGATGGGCGAAGAGTTTGTAGAACCGACCCTGATGATTCAACCTGCCGGTGCACAAGTGCGTGTAGTGTACTCGTCTGCTAACGAGCGCGTAGCGACCGTCGACATGATGAACGGCGAGGTGACACTGGTGTCTGCCGGTAGCACAACGATCATCGCTCAATCGGGTGAAACGGAAGCGTATTTCGGCGCGCAAGCGCAGTACAGCCTGATCGTCAATGCAGCGCAAGACACCACTCCGGTGATCGAGCCTACTTGTCCGGAAGCACGTTTCTATATGAACGGTGCGCAACTGACTTCGCTTTCTGTGAAGGTAGGCGAGAGTGTGAGTGTGCCGATGCTGATGAGTGCAACGGGTAGTATGCTGTCCGGTCGCGTCAGTGTACAGAACACCGCTGTTGCTACCGTTTCGGCAGACAATATGATTCATGGTTTGGCAGAGGGAACAACGACTCTGTTCGTATCGACCGTCAGCACTGCCGAAGGAAGCGTGCTCACTTGTGACTACTCGCTGCCGCTGGTTGTAGAAGCTGCTGCGCCTCAGAAACAGAGTCCGGAGTTGAGCTGGAGCGATACTATCATCTATGCGGAGTTAGGCGTGCCTTGCGAGGCTCCTGTGCTGCTGAACCCGCACAACGTACCGATGAACAAGATTGAATCGCAGAATCCGAACGTAGCCGAGATCTCGGAAGACGGCACGCAGTTAACCATCAAGGGTGTGGGCGACGCGCTGATCTTCGCGGAGAGTTTTGAGACACCCGAGTACTACGCACAGAGCGTGAGCTACATCGTTCACGTCAGTACGATTGGTCTGCGCGTGAAAGGTATCAACGTAACGAGTCTCAATGCCGCGGATGTGCTGGGCGACGGTTCACACAACGTGACGTTTGACGTCGAGAGCCGCACGCTGCATCTCAACAGTTGGAACATCGACGGTGCTAACCTGAGCATTGATGCAATGATTAAAGACGAAGGCGTGGAGCGCCCGCTGACCATTATGCTGCACGGTGTGAACTCTATCACAAACGTGCAGACCTGTATATTGGCTGCTAATATTCCGGTCATTGTAATGGGTCAATCGATGCGCGATGAGTTGACAATGAGTGCCAATCAGATAGCCGTTAACACCCCGTATTTCAAGATTCATCAGTGTGCAGTGAGCGCTCAAGCGCCGATGGCTGCTATCAAATTAGGTAATGAACTGGGTGTGTCCAAGAACTCGCACTTGTTGGCTACTTCTACCGGTTTGGCTATCCAATGCAAAACATTTGTGATGGCAGAAGGCGAGGAAGGTGTGGCTATCTTGACACCGGGTGTGCGGTTCGAAACCAATAAAGGATTCATGACCACCAACAACCAGTACGCCAAAGAAGTGGAAATCGGCAAAGTGCCGGTAGTTGCTCCGGCAGACGAGGTGACGACCATTGATTTCACCGCTACCGATCCGGAAGGTAATGAGTCGATTGTGTTCAGCGCTTCAGCAAACGATGCGTATAACGAACAGACCGGTCAATTGGAACTCGCTAGTTCGCTCACCGATGAAGTGGTTGCACAAGCTTTGGATAGTCTTGTACCGGGTTCGAGTGCATGGATCGACTTACTACCGGGTTCGCTGGTATTCGACATTCCGGCCGGACAAGGTAAAGTGCGTGTACAGTGTCTGACCCTGGCAGGCTATACGCTGCAAGTGAAGATGGAAGGTCAAGCAGTAGTCAGCATTGCGCAGACAGCGCTGGGTTGGGCTGAAGTAACGTACGATGTGCCGGCTCCAGTTCACGTAGTCATTTATCTGCATGCACAGAGTGCCGCTTCGGCTCCTGCACGCATCGCAACGCGTGTAGAGGATGCTGTGTCGGCAGGCGCTTATATCCAAGCCGTGAAGATTGTTCCGGAGAATGCACCTGTCGGCTTTGAGAATGTACAAAGTGACGATGTACAAAGTACAAAATTCATCCGTGACGGTCAACTGATCATCATCCGTGACGGCAAGATGTATAACGCAACGGGTGTTGAGGTAAAGTGATAATTGGAAGCTAATGGCAAGAACAGAAATAGCAACGATGGGAGAGTTCGGTTTGATCAAGCATCTTACCAAGGACTTGAAACCGATACAACCGAGTACCCAAAAGGCGGTGGGAGACGACTGCGCGGTGATGAATTTTGGAACCCAAAGGGTCCTCATGACGACGGATATGCTGCTGGAGGGTATTCATTTTAACCTCGAGTACGTGCCTCTGAAGCATTTGGGATACAAGGCAGCAGTTGTTAATTTCTCGGACATCTACGCGATGAACGGCACACCGACGCAGATTACGGTAAGTCTGGGTGTGAGCAAACGGTTCTCGGTGGAAGACCTGGAGGAGTTGTATGCCGGTATTCGTTTGGCATGCGAGCGGTATAACGTGGACATTGTCGGCGGCGACACATGCGCGTCCATGACCGGTCTCACAATCTCCATCACTTGCTTGGGCGTGGCGAACGCAAAGGAGATTGTCTATCGCAACGGTGCCAAACTGAACGACCTCATTTGTGTGTCGGGCAACCTCGGCACGGCGTATATGGGGTTGCAACTATTGGAGCGCGAACGATTGGTGGGGGACGAACAGAAAGCGCATGAGGCGTTTGAGGGAAAAGAGTATCTGCTGGAACGACAACTCAAACCCGAAGCACGTAAGGATATTTTGGAGTCATTGCGTAAGGCAGGTGTCAAACCGACGGCAATGATGGACGTGAGTGACGGACTTTCGTCCGAGTTGCTCCATATATGCAGCCAGTCGAACGTGGGTTGCTGCGTGTATGAGGATAAGTTACCGATTGATTACGAGGCGGCTGCGTTGGCAGAGGAGATGAATCTCAATATTGTCACCTGCGCGCTGAATGGCGGTGAAGATTACGAGTTGCTGTTCACTTGTTCGCTGGACGATTACGAGAAGTTGATTCCGATTGATGATCTCTATATTATCGGGCATATAACGAAGCCGGAGTACGGATGTAATCTCATCGGTAGGAATGGTGAAGAATTGGCATTGAAGGCACAAGGCTGGAATGCGTTTGAACAATGAGAAATATAGGAATCATATTAGCCGGAGGCATTGGCAGCCGAGTAGGCGGTGAGACGCCGAAGCAGTTGTTGCCGTTACAGGACGGGCGTTCGGTGTTGGAGCACTCGGTGGATGCGTTCGAACAAGCGCCGTGTATTGAGGAGATATCTATCGTCATGCATCCCGACTGGATGGACGAGGCGAAACAATTGTGCGAGCGGAATAACTGGAGTAAGGTGACGAAGATCATTCCCGGAGGCAAAGAGCGTTGGGAGAGTTCGTGGCACGCGTTGCTGGCATATGCGGATGCGTCCGAGCAAGTGTCCCTTTGGTTCCACGACGCAGCGCGCCCGTTTGTCAGTCAACGCATCTTAGCAGATGTAGCTGAGGCGTTGGAGCAACATGAGGCGGTAACTGTGGCTGTGCCGGTGACGGACACATTGTACAAAGTGGAAAGTGGAGAGTTGAGAGTGAAGAGTATCCCTGCGCGCAGCGAGTACATGCGTGCGCAGACGCCGCAGGCGTTCCATTACGATCTTGTTTTTGAAGCTTACACGCGGGCGCTCGCCGATGATTATATGGTTGCAACGGACGATGCGGGAATAGTGCGGCGATATGAACCGAATTGTAAGATTCAGATTGTCCTGGGCGAGGAGGCAAATAGGAAGATTACGTACAAGGAGGATCTATGAAAGTAATTATTTTGGGCACGGCATGGCCGTATAGAGGCGGTTTGGCGACGTTCAACGAGCGGTTAGCCAAGCAGTTCATGGAGGAAGGGCACAAGGTGGAGGTTTGGACGTTTACATTGCAGTATCCGTCTTTCCTGTTCCCCGGTAAGACGCAGTTTTCTTCGGAACAGGCGCCGAAGGGCTTGCTCATTCGTCGCGAATTGAACTCCTGCAATCCGTTCAACTGGTTACGTGTGGGACGCGCGATTCGAAAGGCCGCGCCGGATCTGCTGGTCTGCTGTTACTGGATGTCCTTCTTCGCACCTGCGTACGGTTTGGTGTCGCGCATGGCGCGTAAGAACGGCAAGACGAAATGCATCGCGCTCGTGCACAATATGATTCCGCATGAGCCAAGTATATTGGATAAACTGTTTGCACCGTATTT
>JAFPNK010000092.1 GCA_017401985.1 Paludibacteraceae bacterium | reverse complement strand
CCATGGATTATACGGAACTCCCGCAGCCGATAGATATTGCGTCTTACGAGAATCCGTACGGACTGTTGGCAACAGCCGATGCGCTCTATATCACGGACGCGAAGAACTACGTCTCTTCCGGTGTGCTCTATTGTTACGCCTATGACGGACACCTCCGCTGGAGTGCCAAGACAGGTGACATCCCCGGGCATCTTTGCCGCGTATCGGGAGCATACAGCCTGTACGGAGATACAACACAAATCATAAATCATAAATCAAAATTCATCAATCGAGTTTACGAGTATATACCCGCTCCGGGTCAGTTCGTCAACGAGTTGCCCAAATACGAAGAAGGGGACGATGCGGAATCGATGTGCCGTAAGTGCGAAGCAGCCATTGCCAATAATGCCGGTGGATTGATTTCGTTAGGAGGATGGGGTGGTTATGTGACCTTTGGTTTTGACCATCCGATACAAAACCTTGACGGACGCGACATACAGATTCTCGGCAACGCCTTTTACATGAGCGGCAGTACGGAATACGGTTCTTCCGAACCCGGCATCGTGCTCGTCAGTCATGATGATAACGGCAACGGACTTCCGGATGACACCTGGTATGAACTCAAGGGCTGTCTCTATGACGAGGCTAATCATAACTATTCCAAAACCTACACGCGTGCCGGGGATACCTTGCAGAATACCTTCCATCAGCACCCCTATTACCCGCAGTGGATTGAAGCGAACGAAATAACCTTCACTGGGGCCTTGCTGCCCAAACAGTCGGTGACCATCAACGGACAGAACGTGCAGCATATACTCGAGTTCGGGTACGTGGATAACAAACCCAACAATGACCAAACGGGTACTTCCTTCGACCTCTCATGGGCGGTTGATGCCAACGGGCAATCCGTTCTACTGGACTCCATCCATTTCGTGCGCGTCTATAACGCGGTGGATGAACGGTTGGAACTGACCGGCGAACTGAGTACCGAGATACAAGGAGCAATTGATTTACACATCAATAATTAACCCAATTTATTAACAATCAAAAACAAAAAACAAAATGAGAAAGAGTTTCTTTTTTGTAGCCGCATTGGCATTGACCTTTGCAGCTTGCCAACCGAAAGGTGAAGTAGAAGACCAAACGATTGCTACCTTCGAAGAGGCAGCTATCAGCCCGGCTCAAACCGAAAGCACATTCGCTTTCGCTACTGACACGACCGTGTTCCTGGAGAGCGGTAACTTCCAACTCCAACAGACAGTTGCTTACGGTGGTACGTATGTTACCGGTGCAGTGGTTTCGAACATCACTGACACGAAGTTCGAGAGCTACCTGGACGCTAACAAGTCTGCAGCAGGTGGTGCGTATGCAGGTAAGAACTACATCGTTTGGTACAACGACGCTTGGACACCGAACGTAATCAAACTGAAGAGCGCTGCCGTTGTTCCGGGTATGTACGTATGTAACAATGTGTATGCTCTCAGCTCGATGAAGGACGGTGATGCGATCGCCGGTGACCCCTTCGGTGCAGAGGACTGGTTCCTCCTCACTATCGGCGGTTCGCTCAACGGTGAGGCTGTGAACACGACCGTTGAGTTCTATCTGGGTCAGGGTACGAACTTCGTTACCGAATGGACCTATGTAGACCTCAGCAAACTGGGTAAGGTGGATGAACTGAACTTCACCATGACCGGTAGCCGTACCGGTGATTATGGTCTGAACACCCCGGCTTATTTCTGTATCGACAACCTCGGTGCTAAAAAGTAATTCGTCATGCGCCAATATTGGCTCATACTAATTGCGCTTCTTTGCTTCGTGGGCTGCACTTCGCAGCCTGCGGAGCAGGGAGCTGTTCCTGCCGGCAATAAGTACGCAACGGGCTTTCAGATCACTCAGACCGATTCCGGTACAATCGTTGAGGTCTTCCGACCCTACAACCGCATTTGTGTCTCGCAACCCATGCGCCGCTTAGGCACTATGAGCACAGTGCAGGTGGGATTTCTCTATGCGCTCGATGCCATGGATTGCTTGGTGGCCGTCTGCAATCCCGAACTCATCTACACACCGCTCAAAGGCGACGAGACAGACCTGGGCGACTCTATGAAACCCAGCGCCGAACGCGTGCTGCAATCCGATCTGGACTTGCTGCTTGCGGTCAATTACGGCCAGTATGACAACCTCGAAGCGGCTCGTATGGAGAAACTCGGTGTGCCCATCATCTATATCAACGAATGGCAGGAAGGCTCTCCTTTGGCACGTGCCGAATGGATTCGCGTCCTCGGCGCCCTCACCGGTCACCTCCACCAAGCCGACTCTATCTTCGCAGAAGTAGAAAGCAAGTATATCAGTCTTACAGCGAAGCGGTCTTTCAGTGCAACGGTCCTACAGTGCAACGATCCTACAGCCGAAGGCGGTCAGACCGCAAAGCGGTCTATTATGTCCGGAAATAATTTTAGAGGCACATGGTACGTCCCCTCCGGCAAGAACTACCTGGCTTATCTCTTCAAAGACGCAGGAGCTGACTATCCCTTCTATGACGATGTGCGGGAGACTTCCATTCCGCTGACTATCGAAGAGACACTTCGTTATTTCCATGATGCGGAGGTCTGGGTCGGTGCAGGCGGAAACAGCTTGGACGAACTCGCCCAAATGGATGAGAAGCACACGTGGTTCAAGGCGTATCAAGACGGTCGCGTCTATAACTGGCGGAAGCAACAGTTACCTTCCGGCGCGAACAATTTCTGGGAGCGTGGGGTAGTGCACCCCGAAGAAATGCTCGAGGACGTTATTGGTATTCTCAATAACGCCCCCGATAGTACCCTCCATTTTGCAAATAGATTATACTAGTTGTCTAGTAGCCTATCCGTCTAGTCGTCTAGTTGTCTAGCTATCTCCTCCAGGCACTCCCGACACAAGCAATCCGTATAATGCGTGCGCAGATAAGCGCGCGCTTTTTCGTTCAATACAATGCCTACGCACTGGCACATCGCATCGTGCGTACAAAGAAAAGACGCTCCGCATCGCGGACACGTCTTTTCTATTTTAGGATAACTAGTCATCTAGTCGTCTAGCCGTCTAGTCACTTCTTCAATTTTACAATCAGCGTGCTCAGTCCGTCCACTTTGAGCTCGCGGCTACTCAGATCCACCGTCTCGCCGTTCATCGGATTCAATCCGATAGCGTTGTATTTGCTCAAAATCTCAGCGTAGGTCTCTGTCGGAATGATACGCGGTTCTTCAGAGGCATTGGCGAACACAAACACTGCCTCTTGGTCGTTATAACGGAAGTACGCATACGTGTTATTGCGAGCCAGGAAATGCATCGTGCGGCCGGTATGTAATACCGGCTCGTTCTTACGCCACTGGAACAACTGGCTTTGGAACGCATACATATCCTGCATCGCGGCGCTCACCTCATCGCCTTGCGGCAGCGGAGCACGCAGATAAGAGTGGTTATTCGGATCTTCACCCTTAGATGTCATCGCGTACTCATCTCCGTACAACACTTGCGGAATACCACGCATCGTCGCTAACAGCACGTACGCCAACTTAACACGACGCGGGTCTTTGTCCTTCACTGCGTCCGTGATACGACTCATATCGTGGTTACCCAGGAACGTGAACAACTTGTTCACATCGGCGTACATATAATCCATCGTCATCGCGTCATACACACGCGTCAGACCGTTGCCCCAACCTTGACCGTCGTTCTCCAGGGCCTGACGAATAGCTTCCTCTACCTGGAAGTCCATGACGGTCGGCAGATGGCTGTCAAAACCGTCAAAATTAGCAGCACCGCTTTGCCAGTAAGCCACAGCAGGAGCCGGTCGCGTCCAGCACTCACCTACAATATTGATGTTCGGGTACTCTTTGCGAATAGCTGCCAACCACTCACTTGCCGGAATCTTCTCAATATACGGATACGTATCTACGCGCAGACCGTCCAAATCGGCATACTCAATCCACCAAATAGCCCATTGCTGGAAATACTTCAGCAGATCCGGGTTCTCTAAATTCATATCCGGCATTGGCGTATCGAACCAGCCGCGGTTAGACAGCAGACGGTCGTACTCCGAAGCGTTGATGTCGTAGTTGGCGGTGAACACATTATTAGTATTGGTGAACTCCGGGAACTGGTTAATCCAATCCGGGTAAGGCAGGTCTGCCATCCACCAGTGCGCAGCACCGCAGTGGTTGGGAACCATGTCCATCAGTATCTTCAACCCTTTCGCGTGCGCCTGTTGTACCATCTGAGCGTACAACTCATTGCTACCGTAGCGAGGATCAATATGATAATAATCGGAGCATGCGTAACCGTGATAACTCCAAGCCGCCTCATCGTCGCCTAACATCGGGGTCGGCCAAATAGCGGTACAACCCAATTTGACAATGTGGTCAAACGAATTGATAATACCCTGAATATCACCGCCCCAACGGCCGTTCACATTGTTCTTGTCGGCTTTCTCGCGGGTGTTGACGGTGCTGTTATTGCTCTCGTCGCCATCCACAAAACGGTCACTCATAATCAGATAAACGACGTCAGCGCTCGTGAAACTCAGGCGCTCACGACTGCCGGCACGACGCTCGCCGATCACGTAGTCACACGTAGCCGATTTGCGACCTTTCGTAAGCGTGATGCGGTACGTACCCGGCTCGTTCACCGTCATATCGACGAACAGGTAATTCGCACTGGCGGCATTGTGCTGAGCGGTAGGAACCAGACCGTGACATGCGCCACGCATCACCTTCCCGTTAACCACTTGCTGCACGCTCACTTGTGCATCTTTCAAATCATTTCCGTGAAACATAAGCGTCAGCGGGGTCTCCATGTTCGTCCACCAGCACAGCGGTTCCACTTGTTGAATCTTCGGGGCTGCGAAGGCCAATTGACCCATCAGCAACGCAGCGACAATCAGAATAGGGTGCTTCATGTTAGATATCATTTATTAGTATTTGTTCATACGATTGATTTTTCTTCTTTATCTGCAGATAGCGCTTCCAGAACGCACGCATCTCCTTGGTCGGTGTCTGCAGGAACTGCTCCGTTCCTTGCGCATCGATGCGGTCAATCACCATCCCGACATTCATCTTATGCGTGTCCAAGGCCGGCTGGTACGTACGCTCTTCCTGACCTTCTACCACTACCTCTCGCAGCAAACCCGTTTCTACCATACGGCTCAACAACTGATTAACTAATCGAATGGGCAAATGGTCGCGAACGGCCAATTCGTGCGCTGTGTAAGGCGCTTCGTCGGCTTCAAAGCGCTTGATAATAAGCGATAGCAGGTACAGCATGACGAAGTCTTTATACCGTCTCGACATGCAATTCAAGTCCTGCTCGTACTCAAACTGCTCGTTGTTTTGAATCGCATAACTCATCTCCGCGCCAATCAAAATGAGCAAGCTCGTGTATTGCAACCAGGTCATCAAAATAGGAAGCGTGGCAAATGCACCGTACACGATGCTCGTGCGGCTCAATAAGGTAATCAAATACACGGACAACATCTGCATCAATTGGTACAGCGTGCCCATGATCACACCCGGGATGAGGGCGCTCATGAATCGTACTTTCGTGTTCGGAATAGCCACGTACATCAGCGTGAACAGCACCCATACAAGCAGGAACTGCAGCATTTTGGCGCCATCCGTCTGGAAATACTCGATGATAGCCTTGGTGTGTACCGTACTCTCCACGGTCGTGTGAACCAAAATGTTTATACCGGCGCTACATACGATCAGAACCGGAATCAGCACCACAATAGCAATGTAAGTCGTGACTTGACGAAGAATAGACCGCGAGCGCTTCACGTTCCATATACGGTTAAATGCGGTCTCTACCGACTGGAAGAACGAATACACGGCCCACAACAGGATAATCAATCCGATCCCGATGAACACGCCGTCATGAGCGGTGTCCAAATAGCGCTCCACCATCTCCATGATGGTCGGAACCATATTCGTCTCGCCTAAAAACGAATTGTTCAACTGCTGCTCAATCACATCCGCCATGCCAAAACCCTTGGCTACCGCCAGAACCATGGCCAGAATAGGTATAATGGCAAATATAAGAGAGTAGGTGAGACTCTTTGCGGTGTCGTTGAGGTTCTTGCTCGTGAAACCGCGAGCAACCAGAACGATGGTACGTATGATGGCGTAACCCAGCTTCTGAAAGAAACCGTCGAACTCCGTCGCCGTCACACGCCACATATCGTAGCGAACAAACTTAACAATGTCGGAAAACTTAAATTGCTTCATGGTAAATTTCAAATCATAAATCTGAAATCATAAATCTAAAATCCCCGAAGGGGCAGTAGGTCTATAAGCCGGGTTCTGTACCCTTGCGGGCGTCTGCCATTAATCTCGGGGTACACGTTACCGTGCCCCTCTCTCGCTTCCTACCCTCCGACTAACGCGAGCAGCGCTCAAACATCGGTTTACTTGGAATTGCAGCCCACAGTGTGCTCGTTTCACCTTTCTCGTCTCTGTAGCAGGGACCAAACATTGCTGCCTGACGGCCGTTAACCGCTGTGGTGCTCTGTGCTGCCCGGACTTTCCTCTGCGAATGAGATTAAAGCACGCATGCTTTTCTTTCCCTGCGCAGCGGCAGACCGACCTACTTATTGTTCTTTTTGTCCCCTTGGGAGAGCGGTGTACGGGAATCGAACCCGCCTCCTCGGCTTGGGAAGCCGATGCACTACCGATGTGCTAACACCGCGCGCTTACCTTGACACTCGCGCGACTGCGGGCTATGCCCTTGTATAGCGCTACATGTCAGGCTTCGCTTTCCCAAAAAATCTCGTGCGTTTTGTTTGTTTCGCACGATATTTTCCGGGAACCCGGAAT
>JAFPNK010000091.1 GCA_017401985.1 Paludibacteraceae bacterium | reverse complement strand
GTTCATGGCTTCCAAATCCAGCCCTGCGGCTACTCGCGTATGGTTCACGTACGTGAACGGATCTTTGCGAGTGGTGATGCGGTAGTAATAGGTACGCGACAATGCATCGAACCGCGCATGCGCCTCATTCGTCACCGGACAAAGGGACCGAATGGCAATAGAAGCCGGCAGCAGATTATTAAGCCGTCCCACCAGGTTCTCCGGCAAAGTGTCTGCATCAAAATGCGCTACCATCATCTCTGCATGCACGCCCGCGTCGGTACGACCGGCGAACGTCAGTGCCACCGGATGACGCAAGATAGTAGCGAACGCCGCTTCCATCTGCGCCTGTACCGTGTCTCCGTTCGGCTGCGTCTGCGAACCGTGGTACGATGTGCCATCGTAGGCAAAGGTTATGAAATAACGCATTTTATTGACGATTAGACGATTTACGATTTACGATTTGGTCATTAATCTCAGGTGACAATTTTGTTGCATAGGCGACAAAGAATCCGCCACCGAGGATAACCAGACTACGGATGAAGCTATCTATCCACAACCCGAAGGAAGGCAGATATGTTGTCCAAGCCCAATTGAGCCCGAACAGCGCTGCCAGCAGCACCACAATAAGCCACCAACGTGAATCAACCACGCGTACGCGGCAGAGCGGCACCACCGTGGCGATGATGAGCAGGTAATAGAGCCCGTACGACAACAGGTTACTCCACGCCGCTCCTTCCATTCCATACAGCGGAACCAGATAATTGTTCAGCAGCAACGCACTCACGGTCAGTAGGAGCGACAGCAGCAGGCTGAACGCGTAGAACCGAGAGTAGGTGAGCAGCGAGAAACAAATAGAGAATGTAGCCAAAACCAATTGGCTGACACCCAAGATAAGCACGACCGTCTTGGCGGAAGCGTACGTCGTGCCGTTTGGCAAAATATGGAAAATGAGGTCTATGTTCACCCACATAGCCAGTAATATGAATCCGCCGATGAGCAGCATATTCCGCGTCACTTGACTCACCAGATGTGAGCACTCCTCGCGGTTCTGCTCCTTGATAGCCCGAGCCAATTGCGGAGAAGCGATTGCTGCCACAGACCGGTTCGGAACGCTCACCATCACCGCCATATACGTGGCGATTGCAAAAATACCCGTGCTGTCCAAGCCCATTTTCGCGGTCACGAAGAACGACGAGAGAGTAGGTGCAAGCACCGTCGTAACGGCTGAGATAAGCAGGAAACCGGTATAGACCAGATACTTACGTACTATGTCACTATGCGCACGTAGGAACGACCAGTCGGGACGTAATTGAATGCGCTTGAGCGAGAAGAAGTAACACAGATTGATAATCGCTGCGCAGGCATAATTGACGCAGATACCAATAACCAGTCCGTCTATCGAAAGCACATGGAATGCATAAAGCAAGTATATTGCCAGCAAGCCAACCCGCACCACCAGTTCGCGTACCGCACGAGGCAGTACAATGTTCATTAGCACGTTGCACGTCGATTCGCAGATCGTCTGGTACAGCATAAAGAACGCCAACGGGAGTACAAAATAGTAGTACTCCACAAAGAGCGGAGATTTGTTCCCAAACCAAGCTGCTAATGGTGCTTCGCAGACCCAATAGATGATGGCAAACAAGATAAATCCGATAAACGGAATGACCAGTGCCCAGAAGAAGAAACCGTGATCTTCTTCGCTGTTCTTCTCACGAAAATACGGATAGAAACGGATAATGCTGGCGTTGGTGCCCAATTGCGCCAACCCGACAAAGAGTACGGCGGCATCGATAAGCACACGTGTCAACCCGACTTCCTCTGTGGTGAGGAAACGGGTTAACACGAAGAACGTGGTGACAATGCCGACGGCAATGCCTAAGTACGTCACTATCGTACCACGTATCGATTGCTTAGCGATTACGCCCATATAACGGTTATTGGTTATGGGTTATCGGTTATCGGATTACTTAATCTCCAACAACTCAACCGTGAAGATCAGGGCGGAGTACGGCGGAATCGATTGGCCGGCACCGCGCTCACCGTAACCGAGTTGGTAAGGGATGTACAGTTTGTACTTTGCTCCTACCGACATCAATTGCAGACCTTCGGTCCAACCGGCGATAACGCCATTCAGCGGGAACTCACTCGGCTCGCCACGCATGTAGCTGCTATCGAAGACGGTACCGTCAATCAGTGTACCCTCATAATGCACCTTCACGGTCGAAGTAGCAGTCGGTTTCGGTCCTTTACCCGGCTCAATCACTTCGTACTGCAGACCGGATTCGGTTACCTGTACCTCTTCGCGCTTAGCGTTCTCTGCCAAGAAGTGCTCGCCTTCTTCGATCAGCGCACCGTAACGCAACTGGGTAATCACCTCGTCCAGGTATTGGTTAGCAGCCGCCTGATCCATCTGCTCGGTGTAGCTGTACAGACCGTTGATGAAACCTTGTTTGATCAACTCGTAGTTCGTCTCCAGACCGTCGATACCCAGCAGACCGGTCGGTTCTTGCTCGCGGATGGCAGTACCGATGTTCTTCGCCATCGAAACCAACTGCGGGTTACGTACGTTCGACTTAAGACCTTTGTTCACATTGGCGATGAACACGTCAATCGGATTATCTTCAGTCGTGTCCGTGTCAATCACGTACAACTTGAGTTGCTGACCGTTCAAACGACCGAACGCATAGTTGAGCGAGTCGTTCTCGTTGGTCAACTCAATCGTCTTTGCTTTGCTCGGACATTTAGCCAAAACCGGCTCACCGGTCTTCTCGCCGCCCATCATCATTGCCTGATAATGCGCCATAACATACATCTCTGCATCGTCTTCACCCATCATCGTCGTGTCGCCGAAGAGGGCGTTAACGAGACCTTGGAAGAAGACCTTCTCGTTAACCGGCCAAGCAGGGTTCTCTGCCAGACCTTCTTTCTCAAACTGCTTAACGGTGGTACCAATCTGACGGCCGGCTTTCTGCAGATCAGAGAGTTCCTCCTCTTTGTCCAGATAAGCCTCTTCCAGTGCATCGATAAACTCAGTTACTGCCTCGTCACTACTGTCGTTAGCGAGGTAATACTGCTTGATTTGCAAACCGTTGAGCAAACCGAGGGCATAGTTAACAGAGTCCGTTTGATTGTTCAAAACGGCATTTTTAGCCTTGTAACTGTTTCCGTAGAAAGTCATACCCAGTACTACTACGCATGCCATTACGGCCAGTACGACTACAATAAGGATGTTTCTTTTTTTAGTTTCCATTGTGAATTGTATTTTAATATTGATTTATGAATTATTCAATGCCAAGCAACTCAACTGTGAAGATGAGGGCTGCGTACGGAGGAATCGATTGACCGGCTCCGCGCTCGCCGTATGCCAGTTGGTAAGGAATGAAGAATTTGTACTTCGAACCAACAGACATTAACTGCAGACCTTCTGTCCAACCCTTGATAACACCATTCAGCGGGAACGAGATGGACTCGCCGCGACGGTAACTGCTGTCGAACACCGTTCCGTCAATCAGCGTACCTTCATAATGCACGCGCACGGTGTCGGTTGCTTTCGGTTTCTGACCTAACGACGGCTCCAGTACTTCGTACTGCAATCCGCTGGCGGTCACTTTCACACCTTCGCGCTTTGCGTTCTCAGCCAGGAACTTCTCACCGTCCGCTTTCGCAGCACCGGCTACCTTGGCTTCCAATTCCTGGAAGAACTGACCGAGCACTTGTTGTGCCTCCTGATAACTGATTTTGGGTTGTTGGTGCGTGAGTACATCTTCGATACCCTGTGCGAGATCCTGATAATTCAGTGTCTCCACACCGCTGCCCATAAGGTTCTGGCCCATAGAAAGGCCTAATGCATAACTGATTTTGTCCATAATAATTGTATTTATGATTTTAATATTGCTGCGTAGCGTGCCATGTATTTGCCCAATATGTCGAACTCAAGATTGACCACCGTGCCTTCGGTGATATATTTGAAATTCGTGTTCTCATGCGTGTAGGGAATGATACAAACGGATACGTACCCTTTGTCGCCTTGTACATCGGGTTCGCAAACGGTCAGGCTCACACCGTTGATGGTCACCGAACCCTTGTCCACGCAGAAATAACCGCGCTCAATCATCTCCCGACAGCTGTCATACTCAAAGCGGTAGTACCAACTGCCATCTGTTTCTCTGGCGTCTATGCAACGCGCCATTTGATCCACGTGTCCTTGCACAATGTGTCCGTCCAGTCGGCCTCCCATCATCATCGAGCGTTCTACGTTGACGTAATCACCGACCTTCAGCAGGTCCAGATTGGTCAGACGCAGCGTCTCCTGCATCGCGGTGACGGTATAGAGGTCACCTTCTATCTTGACCACCGTCAGACATACACCGTTATGAGCAATCGACTGGTCGATGCTCAACGGCTCCCCGAACGGGTTGCGAAGCGTGAAGTGCTTATTGGTTTGCTCGGTCTCAATGCGAACGACCTGAGCCATTGTTTCTACGATTCCTGAGAACATCTTTAATAGGAAAATCTTTGCGTGTTAATATAAATAGATAGATAGCCAGCAGCACTGTGCCGACACCCATCATGATCCATGTATTGCTGATCACATACAGCCGCAGGGCGTAGTATATACCCAGCAGCACCACGGTGATAAGTGTGTATATTCCGATGCGTTTCAAGTCGTACGGAATAGGTGCTTTCTTCTGACCGATGAAATAACTGAGTAGCATGATTACCAAGTAACAAACCAGACTGCTGCCGCAACTTGCCCAGTAACCAATGAGCGGAACACCCACTACCTGCAGCACCAACGTGATGACCAATCCGATCAGCGAGAAATACGCACCCCATTTGGTCTCGTCCGTCAACTTATACCAGAAACTGAGGTTGAAATAGATACCTTGGAACACATAGGTCCATAGCACTACCGGTACAATCTTCAGTCCCTCCCAATAGGTCTCTTTGATGATGAATTTGAAAATGTCCAGATAGAACACAACACCCAGTAGAATGAGGAACGAGAAGATGATATAGTACTTCATCGCATCGGCATACGCTTCTACCGATTTGCGGTCCTTATGCTTGGCGAACACGAACGGCTCGTAGGCGTAGCGGAAGGCTTGGGTGAACATCATCATCACCATCGCCACTTTGAAACAAGCACCGTAGATACCCAATTGTGCCTCCGCATCCGCACCGGTGTACAGGTACGGGAAGAGAATTCGATCCAGGGTCTGGTTCATGATGCCCGCAACACCCAGTACTAACAGCGGCAACGAGTAACGAAGCATCTCGCGCAGCACCTTGCCATCCATGTGTCCGCCCTTCGGCATAGTGAACGGCAACAGGCAAAGCGTCTGAATACCCGTGGCTAAAATATTACTGAGGAAAACGTAATAGACATCATTCTTGCCCAACGCCACCAAGAACAGCAGGTTGAAGTCGATATTAAGGATGACGAACAGCAACTTAAGCGCCGCAAAAACGATTGGCCGCTTTTGGTAACGCAGGTACGCGAACGGAATACAAGCGAACGCATCAATCGCCACCGTGGCGAACATCATCGCTACGAACTCCGAGTGGTCCGCATAACCCAATACCGATGCCACCGGATGACGGAACAGAATAACCAGCGTGGCAAAGACCGCACTGCTGATGAGCAGCGTGAAGTAAGACGTCTTATATACGCTTTTGGCATCATAGTCCTCACGGTTCGCAAAACGGAAGAAACCCGTCTCCATTCCATAGGTCAGCAACACCAACAACAGTGCTGTCCAGGCGTATATGTTCGTAACAATACCATAGTCCGCCGTCCGCGCTAACGCATAGGTGTAAAGCGGAACCAGCAGATAATTAAGGAACTTACCTATGATGCTGCTTAATCCATAGATGGCGGTGTCCTTCGCCAAGGATTTCATTTCACTCATTCTCTAAACTCTCAACTTTCAACTTTAAACTAGATTGTCCTGCAACGCAAAGGACAATCTCCCCTTTCGGCGGGGTTTGTTTAAAATGACTTATTAACTCTGCCAACGTGCCTCGCTGGGTGTCTTCGTGTATCTTACTGATCTCACGTGTCACACTGGCTTTCCGTTCCTCACCGCATACTACCGCCAACTGCTCCAGCGTCTTGACAAGACGGAACGGCGACTCGTAGATAATGAAAGTCTGATCCAATTGTGCCAAGTACTGCAAGCGTGTCTGACGACCTTTCTTCTGCGGAAGGAAACCTTCGAAATAGAAGTGATTATTCGGCAGACCGCTATCCACTAAGGCCGGAACAAAAGCCGTGGCACCCGGCAGGCATTGAATCTCTATATCCGCCTCCGCTGCGGCTCTTACCAAAAAGAACCCGGGGTCGCTGATAGCCGGAGTGCCGGCGTCCGAGATCAAGGCAATATTCGCACCCGCTTTGAGCCGTTCCACGATATCCGCAGAGGTCTCATGCTCGTTGAACTTATGATGGCTCTTAAGCGGCGTGTGGATATCAAAATGCTGCAGCAGCACACCACTGGTGCGCGTGTCTTCCGCCAAAATCAAATCCACTGATTTCAGCACCTCAATCGCGCGGAACGTCATGTCCTGCAGATTACCAACCGGTGTAGGAACGATAAATAACATGGGTGATTTATGATTTGTTATTTATGATTTATCCAAAACGACGGTGTAAGGTAACAAGGAACTGTTGATATGTACTGCTCTCTGTATCCCACTCAAAATGCGAAGAGATGTACTCTACAGCTTCGTCATACGATCCCAGTTCGTTGAGTTCCGTCAACGTGCGTTGCATCAATTCAACGTCCTGACCGAATAACTCACGTTGGTAGAGGAAACGGTCGCCCAACGAGATGGCGCGACGGATATCATC
The DNA here is from genome assembly GCA_017401985.1 of Paludibacteraceae bacterium. GTDB lineage: Bacteria > Bacteroidota > Bacteroidia > Bacteroidales > Paludibacteraceae > Colicola. Next base: position 15,955 of record JAFPNK010000091.1, on the reverse strand, counting down.
CACAGCCTTGCCATACAGCACTGCCTTCGGCGCAGCCGCTTCTTCCTTCACTTCTTCTTTCACTTCTACCTTCGGCTCTTCCTTGATGACGGGCTCCTCTTTGACAGGTTCCTCTTTCACGGGCTCCGGTTCTGCAACCGATTCCTCTTTAATCGGTTCCGGTTCTGCAGCAGGCTGCGGCTCAACCATCGGTGCAGCTACTACCACTGGTTTCTCAACCACTACCTCTTTGATTACCTCTACCGGCTTCTCAACGATCTTCTCTACTACTTTTTCTACCACCTGCGGTTCCGGTGCCGGACGGTTCTTCAGTTCCTCCAACTCCGCCTCCAGCGAGGCAATCATCGCTTCGTTGGTTTGTTGTGCCTCTTCAAGCGCCACAATGCGCGCCTCCAAGGATTCGAAATATTTGATTAGTTCTTGCATATTATTCAGTCATTTGTTTGAGTTTCTTAAGCAGTGCAAACATGATGATGGCGCTTACCAAGCATAGTGCAATCAAGATAGCCCAGTTGTACATCAACGGAATCTTATTCCACAATGCGGACGGAATACGACTCAGGTAGTTACCGATAGCGGTAGCTGCGAACCAACCACCCATCATCAGACCTTTGTATTTAGGAGGTGCCACTTTGCTGACAAACGAGATTCCCATCGGGCTGAGCAACAACTCCGCAATCGTCAAAGTGAAATACGTCGAGATAAGCCATCCCGGAGACAAGATACTTTGTGTGCCTTCGCCTAAGTCCATCGGTGATGTCAGTCCGAACGAAGCCATTGTGATAATACCGAAGCCCAGCGCGGCTACTAACATACCCCAAGCGATACGAGCCGGTGCACTTACCACTTTACCGCGTTTCTCCAAAGCAGCGAAGAAAGCCATACTAAACGGCGTTAACGCTACGACAAAGAAGGGGTTGAATTGCTGGAAATCAGACGGTTGTGCTTCAATCGGATCTGCCATACGCCAGAAAAGGAAGATGGCGCCGGCCCAAAGTACTAAGGTAATCAAACCGCAGATAATACGATTGCGAATCTCTTTCGCCTGGAATACAGCAAAACCGGTATAGACCGAAGCAGCCACCAATGCCAAGGAGAAGATGTTAAATCCAAAACGCATAGGACCGCCTACTGTCAGGTTCGTGTATTTCTTAGCGAAGAAAGTGAGTGCGGAACCGTTCTGGTGGAATGCCATCCAGAAGAAGATAACCACACCGAACACGAGCAGCAATGCGATGATACGATCCTTGGTCTGTTTAGCGGTTAACTCAACCACTTCACCTTTCTTGTCAGCTGCTTTCACCTGCTTAGCCGTTACATCTGCGTGCTTGAACCAACTGCGGCAAGCGAAATAGATCAGCGCCGACAGCACCAACGAAGCACAAGCGACACCGAAACACAAGCCATAACCGTTATACAGCGCCTCCAAGTACTGCGGCGCTTGATCCCCGTACGTAGCCACTGCGTCTGCGGCATACTTGAATCCGGCACGACCCAGGTACATGTTCGTAATCCATTTAGCCATGGACGGTGCGAACATAGCACCGATGTTTATCGCCATATAGAACAGCGAGAAGGCTGCGTCACGACGGTCTTCGTATTTCGGGTCATCGTACAGATTACCCACTAACACCTGTAGGTTGCCTTTGAACAGACCGGTTCCTAACGAAACCAAACCTAAGCCACCGAACATAACCAACTTACCGGTCAGATCCGGCATCGTAGGAATGGCTAAGGCCAAATAGCCGAGGAACATCGTCGTAATACCAATGACTACGCAACGACCGTAACCAATCTTATCTGCTACGAAACCGCCTAACAGCGGAGAGAAATAAACGATAGCCAAGAAAATAGCATAAACGTGTCCGGCGTCGGACTCGCTCCAGCCGAACTTCGCCTGCATGAACAGTGTAAAAATGGCTAACATCGTGTAGTAGCCAAAGCGCTCGCCTGTGTTTGCCAAGGCTAACGCAAATAATCCTTTTGGTTGATTCTTAAACATAAACTATAATTTTTCAAATTTCAAATATCAAATCTCAAATATCTCTGTCCACCCGTGCGTATCTTCCGCGCGGCCGAACTGAATGTCTCGCAAGGCGTGATACAATTCCGATAACACCGGTCCCGGCTCGTTGCCAAAAGAGTAGGTGACGTTCTTATCCAGATCAATCACTTTATCTATCGGCGAGATCACACACGCGGTGCCGCAGGCTGCTGCTTCACTCATCTCACTCAACTCCTCCAACCGTACATGCCGCCTCGTTACCTTCATTCCCCGCTCCTTCGCCAGCGTCATCAGACTGTCGTTTGTGATACTCGGCAATATAGCACTACTACGTGGGGTGAGGTACTCAATCTCGCCGCATGGCTTTCCGTCTGCGGAGACTCTCCGTATACCAATGAAGTTCGCTGCACTACACTCATCAATATACCGATGGTACTTAGCGTCCAGGAACAAACAATCCATTCCCATGGCATGCGCTGCTTCTGTGGCGCGGAACGATGCGGCGTAGTTACCGCCTACCTTAAACTGCCCCGTTCCGTAAGGCGCTGCACGGTCCACATGACGGTTGACAACGAAGGTCGTGCAGTGGAATTTGCCCGGGTAATACGGACCAATAGGGGAGGGAATGACAATGAATTCAAAATCTTTTCCCGGTCCTACACCCAAACGCGGCGTGGTGCCGATCAGCAACGGACGGAAATACAAGGTAGCTCCTGTTCCGTACGGCGGCACTAAATCGATGTTCTTCTCCAGCGCCAACCGAATGGCCTTACCGAACACCTCTTCCGGCACCGGCTTCATGAACAAACCGATTGCACTCTTCGCCATTCGTTTCGCATTCTCCCGCCAGCGGAAGATACGAATCTTACCATCCACTCCTCGAAATGCTTTCAACCCCTCAAACGCCTCTTGTCCGTACTGCAGACAAGTGGCCGACACATGCAAGTGTAGGTATTTATCCTTCGTGGCGTACGGTTCTTCCCAAACCCCGTCATGACACGCAGAGCGAACAATATAGTCCGGTTCCGTGTAGTGAAATCCTAATGAACTCCAATCAATCTCTTTCATTCTTCATCAAATAGCGTCTCCAGTACGCTTACTTCCGTTTGCCACGGATGTTTATCTGTCCAAACCAGTCCGCTCCAGTCTTGCGTCCTGCTCTCGATTTTCAGCTTTTGACTTTCGACGAGTAGTGGCCTCTCTTTGCGTAGCAAACTGATTATCGTCGCATTCAATTCATCGTTCAGATCCAGCAACCACTTGTATTCTTTCTCATAGAACGGCCGCAGGTAATCTGCGAAGTACAAGAAATACGGTGTGTGCTGATACGTGCTGACCAATGTGATCCAATGTTGGTGTTGCCACCTCGTCTGATAGCTGATCTCAATGTCTCGCGTTAACTGCTTATGCTCCACTTTCTTCACCGGCACCGTCAGCCGAACCAATTCGCTTCCCGTAACCGGTAACCCATAACCCCTTACCCCTCTTATCAGCGCGCGGTTACGAAACGTCTGTTTCTCAAATGTCTCCATTTGTTCAATCATAGCCGGCTCACTCATCAGCGCTTGCATGTACGACAAGGGTGGCAAATATGCAGTTGGCAAAACCATAACCTATAACCTATCACCTCTCACCACTTCTTCTTCGTATCCCCTATGCGGTTCCAGCGAATCTTATGCTTGTCCTTATCAATACTCAACCAGATGAATACCGGGCGTCCGACAATGTGATCCTCCGGCACAAAGCCCCAGAAACGACTGTCGGCACTGTTATGACGGTTATCACCCATCATCCAGTAGTAATCCATCTCAAACTCATACTCCTCACCCATCGTTATCGGTTTGAACTCATAGGCATCTGCAATGCGCTTATAGACCCAGTAGTTCTCTTCCGTAATCAGCAACTTATCGCCTTTCTTCGGAATATAAACCGGCCCGTAGTTGTCGCGTGTCCATTCGTTGTGTCCTAACGGGTAAACGGCAATCCGCTCATCTGCCTGCTCTAAATCAATGGACAGCACATGACTGTTCTTCTCCAATTCCGCTTTCATCGCTTGCGTTAACGGGAAGGCATACGTGTTCGGCATACTTTGAACAACATGACGGTCCGCTACGCTGATGCCTAATTTCTCCATGTACTTGGCACCGAACACATGGCCGTCCGTGTGTACGTAATAATTGAGTTGCAAACCTTCGCGTTCCGGCTCTCGCGTCCATTCGTCCTGTCCGGCTGTCTTTATGAAAATCACATTATCAATGATTTGCAAACTATCACCCGGCTCGCCTACGCAACGCTTCACATAGTTCTCACGCCGATCCACAGGACGCACCACAATGTCGCCGAAGAACTCATGATGCGCACGAATAGCTTCTTCTCCGTAATAGAATCGAAGCGAATACAAATCGTTCTCCATTCCTTGCGGAACGCCGGCACAGACTGTGTCTCCCGCCGGGAAATTGAACACCACAATGTCCCCCTTCTTCGGACTGGTCCAACCCTTCAGACGCTTGTAATTCCAATGCGGTTTGTCAAAATAACTCTTACCGCCTCCCAACCACTCCGGCATCGTGTGCTGAACCAGCGGCATCGATAGCGGCGTCTGCGGAACACGTGCACCGTACGCCATCTTACTTACGTACAGAAAATCACCTACGCAGAGCGTCTTTTCCAAACTCGAACTCGGTATTTGGTAGTTCTGGAAAATATACAAATTGATGAAATACACTGCCACCAATGCAAACACGATGGCATCTACCCACGAACAAATGGTGTAGAGCACTTTGTTGGTGTCCTTGTATTTCTTCCACCAGTTGTAATCAATATACTTGGTGGTGAAGGCATCGATGATGAGCGGTAGCAAAGCTAACCAACCCAGACTCTTCCAGTCGCCCCAAGCAACCCAAATAACGAACGCAATATAGATCGCGCTCCAAATACCTGCGCGAATCCATCCGCCGCGCGTTACATTGTTAATTCTATCTTTGAAACTTTTCATATCCTTGTTGTTAACTTCTCCTTGTTATGCCATTCCCGAGATCGCATCGAGATTATATCGCATCCCGGTATACCTTATATATACTATATATAGTATATATCCCGTGATTTTAGAAAATTTCTCTTTTAATGTTCATTTTTGAAAATCTTCCGCTGCTAACACCGCTCCAAGTGCAAAACCTCTTCTTCCTTTGGCAATGTGCGTAATCACTATCGTATCTTCCTCGCTGTCCCAAGTTACTTCATGTGTACCCGGCACTTCGCCCTCACGAATGGACTCGATGGCCACATGCTCGCCAATCTGCTCAGCCAGCGTCTTCGCGGTACCGCTCGGCTTGTCCAGTTTATGAATATGATGAATCTCCTTGATCGAAGGCGTGTACTGCGGTTGATTTTGCATCGCTGCAGCCAGTTCTTTGTTTAACTCAAAGAAAATATTGACGCCTACGGAGAAGTTACTTTTCCAAATGAGCATAGGCTTGGTGTGCAGCCGCTTATCCTCCTCCATGAGTGCTGCGGCATCCCAACCGGTACTACCGCAAACCACAGGCACGCCTTGCGCCCACGCGCGTAAAATATTGTCCTTCGCCGTAAGCGGGGTAGTGAATTCAATCGCCACCTGAGCGTCCTTCAGATCGAAGGCATCGCCTGCATCTATGCGCGCTACAATCTCGTGTCCGCGCTCCAGGGCAATCGATTCAATCATATGCCCCATCTTACCGTAACCTATAATCGCTATTTTCATATTACACAAATCGGGCGCAAAGTTACAAAAAAAAAACGATATATACAAATGTATATATCTTTTTGCTGTATTTCCGTCAATTTTTCTACATCCAATGTGTAATAATTGCCACTAAACCCTCGATAGAAGCCTTTCCGTCGTTCATGACAACCAGATCTCCGCGGTGTGACCTCTGTGTGCGCATGCGTGCGCGTACCTTTTCTATATTCTCCGGCGTGGCGTTATCCTTATAGTCCCGTGCAATCGTGCGTGCGATGCGAATGTCTTCCGGTGCGTCCACTACTACCACTTTGTCGCATAACGTATCCAGACCTGCTTCATACAAAATAGCGGACTCTACAAAATCAGGTTGGCGCTGTTCAATGTCGCGTCTTACTGCCGGATGCACAATATGATTGAGTTGCTCTAACAGTTCCGGTTCTGCAAACACACGCTGCGCTACGTACGCCGTGTTATACCGTCCGTTCGCGAACGCTTCGTTGCCAAGCAGGCTAATGATAGCAGCTTGCACGTGCGCGTCTTCCGCAATGATGCGTTTGGCCTCTTGGTCACAGTCATAGACGGCAAAGCCTTGCCTTGCCAACTCTTTGGCGATAGTGGACTTGCCACTGCCTATTCCTCCTGTGATTCCTATGACCATACTAAAACTGGAAGTATATAAACGGTTGCATTTCGGCGCTGACGAACTGGTAGATGACCACTATCGCCACGCACACGGCGATTACCATCAGCCACAGTGGCATCTTAGTGAACCAGATCCTGTAACGCCGTTTCCAATTGGTGGGGATCCAGTGAATGACCATTCCTGCCACGAACATCGCTACCACCCATCGGTACTCCCAAAGGAAATCCGGAATGATGGCGTTGTTCCATGCGCCGCCAATCTGATTGACCATGTTCTTCGCCGTCGCCCAAGCTACCTCATTCGCCGTTGCCGGATCGAGGTTACTGCTGGAGCGGAAGAACAAACGCGTGAAGGTGATGAACGTGAAGGTCTGCGCAATCGCCCATATTTTGGCGATTGTATTGGTGATTTGTAATTGGCGATTGGTGATGGTTTTGTCTTGCGTAATCAACCAATAGATATATCGAATGGCGGTTCCTACCCATAGAATGGCAACCCATACGGCGAAGAGTCGCCACACAGGCAGGTTCGTCCAATAGTCCGCGCAGCATAGGCCGGCCGTGAGAAGGGTCATAGCGGCAAAACGAACGTGCCAGTTCATTCCACGCCAGATCTTCTCGATGATCATTCCAATACCGTTGATACCGCCCCAGATAATAAAATTCCAACTGGCGCCGTGCCACAAACCGCCTAACACTTGCGTGATGAACGAGTTGAGGTTCGCGTAAATCAATTTACTTCGTGACGATTGATGATCGGCGGTTCGGTTCCAGATAGCAATGCCAATCATGAACACCGCGAACGGTACTAATATCCATAACCACCATCCGGTGAGTGCGGCGGACACCACAGCGATCAGGCTTAACCAGAAATAGGTACCGAAACCAATTCGTCTGTTTCCGCCTAACGGGATATACAGATATGTCTTCAGCCACCGACCCAACGACATGTGCCAACGTCTCCAAAACTCCTGAGGGCTTTGCGATTTATACGGACTGTTGAAGTTCATTGGCAGGTAGAATCCTAACAGCATAGCTACGCCGATGGCGATGTCTGTATAACCGGAGAAGTCCGCATAGACCTGCAGCGAATACGCAAAGAGTGCGAACAGGTTCTCAAAGCCGGAGAATAACAACGGATTGTCAAACACGCGGTCAATCAGATTCACCGCCAGGTAGTCGGACATAATGATCTTCTTCGCCAAACCGTTTAGTATCCAAAAAACAGCGATGCCGAAGACCCTTCTGCTTAACCGGAACGGTTTGTACAACTGCGGAATAAACTCCTCCGCACGCACAATAGGACCGGCTACTAATTGCGGGAAGAAGGATACGTAGAATCCGAAGTCAAGAATGTTCTTCACCGGCTGGATACGTTCGCGATACACATCCGCGGTGTACGAAATAACTTGAAAAATATAGAACGAGATACCTACCGGCAGAATAATCGTATCCACACTGAACCGTCCCGCTTCGGCAAAGCCGTTACCGATGTACGCGAAGATGTCAAACACTTGAAATCCGGTTCCGAACAGATCATTGATCATGTTCGTGAAGAAATACGCGTACTTGAAATAAGCCAGCAGTCCGAGGTCGATGACCACCGAGAGCGCCAAAAAGATTTTAGCGATTTGTGGTTTGTGATGGGTGATGGCTGATTTGATTCGCCCGGCTATGAGCCAATCGCTCAGTGTCACGAACGCTAATATAAGCAGAAACAAACCGCTGGTCTTGTAGTAGAAGAACCAACTGACAAAAAGCAGGTAGATGTTACGCAGGTGTAATCTGGAATGGTTATCCGCTTTCTTGCCGGACATGATCAGCGCGAACAACGCGAATACCAATGCGAAGAATGCCCAGAAATAGAACTGGGTGAACAGCAACGGGCTGTCTGCATCAAAACCTACTATGTGATGTAAAAAATCCAATTGTCAATCCGCATTTTCAATAGGTTCCAGCAACCAATTGACTACCGCGTTACCTGCTTTGCGGGCACCGCTGCGGTAGAAATGGACGCCGTCATCGCCTGCCAGGCCGTTCTCTCTCCATTGTTTCATACTTCCGGCACCGCCCATCCAATTGTACAGGCTGAAATACGCTATTTGTTCCTCCATTGCCATCTTCCGCAGCAGTTTATCCATATAGGGTACCATCGGATAGGTCTGCCATTCGCCGTCCACTTGGCGAATCATATCGCTCGGGCCGATGAACAGAATAGACGCTTCCGGTGCGCAGGCATGTACGTACTGCACTTGTTCGCGCAGACCTTTGACTATGGCTTGGATAGTACCGGGGTTCTGATTGGAGGGAATGGCATTACCGCCGTACTGCATGATAATCAGCCGCACATTCTCTTGGCGGTAGAACGTGCGTAACTGATTGCTGTCCATCTTCGTGAACACCAATCCGAGGCATCCGCGCATGGGGATATTATCCACAATAACACCCGTCTCGCTCTCTTGCGACAGACCATAAACGGCTCCGCGGCCATTCAGACACACGGTGTCACCGGAAATAGTGTAATGCACGGAACTGTCTGCGAAGATCTGCCATCGGGTGTACCGCAGGTTATTGTTCTGTGGGGTACAGATGACTTTTATCTCTTCGCTGCCGCTCACCAGGCTGTCGCTCATGATAGCCACTTGTCCCATCGGACCATATAAGCCATCCGCTCGCTGGTCGCGTTTCGGACCGTACACCAGGTACCGTCTCGGGCCTTGAGTCGGTGTCACGAACCGGTTGCTCATGTACAGTTGTTGCTTAACTGTATTCGTGGGTATCGTCTGTGCCAGCGGCATCAGCCCCACGCCGTGACCTCCGTACCGTTTCTGGAGTTGCTCGCGTATCTGCTGCGTCATGCGATCCTCTTCTATCTGACTGTCGCCGTAATGCAACACGCGCACTTGGCGTTCACCCGCTTGAGTCAATGCTGTATAGAACGCTTGCAGAAAACCACGCCCGTCGGTAGTCGAATCAACGTGTACCTGCGGAATAACCGGTTGGGTTTGCTCCGCTGCAAGGGTAGGAATGGTATCTTGGATTTCCAGGCTTTCCAGGCTGTCTATGTTGTATAGGCTGTCTGAATACTGAATACTGACATCTGACGGCTCTATATCAAACACTTCCGCCAGGGTAGGCCAGCGTAAGGTCTTCTCGCCCCACGATACACAACCCGGAAGCACCAGACACAGTGCACCCAGACTAAGCATCACACACGCAATAAAGAGAAGAACTTGCCGCGGCTTCATACACCTTACACTTTACACCATACACCTTATTTCTTCCAAAGGGCACGGCTGAATAACAAAAGAACGGTGAAGATCTCCAAACGGCCGATGAGCATCACAAACGTAGCTATCCATTTAGCCGCATCAGGCATGGCGGCATAACATCCGCTCGACCCCCATTGACCAATCGACACGCCCACATTACCGATCATCGAGGTCGCGATACCGAAGGACTCATCAAAACCAATTCCGCACGCGCAGAAACAGATAGTAGCAATGACAATGATCATGATGTAGAAGAACATGAACGCCATCACATTACTGGTTGTCTGTTCGGAGAGCGTGTTGCCGTTCAGACGCACAGGAATAACGGCATTGGGATGAATACGACGTTTCAGTTCCGTCAAGGCAGACTTGGCGAAGATCGCGATGCGCACCCATTTGATACCTCCGGCAGTAGAACCGGAAGCACCGCCGGTGAACATCAGGAAGAACACGATTACCCACAACACAGGCGGCCAAACCATATAATCTGACGCAACGAATCCGGTGCTGGTAATCGTAGCAACGGAGGTGAAGAGTCCGATTCGAATACTATCTATTGTGCCGGTATGAATGAGCAGACCGATGATCAACGCGAGGCCGGCCAGCAGACATGCGCCTATGTACCAACGCGTCTCTTCGTCTTTGAATATACGGTGCGGTTTGCCGCGGAACAAATAAATCAGTTGGGTGAAGTTAATACCCGACAGGAGCATGAAGACCAATATGATCCATTGAATGATAGGACTGAACCCGATGACGCTGTCGTTGTGCGTAGCAAAACCACCGGTGGAGATCGTACTTAGCGAATGGCACACGGCATCGAACTTACCCATTCCGCAGAGCCACAGCAACAGGCCTTCTACTACCGTCAACGCGATGTACGTCAACCACATATGCTTGGCGGTGTCGGCGATACGAGGACTCAGTTTCTCGTAGCTCACACCCGTCACTTCGGCGCTATAGAGCTGCATGCCGCCGAGTCCGAACATCGGCAGAATAGCCACACTCAGTACGATGATTCCCATACCTCCAACCCACTGCATGAGCGAACGCCATAACAGGATTGAGTGGTGCTGCGCGGCTACGTCGGTGAAGACGGTGGAACCGGTGGTAGTGAAACCGGCCATAGTCTCATACCAGGCGTCCGTGATGTGTGGTAAGGTACCGCTTAGCCAGAAAGGCAACATACCGAACAGCGAATAGACGATCCACACAAAGCCTACAATGACGTATCCTTCGCGTTCGCCGACACGTTTCTCCGCCTTGCGGCCGAACGCTAACATCCACCAACTGCTTATCAGTGTGATGGCGGACGCTGCGATCCAGGCACCTAACTCCGGCTCGTGGTAATACCATGCGGCGAAGGTAGGAATGAGCATAAACAAGGTCTCGAGTGTCGTGAGGACACCCATCGTCTTGAATACTATGCGCCAGTTAAACATCCGTGTCATTTGAAGAAACGCTCTAAGGTTCGTATCACGTGACTCTTACAGAACACGACCACTACATCGCCTTCGATGATCTGTGTGTCGCCGTTCACCAATATACCTTCGCCGGCACGAACGATACCACCTATGTTGGCTTCATCCGGCAGGTTGAGATCTTTCACTTTGCGTCGGGTAACCGAACTGCCTTCTTTCACATCAAACTCCACGATCTCCGCGTCCGCACTGGTCAGGTTATGCACACCGCGTACGCTTGCGTCCAGTAACATCTGGTAGATGTACGAAGCGGCAATCGTTTTCTTGTTCAGTACGGTACCGATATCCAAACCTTCCGCCATCGGGATATAATCGAGGTTCTCTACCTCCGCGATTGTCTTCCGCACACCAAACCGTTTGGCAGCCAGGCAGGCGAAGATGTTCGCTTCACTGCTGTCGGTAACGGCTACGAAAGCGTCTGCGTCCTGAATACCTTCTTCTTTGAGCAGACTCATATCACTGCCGTCGGCATTGATGATCAGCGCGTCCGGCACTTTGTCACTCAGTATTTTGCATAACTCGCGGTCTTTCTCGATGATCTTGATGTTAATCTCACTCATCAGTTCCGTAGCCGCTTTGCGGGCGATACGACCGCCGCCGAAGAAGATGACGTTTTTTATCTCGCGTTTGGATTTGCCTAACTCTTCCCGCATGAACTCCATGTTCTCTTTGGGACACATGCAGTACACTAAATCGCCTTCCTCCACGGTGTCTTGGCCGCGCGGGATAATCGTTTCTTGTTCGCGCTTGATGGCTACAATGCGGTATTTGCCGTGGTTATAGATGCCGGAAGCAAAGGTCTTACCAATCACTTTGGCTCCTTTACGCACTTTGACTACGCACAGTTCCAATGCGCCTTGACCCAGATGAAGATGGTACCGCATCCAGTTTGTACGCAGACTCTCTTCAATCTCATTCGCTGCCAGCACCTCCGGATAGATGAGGTGGTTCAGACCCATCTTCTCAAAGAATTTGCGATTCTCCGGTAGCAGGTATTCGTAGTTGTCAATGCGCGCAAGAGTACGCTTGGCGCCTAAGGAATTGGCAATCAGACAAGCCGTCATGTTCTCCGTCTCATGCGGAGTAACGGAAATGAACAGGTCACAACCGTTCACGCCTATGTCTCGCAGGTCGTGAATAGAAGTGGGGTTGCCCACTTTGGTTAGCATGTCGTAGTTGGCACTCAGGTCACCTAATCGGTCTTGGTATTCATCCAAGAGACTGATTTCCATTTCCTCGCGGCTCAGCAGTTTGGCCAAGTGCGTGCCTACTTCTCCTGCGCCTGCAATAACGATTCGCATAAACCCTCCTTGTCTAAATGTAACATATGGTACAGCTCTTTGGTTGAGCCGTGTTCTACAAACTGATCATTGACTCCCAGACGGATCACCCGCGGGTTATATCCGTGGTCAGTCATCCACTCCAGCACCGCGCTGCCTAAACCGCCTGCAATCATGCCGTCCTCTGCAGTCACGATGGTCTTGAAGTGTTTTCCTACTTCGTGCAGTATCTCTTCGTCCATTGGTTTGAGCCACCGCATGTCGTAGTGAGCGAATCTCAAATCTCCAATCTTCAATCTTAAATCTTCAATCGCTTCCGCCATCGTGTTACCGATGGCTCCGATGGTCAGCACGGCTACGTCCTTTCCGTCGCGTAACTTGACACCTTTGCCGTACCGGAGAGGCTCCGGAGCCGAACATTCCTGCGGCGACCGTCCTCTTGGGTATCGGATAGCTATCGGGCCGTCCAGTGTCTGAGCCAGTCTCATCATCTGCCGCAGATCTTCCGCGGTACGCGGGGCGCAGATCTGCATGTTCGGTATCGGACGCAGATACGCCAGATCCAGCAGTCCGTGGTGCGTAGCGCCGTCATTACCCACTATACCCGCACGGTCAATACACAAGACGACATGCAGGTTCTGCAGCGCAACGTCATGCACGATGTTGTCGTATGCGCGTTGCATGAACGTGGAGTAAATGTTGCAGTAGGGTAGTTTGCCTGCTTTGGCCAGACCGGCACTGAAAGTGACAGCATGTCCTTCGGCGATGCCGACGTCGTACACCCGATCCGGCAGTTCTTTCTGCATGATACTCATCGAGCACCCGCTCGGCATGGCCGGCGTGATACCGATGATGTTTTTGTTCTCTTTGGCTAACTCCAGTAAGGTCTGACCGAACACCTCCTGCCAGAGGGGTGGGGTGACGGGTGACGGGTTACCGGTTAAGCGTTCGCCGGTGGTGACGTCAAACTCGCCCGGTGCATGCCAAACGGTCTGGTCGTTCTCCGCCGGTGCGTAACCTTTACCTTTCTTGGTGATGATATGCAGTACCTTCGGTCCGCGGTGGTTCTTAATCTCGCTCAATATACGCACCAGTCCCACTACATCGTGACCGTCGGTCGGACCGAAATAGCGGATGTTAAGGCCGGTGAAGATGTTATTGGCTTGTTTGGATAGCGTAGCTTTGAGGTTATTGTTGCGGCGCAAGATAGCCTTACGTTTCTGCTCGTCCACGAGATGCAGATGCGCAGCGAGTTGATATAAACGCCAGCGCACTTTGTTATAGCCCGCACTGGTCGTTAGGTCCACCAGATATTGTGTGAAACCGCCCTTGAGCGGGTCAATGGCCATGTGGTTATCGTTGAGCACAATGAGCAGGTTGTTCTTGTCCATCGAGGTGTTGTTCAGTCCCTCGAAAGCCAATCCGCCCGTCATGGCACCATCCCCGATGATCGCCACCACGTTGCGGTGACCGGCGATATCCATACCTAAAGCTGCGGAGATAGAATTGCTGGCGTGTCCGGCGATGAAAGCATCGTATTCGCTTTCGGCGGGATTAGTGAAAGGCGCCAGGCCTTTGAATTGACGGTTGGTATGGAATCTGTCACGACGACCGGTTAGAATCTTATGCGCATAAGCCTGATGGCCTACGTCCCAAACCAATTTGTCATTCGGCGTGTCGAACACATAATGCAACGCAACGGTCAGTTCGATGGTGCCCAAAGAGGATCCCAGGTGCCCCGGGTTCTTGCTCAGCGCCTCAATGATAAACTGACGCAATTCCGAGCACACAGCGGGTAACTCATAGAGCGAGAGTTTCTTCAGATCAGCCGGTGAATCGATATGATTGATATAGTTATAATCCATGGTTTTCGTACGAGCGCGTATACACGCAAACTAAATCGGCGGCAAAGTTACACAAAAAAAATGACATATGCAAGTGCTAATGTCATTTTTTATCGTTGTTTTGCGAAAAGTTAATATACCAAACGTATATTATCGCACCAAATCACGTTTCCCGGGCAGCCTGTAAACGGCTTTTGGCAACCGGCTGCAATTTGAATAATCATATGCGTTGGAGCCAAGTCTGCTCGCCATCCTACCTCTTCGATGCGCACCATTTTCCTTTTGCTGTTACGTGTCTGCCAACGGTTGGTGATGAGCGCTTCCCAGGGTTGGTAACCCGGGGCTTTGGTTATATCCCCGTACCGAATAGGTACGCGGTGGTCGTTCACCCATCCGTTGGTGGACGCGCTGATGTGCTCCGTGCCCGTGCCTACGCGGTAGGCATAGACGTGTCCGTTCTCTTCCCAGCGGTGCTGCAGCAACACGACAATCTGTCCTTCGTCATGCCCGCCTATCGTTTTTACTTTGGCGCATGCGTTGGCAAAAACAATGGGTTGGTCCGCTTGGATAGTGGCTTTGTAATCGAGCATCAACTCCTTCGGTTTTTGGGTAAACGGCATTCCCATATCGATGGCCGAATTGGGATCCGAGCTGTGCTGCATGCCTACGGGGTCGGTTAGCCGACCGGTGTAAATACTACCGGTGGCAACCACTTTGAGGTTCATGCCTGCTGCTTTGACCGCCTCCAGACGACTGGTCATGCAGCAGCACCAACCGTTTCCTCGCTTGACAGGCGTGACGGATACCGACACTTTGTCGATGCCGAAAGCACGTGCGTGCGCATTACCGCTTCCCCAAGGGGAAGCCCAGGACGGCGTGAACGGTTTGTTGCTATAGACGGTGTCTGTCTCCGCGATCATGTACAAGGCTTTGGTCTGCCCTCCGAGGATAGCGGATTCTTTGATGTACCGAACGGTCCATGTCTCAAAATCGCCGAACGGAACCGGTTCGATGCGCTCCTGTGCCCATGCGAGCACGGACAATAATAGACACCCTATGAAGCAACAACGTTTCACGGTCTTAGCGAATCATATCGTCGCCGAAATACGGTTGCAGCGCTTTCGGAATACGAATACCTTCTTCGCACTGGTTGTTCTCCAGCAGTGCAGCGACGATGCGCGGCAGGGCGAGTGCCGAACCGTTCAGTGTGTGGCAGAGCACCACTTTCTTATCCTCCGCACGGCGATAACGGCACTTGAGGCGGTTTGCCTGATAGGTGTCGAAATTAGAGGTGGAAGATACCTCGAGCCAACGGTGTTGTGCTTCGCTATAGACCTCAAAGTCATAGCAGAGCGCAGCGGTGAAGCTCATATCGCCACCCGAAAGACGGAGAATACGATACGGCAGTTCCAGTTTCTGGAGCAGACCTTCTACGTGATCCAACATCTCCTTATGCGAAGCGTCCGAGTGCTCCGGCGTATCAATGCGCACGATCTCGATCTTCGAGAACTCATGCAGACGGTTCAGACCGCGTACATCCTTGCCGTACGAACCGGCTTCGCGACGGAAACACTCTGTGTAGGCGCAGTTCTTAATCGGCAGTTGTGCCTCGTCGATGATGACGTCGCGGTAGAGGTTGGTAACCGGTACCTCAGCGGTCGGGATAAGATAGAGGTCATCCACTTCGCAGTGGTACATCTGACCTTCCTT
>JAFPNK010000007.1 GCA_017401985.1 Paludibacteraceae bacterium | reverse complement strand
GGTTCAGCCAGTCGGTATAGAGGAGTTGGTTCGCTTCCTGAATTCCGAACGATGCAGGTGAGAGAACAGGCTCCGTTTCCAACAAAGCTCCGTACGTCAGATCGTAGGCCTCGTTGCGCAACTCGTACTGCACTATATTGCCGGATTCATCGAGAGAAATAACCGGTAAAGCAGCCGCGCCGCGATAGGAAGAATTAGCAAATTCCCATGTGTTGTTTGTATCCGACCAGTTGTAGGTCTCGCGGAAATACCAGTCGGCTTCATCACCTTCATAATACATGATCTGTTTGGTCTTCGGTACCAATGCGGTTGCCGTATTGTCCAGGCGGTAGTAAATCTGCTCGACAGCTCGTCCCTGTTCATCATAAGAGACATCTCCGAGACCGTCATTAGTCAATTGGAAATCAGTCCACCCCATAGATGAGCCGCCGTATTGCGAAACAGCAACGCAATCATACTGCGTACCGTCGTCCGGACGATAGAAGTAACGGTATTTCCAATACGGGATATTGCCTGTATTGCTCCATGTGTACCACTCGATGCGCTGCGTCAAACGGCCGAGGACATCGTAGGTGGGCTGGTTGCGGATGATCGTGTCACAAATAAGTGTTGTTGAATCTTCCCAATGATAGGCGTGCTGCTCTGTAAAAGTGCCGAATTCATCGAAGATATCGAAGGTGTCGGTGAAGAGTTCCAGTCCCTCTGTCCGATTTCCGGGAACAACCATACTTGAGTTTTCCTTTCTCCAAAAATATCTCGATGCTTCTTTAGTGCAACCCGGCTCAGGGAAGTAAGTAACATCATTCCGGTATGTCAGTTCCCATGTGGCGGTAGAGTCCACATAGTTATAGTAATACAGATGTGCCTGATGTCCTTCTATATCTTCTTGTACCTCGGCATAGTATTCACGTTCCAGACCGGCTTTACCTCCTCCGAGCTTATAATACCAGTCAGGTAGAGGTTGAGCCAGAGTCTGCCAGGACTTGGTGCCGTCTCCATTATCCGCCATCTCTGCTGTCTTGATACGCAGGTACAAACCGATTTCCTCATCATAAGTGAAGGTATAGAGGTATTTTTCCTCCCAAATGTTCCCTTCCGGATCATTGCTGATATATTCAATGGTGGAAGCAGGAGTCCCGTCGGAATTAAATGTGGTTTCCTCACGATTATAATATAGCAAATTCCAAGTGAAGTTTTTGGTATCCAATTTTTCCCGCTTACGCGACATGTCGAATTTATTGGAGTAGTAGCGTTGTGTTGTGCGAATCGTATCGTAATGGTAGCCTCCGCCGTTCACACTCCAACCTTGTATATTGACCAGTAGCAGTTTATAATACTCTGCCGGACGATGATCCTCTTCGCTAAAAATAGTCCAGCCTCCGTAAGCTGGGTCTTCACGACTGGAAACGGAGTATATCTCCTCTCCCTCCGCATCATATTCCTTACGTTCATAGCACCACATGCCTTGGGAGTTAATGAACGAATCTACCTCCAATGCGATATTGTAATTCTCATCGTAGCTGATATAATGGTGTCTTTTCAGGCTATCGTTGGTATAGCTGTTCTCTAGCGTCAGCAAGGTAGTTTTCCCTCCTATGCTCATCATAGGACGGGTACGGATTATCCATTCGCGCTCTTGCTTGGACAGGCATACCTTGCCCGACCACTCGGAATGGATCTCGCTGATACAGAGATTCGTAGCACGGTCAATCCGGCGCTCGATGTTTTCGGTGAACACGAGATTTCCTTGCTCATCATAAGTATAAGAACTCTCCCGAGTGCGTGCAACAGGATCTTTACGCGTAGTTACCGTTTCCCGTCCATAGGTGTTTTTGCCTTCTGTATTCCGTTTTATTTCGGCTTTTATCCAAAGTGTATCAATTCCCATTGGGTTATATTCAGAGATGTCCACATGTAAAGAAGCCAGTTCGCCGTTCTCATGATAGGTGTAGTTAGATTCACGGATAGACATATCTAGAATATGATTGCGGTAATAATTGCGCACAACGCTTTCGGAGTTCGTTTCCCACTTGCGGGCAGACGCGTTATATTTATAGGTATAATCAACCGAAACAGAATCATTCTCTGTACGAACGGTGCGGTTGTATGGCGTCCACTCCATGCCGGTCATCATTCCTGTCTGCTCGTCATAGACGGTGTTGAGACGGAACGTGATATAGTCATTATTGCGAATCTGACGAATAAGCCTTCCTTCCACGTCATAGACGTTACGCACGCTGTCTTTCATTACAAGTTTGCGCTCGTTCGGGTACGTGTTGAAGTTGCCGACTAATTCACCGCCTGTGTATTCACCATTATAGCCTTCTTTGAGATACAGGCCGCTGTCCACAGCCCAGGTATAGACGTCTTTTCTGGGATAGATAAAGGTCATTGTGTCGTGCCAAAGCACCCGGAGACCGGACACTACGGTCACGGAGTTGGCATCGTACGTATATTGCGCGTACCAATCCGGCTTGACGGGCGTGCTGTCTGTCATCGCAGGGAAGACAGGCATTGACCCCACCACACTATCCAACCGCCATGCGTAACGATCGGATAAATTGTCTTGCGCGTAGGCGCACGTTCCTTTTAATAACAGAAATGCTACAAAAAGCAGACAAAAACAATTTTTCTTTTCCATAATTTGCATATGTTAAAAAGTTTTACTAATTTTGCGACGTGATTTATGTTTTGAAATCCGATGCAAAGGTACTGCTTTTTTCTGATATGTGCAAATTTAGCAGTTGTACGAGCAGTGATTTTAGTGTTTTGTAAATTATTGTAAATAAGCAAATTATAATTTTATATGAAAAATAAAGTTGTACGCGTATATTTTTTATTCCTTTTGGGCTTGACTTTCTGTGTTTGACTTGTTCCAAAAGTGCCCGTTTGAACTAAAAAATCAATAAAAATCGCACTTTTTTGACCAAATACTTGCGTATTTGAAAAAAACAAACAAATATTTGTTGTAACGTCGGTCCTCCCTACTCAAAAGAGCAGGGTCCCACCGAAGTTCCAGTCGCATAGTTGCGCCAATAACAAGTCTTTTCCACAAAAACTTCAAATAAATTTGACTTTTTGCAGAAAATCCTTGCATATTCCAAATATTTGTTGTAACTTTGCAGCGAATTTAAAAGTTCACTACTTGGTGGACCACCAAACGGTGTACCGCGTAAATATCAATAAATAAAACAATTACAGCAATGGTAAAGGGTATTAATAAGGCTTTTGTGTATGGTGTTTCCGTAGGAGGAAGCAACTTCACTGATCGTACCAAAGAGAGTCATCGTTTGAAGATGAATTTTGAGAACGGGCTCAATGTAGTACTCATCTCTCCGCGACGCATGGGAAAGACTTCATTAGTAAAGCACGTACAGGAGATAGTGGATAAATCCTTGATTCAAACAATATATATAGATATATTTGATTGTCGATCGGAGTATGATTTTTACAACAAGTTCGCGGAAGCACTTTTGAAGCAAACCGCCAATAAAATGGAGTTGGCAATAGAAAATATCAAGCGATTTCTGGTACGACTTACTCCCAAAGTGGCGTTTAGTCCTGATTTGACATCCGAATACTCCTTTTCTTTGGGCATCACGCCTAAAGAGTATTCTCCGGAAGAGATATTAGCCTTGCCGGAATTATTAGCCAAGCATATCGGCAAGCATATTGTTGTTTGCATTGATGAGTTTCAGCAGATAGGCGAATGGCCGGACAGCACATACGTACAAAAACGAATGCGTGGTGTTTGGCAACATCAGCAACATGTGTCCTATTGTTTATTCGGTAGCAGACAACATATGATGACCAATATCTTCCAAAACAAACGGATGCCCTTCTACCAGTTTGGCGAACCGAACTATCTGCAACCGATACCCACCGCAGACTGGATTCCGTTTATTCAGAGTAAGTTTGCAGAAAAAGACCTGACTATCAGCGAAGAATATGTTACAAAGATATGCGAAATTGTACGCAATCAATCCTCTTATGTGCAACAATTGGCATGGAATGTAATGATTAACACACAAGAGGAAGTAACTGAGAAAGAGATTGAACAAGGAGTGAGTGATCTCCTCGCTCAATGTACACCGCTTTTCATAGAACAATTGAATCCTCTTACAACCTATCAGATGAATTTTTTGCGTGCTATCAATAATGGACAGCACGACCAGTGGACATCGCAAGAGGTGATGGGGAAATACAATTTAGGCACAAAATCCAATATTGCAAAAATGCAAACATTGTTACTTGAAAAAGATTTTATTGAGCGTCGGGAAGACGGGCTTTATCTCTCCGATCCGGTTCTGGAACTTTGGCTTAAGCAACACTAAAATAGGTGCATTTTAAAATGCGATGTGCATATATCACATTCCTTTTCGTAACTCTCAGTTGGAGCGGATGTCATTTGGTAGGTTCGGATGCCTCCGAGCGGCTTCATGAGGCAGAAGAATTATACCAACAAGGCATCTCCTCTAACAGCAGTAGTCAGTACGAAAGTTCTACCGCCTATTTAAAGCAAGCGGAGGAGATTCTGGTGGATCTTCCGCAGTCAGCACAAAGAGATCAGTTGTTAGGCTTGACTTGGTTTCGTTTAGGCAATACCTCGGAAAGCGAGATGCTGTACGACATCGCGCAAAATTACTACCGCAAAGCGATCCCGATGTTAGATCCCGATAGTAATGCAGTTTATTTAGCCTGTGCCTACCGCGACATTGCGCGCACGATGGCTATAGCGGGCAGCAAACAAGACAGTGTGCTTTGGTATTTCGCCCAAGCAGAGCGATATGCACGCGCAGCCAACAGCCCGTTGCTCTTACTCGATATAGATGCCTATCGCTACCAACTCTGCTATCCGGACAGCGTAGACCACCGCCTGGCGGTCTGCAAGCAGCTGGCAGAAGAGTACCACATTCCTACGCGTTATTCGGAGATCGTCGAACTGCTCTTGGCGCAACACGCTACGGACTCTGCCGCCTATTATCTGGAGCACTTACAACCTACCGACTCTGCCTACGCCTATTGGTTCGAACAAAGTTATGCGTATCTGAACAGCAAGATCCTCCGTCAACGCGGACAAGCCGACACGGCCTACAGCGTGTTATTGGATTTGTATGATCGCAAGATAGATGAGCTGCAGCGCGACGCGGGCGCACGCACGTACGCGCTTTCCTTACATTATGATGTCGCACGCGAGCAACAACGCGCCGAAGAGGCACAACGTGAACGACAATGGCAACGCAAGATCTCGTTTGTACTGGTACTATTGTTAGCGGTCGTTCTGGTGCTGTTTATCGTCCTTTGGAGGTATTGGCAGCAACGACGTCGTGAACAAGCAAGACAGTTAGAGGCCTTGCGTGACAAATACGTGCAGCAGTTACAATTGGCGTTGGAACGGCTTCAGCAGAAAGTAAACCTCACCCGCGAGATAGAAATGCAGCGAATGCGCGGCAACGAGGTAGAGTTCCCGAAATGGTTGCAGACCTACCGCGATGAGCAACTGACGATGAGCAAAGAGAGTCTGGACGAACTGATTGCTTCGATTGATAAAGCCTTAGATGGCGCCATCAGTCGCTTGCGCGCGGAGTATCCAGAACTGACCGAATCGGACATGCAGTTCGCTATTCTATCCATCATCGGTGCCTCCGACAACGATATGTCTATCGTGCTGAACGTACAAAAACAAACGATCTACCATAGAAGGCAGATCGTCCGTAAACATATCAACTCAGAGATAGAGGATATTGATGCGTGGCTGCGCACTTACGTGCTGCGTTAAGAGCGTTAGCGGAGGGAGGAGAGTTTGCGGATTTGGTCGATTTGACGTTTATCGTCAGCCTCGCGGAGGGCTTGGCGTTTGTCGTAGGTGTGCTTACCTTGGCAGAGGGCTATTTCCATTTTAGCAAGGCCTTTCTCATTGATAAAGAGACACAGGGGGATAATGGTCTTACCGGTATCCTTGGTCGCTTTCTCCAGTTTGCGTATCTCGCGTCGCTGCAGCAGCAGTTTGCGGTCACGCTTGGCTTCATGATTAGCATAGGAGCCGAACCGGTACTCGGCTATATGCATCTGCTTGACATACATCTCCCCATGTTCTACCGCACAATAGGAATCAACGAGCGAAGCCTTTCCTTCCCGAATAGACTTAATCTCCGTACCGTACAACACGATACCGGCCGTATAGCGATCAAGAATGATATACTCAAACTTCGCTTTCTTGTTTAGGATTCGTATGTCGCTCTTTAGTTTCAAGTTTCTTATATTTCCTTTGTCTTTGTTCCCATCGATCGCGCGCATATTGCTGCATATCGATGACGGTATCGTTCTCGTCGATGATCTCGAGTCCGAAGATAGTCTCGATGATGTCTTCGAGGGTAAGGATACCGACAAAACAACCGTATTCATCGATGATCTGCGCAATCTGGCTCTTCTGTTTGAGCATGGAATCGAAGATGGTACCGAGTGTCAAGTCCTGATCAAAAGCCGGCAGCGAACGTTTGATACCGCCGAGCGTTTTACGGAAATGGTCTTCGGTCAATTCCTCGAGTGCATCGTTGCGCAGCACATAACCGGTTATATACTCGGGTGATTCCGGTTTATAGAGCGGGATACGCGAGAAATGGTCATATTCGTCATTGTCGTAGTATGCCCTGAGGGTCATGTTCTCGGGTGCGATTTTCGCCACCACGCGCGGCGTCATCACATCGTACGCATGAATGGAGTCAAGGCGCATGAGGTTGGTGAATATCTTATTCTCATCCTCGTCCACTACACCTTCTTCCTCACCCACATTGACCATAGACAACACTTCTTCACGACTAACAGAGGGTTCGTCCTCATTATCCGGCACCATACGCGATATGAGTTCCACCAGCCATACGAGCGGATAGAGGACGATGATGAGCAGATGAATCGTGCGGGCTGTGAACCCCATCAGATTGCGCCAATAGGTCGTACCGATAACCTTCGGGATGATCTCACCGAAGAAGAGGATGAGGACGGTGGTGAGGGCAGAAACGAGCCCGAACCACTTGGAGCCGAACACGGCGGTAGCCTGCATACCGACACCGGCAGCACCGATGGTGTTGGCGATGGTGTTGAGTGACAAGATAGCAGCTAAAGGACGACCTGTGTCTTCCTTATAACTGCTCATCAGTTTGGCCGGCGCATAGCCTTCCTCTTCACGTAAGTTGATATAACTGATTGACGTTGACATCAGAACTGATTCCAAGACGGAACACAGGAAACTGACGCCCATTGCGCCGAATAAAAATACTAATAATAGTCCCATAATTCAAATCGGGTACAAAGGTACAGCTTTTTTTGCATATATGCAAATTTTTTGAAATTAATAATTAAAAATTAATAATTAATATTGCGTAGAGGGCACAAAAAAAACGACCCGAAGGTCGCTTTCTTTGCTTACGCATGATTAGCATCATACGTAGCCAACTCCAGTGACCAGAGGTAACTCTTCATGGTTTTCTTGCCATTCGGCTGGTCTTTCTGTGCCTTGAAAGCGGCGGTGTCGTTCGCCACACGGCTCAGATCCTGTGCACGCTCGGCTACTGCTGCGGAGACAGCTGCGAAACGTGAACGACGCTTCAGTTCGTCTGCCAGCACCGGAGTGGTACGGGTGATGTTTTTCAGCGTACGGAGGTAAAGACGCGAACAGTGTTTGCTGGTCGTCTCGGCTGCACGGTGCGTAGCGAGCACCATACGCTCGTCATCCGCGTGCTGCGACTTTTTGTTGATTTTGGTCAAAGCTCCCTGAATGGTCTCAAACAGTGGAGCGGGTCTAAAAATAGCCATAAGTGAGTAAGTATTTTTAGTGAGTAATTAGATATAGACCCATTCTTTTGAGAGGCGGGTCATTTTGCCTCTTTTCGATGCTTCTCTACGTGATACATACCGAGTGTGAGGATTTTGATGATGATCTCAAAGAGGACTTTGGTCCATTTGGGTTCCTCGTTCGGTACGAACGCAGAGGAAGAGCTGTTCTGTTTCATTTTCTTGATAGATGTTAAAACGGTTGATAAAAGCTTGTATGTTTGCCATTCCGGCGGCGTCGGTGAGAACGCATCCGGTTGAGTGTTCAGGGAGTGATCCGCGATGAATGCGGATGCCTTCTCGGTTGGGTACGTTGCTGATGAGCGGCAGGCGTTTTTGGAACTTAGGCGAGTAGGTGATGCTGAGCGGATAGGTTCCTTCGGGAATGAGGAAGTCGGCGTTCTCGAGTGTTTCAACCGGGACGTCAGCGTCCTCGTAGAACGGCAGTAGGATCGTTCCTTTAACGGCTTTGCCTTCAGGCTTTTGGCGAATGAGAGTTATTATCATTGTTGTGGGTGTTTTTTGTTTTGTAGTGATAATCGACACCTATAATAGAGCCGGCAAAAGTGGCAGTTTCGCCGAAGGCAACGAGGATAGTCTCGTGTATCTCGCCTTGCGGAGCGAGCAGTGCTCCCAGGTAGAGCAGTCCGATGCCAGCGATAGTCAGCGCGGCGGCGATGATAAGTTGTATGCGATTATTCATATGCGTTTTTGTTTGACGGTGCAAAGGTAGTATAAAAAACGGAGACGACCAAATAATCGCCTCCGCAGAATTAAGAACCTTAATTTTTTCAATCTTTGGTAAGGTCGTAGCCTGCATATTTAGAGAAACTTTCGGCTTCGGAAGGAGTGAGCCACGCCTCCCCGTCAGCTGCTTTTCGCATACATAACTGTGATCGGCTGCACCGTCCGTGTTTGGTAATCCAACCGTACAGGAGGATGTTCAGTCCTTTCAATCCCACATCGCAATGAATGGCTCTTTCGAGGCGAGCGGTGAGTTGCGCAAACGTAATGGCCTTTTTTGTCATAAGCTAAATGTGTGTTTGAGGTTGATGATGTCTTGTGCGTTGTAGCGGGACTTTTTGCCATTGATAAAGTTGCTCGATACTTGCTGTGAGGCTGTATAGTGGTGTGCCTCATAGAGTGCTTTTTGCAGTTCGGGTGCATCGACGCGTATGTTCTCCACAATCGGACTGCCCGCCATTTTCGCCAAATCACGGATGAAAAGCCAGTGCCCATTCTCCGGCACCGCACTTTTGTGTGATCGGCGTCCGTAGCAGCGCCCTTTTATCATGGCGCAGTAATAACCGTGTTTTTTTGATAAATAGCCAGTCAATGATTGGCAGGTCTGTGCTAAAATTATTTCCATAAAAAGTGTGTTTTAATTGTTGTTTTTTCAAATCGAGTTCTCGAAAATGACTCGATAACGACTCGATAACGGCTCGATAACGGCTCGATAACGGCAGGTCAATGCCGGAGGGTTCGCAACCGAATGACATTCGGCGCAATTAACATAGATTTTATTTAAACGTTGCGGGATCGCAGAGCCGGTCGCGGAGCTCTTGGCAGAGGGCGCCGCTGGTTGCCCACTCGAGGCGGGTGTCCAGGAAGGCGGCTTTCTGCTTGGGGTCGAGGGTTTCGAAAAGTGATTCAAGTTGGTTCATAAATTTAGAAATTTATACAAGCTAAAAACTAAAATTTATACAAGCTAGTAAAAAGGACTAAGTAAACGGGTTGGTTAGTTTTTGACATAAATGGTTCGTTGTTCGTTGGGGAGGAACTGCCGCTTCCAGCCGTCCCGCTCTTCCGTCGTCCCGTAGCGGGCATAGTAGTCCTTGAAGGAGAGGGTTTGCCGGCGTTTGATTTGGAAATCCAGGATAAAGAAATAAGGGTTTCGTCCCGGGTATCGGCCGTGTATCTGTAGCCATTCGATGATGGCTTGTTGTTTCTCCGGCGTACATAGAGACCATGCTTTTTGTGCAGCTGTCTTTCTGTCCGAGAAATTCACGTTGCCACCTATTAGTTGCCAATATTGTTCAAAGTCCATAATAATTTTTTTATGTCTTGTCCCGTACCTGTAGTCTGTCCAGTCCTTAGGGGGATTATAGGGGGACTACAGATACAGGGACTTAACAATGAATAAATTTTTTCTTTGCTACTTTCTTTTTATCCCCTTTCTTTTTGCTACTTAAGATAAGCGATGATAAAATCCTTAACAACACTC
>JAFPNK010000090.1 GCA_017401985.1 Paludibacteraceae bacterium | reverse complement strand
GGAGGACCCGAACATACCGACGTACTAAATTACCAATAACCAATCACCAATAACTAATCACCAATGATTATCGCGTGCGATTTTGATGGTACGATTGTTACCCATGAGTACCCGAAAATAGGCAAACCTATTCCGTTTGCCATCCAGACTTTGAAAAAACTGCAGGAGGAAGACCATCACCAAATTATCCTTTGGACCGTTCGGGAAGGCGAATTGTTGCAGGAAGCAGTGGATTATTGCAAGTCGAAAGGACTTGAGTTCTATGCTGTCAACTCCAATTATCCCGAGGAAGAACCCGAACATAAGCCTGCCCGCAAACTGGTGGCAGACCTGTGGATTGATGACCGCAATTTGGGAGGACTGCCGGATTGGGGAGTTATTTACAACATGATTCACACCAATCATGCCTTTGAACCCGCTCCGCAAGGAAATATGGAAGACCTTCGCCCAAGGAAGAAACAAGGTTTCTTTGCCCGCCTGTTTGGCTAAAAGCCAAATGGTTCAATAAATGGTAAATGACGAAATGGCAAATATTAAATTGCGGAAACTCGAGCCTTCCGATCTTCCGTACCTGTACCGGTGGGAGAACGATGCCTCTGCTTGGGCGGATGGATCCAACCATAACCCGCTCTCGCAGCAGGACTTGCGCGATTATATTGAGTCCACTACCGGTGACATTTACAAGGACGGGCAACTGCGTCTGATCATTGAATCGGATGGAGTTACGTGCGGCTGTATAGATTTGTTTGATCTGGACATAAGAAACCGCCGTGTTGCGCTCGGTATGTACATCGCGCCTGAATTTCGTGAGCAGGGAATAGGGAAGGCTGCTCTGGAGCAACTGGAGCACTATGCCTTTGATTTTCTGCAACTTCGCGTATTATATGCCGTTATTGCTACCGCCAATACTGCCTGCTCTGCATTATACCGAAATGCCGGTTATGCGCCTTCTTCTCTCTTGCCTGCATGGACATTGGAGTCCGATGCTGTCATTTGGATAAAAAATAAGTAATCATCTTCTCCTTATGCGTACCAATAAGTCTCTCGTCAAAGCATCGCTGATAGTAGTCATGCTGCTTTTTGCCTTACCGGTAATGGCTCTTAAATACCCTTGTCAGAAAGAACTGAAGAAAGGGCAGTTTGAACTCGCAAAAAAGAAAATAGAACAGTTACTGGAAAAAACACCCAAAGATTGCAAAGCAAACTATGCGGCGTATTTGCTTTATACTGACAGCTTGTGGGATGGATATAATCCGGAACTTGGCTATGAGTACCTTGTGAAATCCCAAGCCGGTGTTTCTAAAGACCGAGCTAAACTGATTAAGGAAGGTTTTACAAAAGATCAGTACACGAAGGACTATTTGCGGGTGGGAGAAATGATCTGGGCTAATTACAAAAAAATCAATACGGTTGAAGCATACGAACAGTTCATCAACAAATACAAAAAACTCCCGTCTCGTCTCAAAAATCGCGCTTACAAAGTACTATACGAGCCGGAGTATATGGCGGCTGTTGCACAAAATACGGAAGAAGCATATAGACAGTATTTGCATCAATACCCCAAATCGCCTTATATAAAGATGGTTGAGGCAAGAATAAAACTGCTTGATGCCTATGGCGATTGGACCAAATACCGCGACGTGATTGAAAACGCATCGGATGATGATGAAGATGTGATTGAGTTTGCTCTGGTTGAAATGTACCAAATACTGCGCCAGACTGAGAGCGTGGAGGGGCTGAAGTTTGCGTGTCGGATAAAGAGTCCGGTTAGGGACAGCTGCATTTTCCTGCTCCATAAATTATACACCGAAACGGATAATATCAAGCAAATACAACAATTCTATTGGGCTGTTCCGAGAATCCTGGATAGTGAGATGTACAATGCCTTAAAATCCAAGGATGAGCAGATGTTCGCTGCTTTTGATAGATGTAAGAACAACAGAACGCAGGAGAACATGGAGCAACTGGTATGCGCTGCTGCACCTTACTATTTCGCATATAACGTACTGACAATACTGTTAGAAGAGGATATCGCGGAAAAACGATGGGCCGAAGCCTTGGAAGAAACATTAAAGTTTGATAGCTGTTTTGCTGGAGAACACAGATACGAAGAATTGAAGGAATTGTTGTCGCGCCAGACCGATCCGACTATTGTGCCGCAGGCCCTACCTGCAACCATCAATTCGGATGCAAGTGAATATATTCCTCAATTGTCCGGTGACGGAAATACAATGCTCTTTTGTGGAATGAGTCGTCTGGACAGTGTCGGCGGTGAAGATATTTACGAGGCTAAAAGAATCAATGGGGTGTGGCAGCCGGCTAAGATTGTTCAGGAACTTTGTTCGGAGAATATGAATGAAGCGCCTGTTTCCATTTCTGTGGATGGAAACAGTTTGATCATGTTCCGTAGTGGTAACTTGTGCGTCTCCCATAAAACAGAAGAGGGGTGGAGCGAACCGCAACCGTTGCCGGCTAACATTAATTTCACTTCTTGGCAAGCCGATGCGCGGATCACCAGTGATGGACGGGCATTGCTCTTTGCCGCAAGGTGTATTACGGAGAGAGAGGTCCACTTGTCTTCTTCTTATCCGAGCAAAAGTGAGTTGTTTCATGAGATAAATATCTTTGTTTCACTCTTACGGGAAGATGGAACGTGGGGAGCACCAATGGAATTGGGCAAAACAATCAATACTCCTTTTTGCGACAGAGCTCCTTTCTTGCATCCGGATATGAAAACGCTTTATTTCTGTTCGGATGGCCATGGCGGTTTTGGTGGTTTGGATGTCTATAGATGTCAGCGTTTGAACGAAGACAGTTGGACAGAGTGGAGTGAACCGGTTAATCTTGGAAAAGAAATAAATACAGTGAACAATAATAACTGGTATGTTATTTCAACAGATGGACAAACTGCCTATTATGCCAATTGGTCGGATGCCACAGGACAAGATATTTATCAGTTGCCTCTACCTCTTCAACTACAACCCGACAAAGTGGCTACGGTGTCTGGTGTCTTGACGGATAAGGCTGGTAAACCTTTGGATGCCGAGATAGTATGGGAAGATTTGGTAACGCATCACGAAGTGGGGCGTTCTCGCTCCAACCCTATAGATGGCACCTTCTTCATTGTACTTCCGAAAGGCAAAATATACGGCTATTACGTGGATAAGGAGGGCTTCTTCCCCATTGCTGAAAACATCGACCTGCGAGATGTGGAAAACATGGTCGAGATGACGCAGGATATCACGGTCGTTACGTATGAGCAGATGATTGAAGAAGAGATTCCGATGCCGTTGAACAATCTCTTTTTCCCCACCGCACAAGCCGTACTGCTTCCTGAATCGCAAAGCGAACTGCGCCGTATGGCTAAAATCATTATTGAGTTAGGCGCAAAAGTGGAAATAAGCGGACATACGGATAATGTAGGCAATAAGACTGCCAACCAGTTGCTTTCGGAGCAACGAGCTAAAGCCGCATATGATTTCCTTGTCGCCGAAGGATGTAATCCGGAGCTCTTGCAATGGCGAGGCTATGGTGCTACTAAACCCATTGCGGACAATCGTACAGAGAACGGACGCCAGCAAAACCGCCGCGTTGAACTACGTTTTGTCAAGTAATTCACCACAAAAAAGGGGGTGATTACGGGGTGATTACAGAGTGATTACTGGGTGATTAGTGGGTGATTTCAATTGTCTGAAGGGTTAGATTTAACAAAAACAGACTCATTTTTTCAGCGTAATATACTATATATATACGTAGTATATATATACATTGTTAGTGCATTTTTGAATAAAAAAAAGCACTAATATTTGCATATGTCAATTTTTTTTGTACCTTTGCAGCCGCAAAGGTTTTTATCGGCCAAGCTTGACCGATTTTCAACACCTTTCCGCTGCCGCCGACAGCGTAAAAAAGCGGTGACATATTGATAGCGTTTATTGACGCTTTGCGTTTGATGTACTGAAACTTCGCGTATTATATGCCGTTATTGCTACCGCCAATACTGCCTGCTCTGCATTATACCGAAATGCCGGTTATGCACCTTCTTCTATCTTGCCCGCTTGGACGCTCGAATCCGACGCGGTCATCTGGATAAAAAATAAGTAAACCTCTATTCCGAATACCTATGTAAGTGTGTTTTTTCTATAAAAAACGCACTTTTATTTGCATATATCATTTTTTTTTCGTACCTTTGCACTCGCAAAGGTTTTGACGAATATTAATAGCAAATATAGCATGAAAAAAGAAATTCAATTCTCCCTTGTCTATCGTGACATGTGGCAGAGTAGCGGTAAGTATGTGCCGCGCAAGGATCAATTGGCACGCGTAGCGCCGGTGATCATCGAGATGGACTGTTTCGACCGTGTGGAGACCAACGGCGGCGCGTCGGAGCAGGTCAACCTGCTTTACGGTGAGAACCCGAACCAAGCCGTACGTACGTTCTGCAAGCCCTTCAATGAAGCAGGTATCAAAACCCATATGCTGGATCGTGGTCTGAACGCGCTGCGTATGAACCCTGTTCCTGCTGATGTGCGTCAACTGATGTATAAGGTTAAACACGCTCAGGGAACGGACATCACCCGTATTTTCTGCGGACTGAATGACCCGCGTAACATTATCCCGTCTATCAAATGGGCTAAAGAGGCCGGCATGACCGCGCAGGCGACCATGTGTATTACCTATTCGAAAGTACACAATGCCGAGTATTATATCAACCTTGCAGAGCAACTCATCGAAGGTGGCGCACAAGAGATTTGCCTTAAGGACATGGCCGGTATCGGTCGTCCGCATATGCTCGGCGTCATTGTGGCTGCTATCAAAGAGAAACATCCTGATATCATCATCCAGTACCACGGCCATACAGGTCCTGGCTTCTCGGTAGCATCCATGCTCGAGATCGCAAAAGCCGGAGGTGATGTGTTTGACGTCGCTATCGAACCGCTCAGTTGGGGTAAGGTGCACCCGGACGTAATCACGATCCAAGCAATGATGCGCGATGCAGGCTTCCTGGTAAAAGACATCAATATGAAAGCCTACATGGAGGCACGTAAGCTCACGCAGGAGTTCATTGATGATTTCTTAGGCTATTGGATTGACCCGAAGAATGCACTGATGACATCTCTCCTCGTAGGCTGCGGCCTGCCGGGAGGTATGATGGGTTCGCTCATGGCCGACCTCAAAGGTATGCACGCGGCAATCAATGCCAACCTCAAGAAGAAAGGTGAGCCGGAACTGAGTGAAGATGAACTGCTGGTTCAGCTCTTCGACGAAGTACAGCGTATATGGCCTATGCTCGGTACGCCGTGCCTGGTAACACCGTTCAGCCAATACGTGAAGAATGCCGCGCTAATGAACCTGTTCAGCCGTTCGATGGGTGAGAAAGATTTCACGCGCATGGATCCTGCTATGTGGGGCATGATACTTGGCAAGTCCGGCAAACTGCCGGGTGAGTTGGCTCCGGAGATCATCGAATTGGCGAAAGAAAAAGGCTTCGAATTCTATACAGACGATCCGCAGAAGCTGTACCCGAACGTGCTGCCGCAATATATCAAGGAGATGAAAGAACTGGGTTGGGACCGCGGACAGGACGACGAAGAGCTCTTCGAGTTCGCTATGCACGACAAGCAGTATCGTGAGTACAAGTCCGGCTTGGCGAAAGAGCAGTTTAATAAGGACCTCGCTGAGCGCATGCAGAAAACAGGCAAACCGCTACCGGAGGAACTTAAAAAATATATTACTACTCAGCCTAGTACTCCTAGTCAACCTGGTCAGAATGATGACCTTGCTGCCGTGGCATATGCGCTCTACTTGGCCGGTAAGAAGCCGAAAGAGGGCATTATCACGCTGCCGGAGATTCATTCCACCGCTTGGAATCATAAATATTATACACTTAAATAATCATGAAGAAGTACAATTTTAATGCGGGACCGAGTATCCTGCCGCAAGAGGTAATCAAACAAACAGCTGAAGCTGTGATCGATTTTCAGGGTGAAGGTCTGTCAGTGCTGGAGATTAGCCACCGTGCTAAGTATTTCCAACCCATCATGGACGAAGCCGAAGCACTCGTAAAAGAGTTACTGAATGTGCCAGAGGGTTACCGCGTGCTGTTCCTTGGTGGCGGCGCCAGCTTGCAATTCTGTATGGTGCCGTTCAATATGCTGGAGAAGAAAGCCGCATACCTCAACACCGGTGTATGGTCGAAGAAAGCGCTTAAGGAAGCCAAAGGTTTCGGTGAAGCAGTCGAAGTTGCTGCCAGCACGGATTCGATTCCGACGGACTATGAGATTCCGCAAGACGCTGATTACTTCCACATTACAACCAACAACACCATCTTCGGTACCGAGATCAACGACGACAAACTCGCCGAGATCTATTGCAAGAAAGGGAATGTACCTTTGGTTGCCGATATGAGTTCGGATATTCTCAGTCGTCCGATTGATGTCAGCCAATACGATATTATCTATGGTGGTGCGCAAAAGAACTTGGCTCCGGCCGGTGTGACCTTCGTCATCATCAAAGAGTCGTGTCTGGGCAAAGTGAGCCGTTATATCCCGACTATGTTGAACTACCAGACCCATATTGACGGCGGTTCAATGTTCAATACGCCTCCTGTACTGCCTGTTTATACCGCAGTGCTCACCCTTCGTTGGCTTAAAGCGAACGGTGGTGTGAAATGGATCGAGGCACGCAACAAAGCGAAAGCTGACTTGCTGTACAAGTGTCTGGACGAGTCGAAACTGTTCACTCCGACCATTCTCAAGAAAGAGGACCGCAGCCGTATGAATATCTGCTTCGTGCTCAAACCGGAGTATGCAGAACTGCAGGACGACTTCTTCAAGTTCGCTACCGAGCGCGGCATGGTAGGTATCAAGGGTCACCGTCTGGTAGGCGGATTCCGCGCTTCTTGCTACAACGCTATGGATCTCGAAGGCGTACAGGCACTCGTTGATTGTATCAAAGAGTACGAGAGTTTGCATTAATCTAAATATCGAAATATCGAAAAATATGAAAGTCCTAGTAGCTACAGAAAAGCCGTTTGCTAAAATTGCAGTAGATGGCATTAGAAAAGAAATAGAAGCAGCAGGTTATGAACTCGCGCTGCTTGAGAAATATACGGACAAAGCTCAGTTGTTGGACGCTGTGGCTGACGCTGACGCACTCATCATCCGTTCGGATGTCGTGGATGCAGCTGTATTGGACGCCGCCAAGCAGTTGAAGATTGTCGTTCGTGCCGGTGCCGGTTATGATAACATCGACCTTGACGCCGCTACCGCACACAAGGTAGTAGCAATGAACACGCCGGGACAGAACAGCAATGCTGTGGCTGAACTGGCACTCGGTCTGATGGTCTATGCCGTTCGTAATCTGTACAATGGAACCAGCGGCACCGAACTGAAAGGCAAGAAACTGGGTATTCATGCGTTCGGTAACGTCGGTCGTAACGTGGCGCGTATCGCACAGGGCTTCGGTATGGACGTCTATGCCTACGATGCGTATTGCCCGGATGAGGCAATGATCGCTGCGAACGTCAAACCGGTTCACTCCGCAGAGGAGCTGTACAAGACCTGCGACATTGTCAGCCTCCATATTCCGGCGACCGCTGAAACCAAGAACTCCATCAATCATGATCTCGTTAACCTCATGCCGAAGGGTGGTGTGCTGGTTAATACGGCACGCAAGGAAGTGATTGACGAGGAAGGTCTGATCGCCTTGATGCAGGAACGTACGGATATCAAGTACATGACGGATATTATGCCGGTTGCAGACGCGAAGTTCCGTACACTCTTCGAAGGACGTTACTTCGCAACCCCGAAGAAGATGGGCGCACAGACGGCAGAGGCAAATATCAATGCCGGCATTGCAGCAGCGAAGCAGATCGTGGACTTCATTCAAAACGGCAACACCCGTTTCCAGGTCAACAAATAATGCGATACATCAGCTCCATATTATTGACGCTTGTGGCAGTGGTGTCTTACGCACTGGATGTAGAGTGCGTAGGCATCGCTACGCAGGTCGTGGAAGGGGACGATACCACCTTTGTGTTCAAGGACGAGATACATCTTCGTTCGAAAGTTGGGGACGTCAACTGGTACCGGAGTGATGGTACCTTGTACGCTTCCAATATGGATGAGATCTATCCCGACGAAGGATGTTACACAGTGAACGGTTCCTCTTTCTGCGTGCAGTTGTATCAAGGCATTGACGATCTGGATTTTACGATTGAGCCCACGTGCGAGAATACCGTGCTGCATGTGACGGGAGATATCCTCTCGCGCGCGCATACGTATTCCTTATCCTATAATGCGTTAGCATGGAATACGGAAGAGTGGGTGGACTCGGCGGCTACCATGACCGGAAAGCTGAAAAAGACCATTCTCCTGCCGCCTCTGTATGGCGCTACGCCCATCAGACTGTGCTACGACCCTCAGATACGCGAGGCCTTAGGATTGGATTCCGCATGCGTGGAGAAGGAACTCACGCCGGATAGCGTGTATGCCGTGAAGATGGAGTTGACCTCTTTGGCTACGGCCAGAGGGGAACAAGGCGAGAAATCGAATGAGCGCAATCGTCCTACCAGTCAAAATCTGATTGTCGGGTCAGAATACAGCGGACCGCTTGAGGTCGCTTTCTATTCCAATCCGACCCCAGGTGCGCTGTTCTATAGATGGACCGTATACAAGTCCACAGAGCGTATTGTAACCCGCAATGATAAGGATATTCGATACACCTTCTACGAACCCGGTTCCTATCGCGTCGTATGCTCGGTCAATAATGCACATTGTACCTCCGACTCGTCGGAAGTTGTCATCAATGTGTCTGAATCGTACCTCGCCGTACCGAATGTGTTCACGCCCAATGGAGATGGAAAGAACGATGAGTTCCGCGTAGCCTACCGTTCGCTCAAGGAGTTCCATTGTTGGGTGTATAATCGCTGGGGAAAACTGGTGTATGAGTGGTCCGATCCGGCCAAAGGGTGGGATGGTACCATCAACGGTCGCCCTGCCGCGGAAGGTGCGTATTACTATGTAATACGTGCGCTCGGTACGGACGCGCCGAAGAATGCTTCGTACACCATGAAAGCGGTCTATCAGAAGAAAAAACTCAATGCAGACGAAGCCGTTATCGGCGTGTATCAATTGTCAGGAGATATCAATCTGCTGCGAGGTAAAAGGAATTAATGTATATAAATAATAATCAAGAATGAGAAAATCCCTTCTAACTATGGCTTTAGCCACTACAGTACTGGCAGCAACGGCTGCTACCAACCCGTTCTTTGACTATAAGAATTGGAAAACGCCTCACGGTACGTATCCGTTCAATGAGATTCATGCTGAGCATTATATGCCGGCATTCGAGGAAGCAATGCGTCAAGGACTGCAAGATATTGACAATATTGTCAATAACCCGGCAGAACCTACGTTTGCTAATACGATTGAGGCCTATGAGGCATCCGGCGAGATGCTATCTATTGTAGCCGGCTGTTTCTACAACCTGACCAGCGCAGAAACGAATGACACTCTCCAGCAGATTGAGATGGAACTGAGTCCGAAACTCTCGGAGTACAGCTCCACCATCCGTCTCAATGAGGGTCTGTTCCAACGCATCAAAACGGTCTATGAGCAGCGCGATAAGCTCAAGCTCAACAATGCGCAACGCAAGCTGCTCGAAGATATATACGAGAGCTTTGCCAATAATGGCGCTAACCTCAGTCCGGAGGACAAAGAGACCTATCGTCAGTTAACCGCTAAACTGAGCCAACTGACCCTCCAGTACGGTCAAAACGTTCTCAAGGCTACCAACGCCTGGACGATGCTCATTACAGACGAAGCGCTGTTAGCCGGTCTGAATGACGACACCAAAGCTATGCTGCGCGCTAACGCAGAGAAAAAAGGCCTCGATGGTTGGCTGCTCAATCTCAAGCCGACTACTACGATTCCGGTGATGCAGGATCTGGACAACCGTGACATCCGTCGTGAACTGTATATGGCGAATGCAGGCAAGTGTGTCGGAGGAGAGTATGACAACACCGCTATCATTGTGGAGATCGCTAATACACGTCTTGCGCTGGCCAAACTGTTCGGCAAGAACACGTACGCAGAGAAATCGCTGTACAAGACCATGGCAGAGACGCCGGAGAATGTGTACAGGCTCTTGGATCAACTCCGCGATGCCTATATGCCGGCTGCACTGGCAGAAGTACAAGAGGTCGAGGATTACGCCCACGCACACGGATTCTATGCAGCGCATCTCCAACCGTGGGATTTCAGCTATTACAGCAAAAAACTGAAGATGGAGAAGTACTCCATCTCGGATGACGACCTGCGGCCGTACTTTGAGTTGGAGGCTGTAAAAAAAGGCGTATTCGGATTGGCAGAGCGTCTGTACGGTCTCAAATTTAAAGAGAACAAGGATATTCAGGTGTATAACCCGGAAGTAACGGCATATGAGGTGTTTGATGAGAAAGGTAAATTCCTCGCTGTCTATTACGCAGACTTCCATCCAAGAGACGGCAAGCGCGGAGGAGCGTGGATGAATGATTTCCAACCCCAATACATGGTGGGTAAGAAAGACCATCGTCCGCACATTGTGAATGTGATGAACTTCACCCGTCCGACTGCAGACAAACCGGCGCTGTTCACCTACGACGAAGTACGCACTTTCCTGCACGAGTTCGGTCATGCACTCCATGGTATGCTTACTCGCTGCCAATACAGCGCACAGAGTGGTACGAACGTGCCGCGTGATTTTGTGGAACTGCCGAGTCAGTTTAATGAGAACTTCATTGACGAGAAGGAATTCCTGGATACGTTTGCCAAACATTACCAGACCGGCGAACCGCTGCCGCAGGAACTGCTTGACAAGATGCACGCCAGCCAGACCTACCATGCCGCTTATGCCTGTGTTCGTCAACTCAGTTTCGGCTATCTGGATATGAGCTGGCACACCTTGGAGCAACCGTTTGAGGTGAACGAAACGATTGGAACGATTGAATCGGTTACGCGCTTCAGCGACGCTGCCATGGAGCAGGTACAAGTGCTGCCTACCGTTCCGGGAACGCAGATGTGTTGCGCCTTCACGCACATCTTCTCCGGTGGCTACGCTGCAGGCTACTACAGCTATAAATGGTCTGAACTGCTGGACGCAGACGCATTCTCTGTCTTCAAAGCCGCACAGGCTAAGAACGGTTCTATCTTCGACAAGAAAGCCGCTAAGCGTTTCCGTGAGAACATTCTAGAGAAGGGTGGTACCGAGAAAGCTATGGATCTGTACGTTCGTTTCCGCGGCGGAGAGCCAACTATCAATGCGCTGCTGGAGCGTGACGGCATCAAAGTGCAAGAGATCAAATAACTAGTCATATAGACGTCTAGTCAACTAGCCAAATTAAATCCCGCCACTCACTCGAGTAGGCGGGATTTATATAGTTAAGAGGTTCCTTAAATTAAGCGAAAACAGTCGTCGTCGCGACGCCTGTTTTTCTAAGGTATTAGTCTGTTTATTTAAGGTACAAAAAAGATTGGTCTTTTTCATCTTGGATTTGATCCTCACAAACCACTGATTTTGCAAACTGTAGTTGTCATTTTCAAATCCGACGCAAAGGTACTACTTTTTTTTGATATGACCAAATGTTTTTTTATGTTTTATAGCATAATTCTCGTTTTTTTTCTATTTTTCGCTGTTTTTATCCATTTTTGGACCTTTTTGCTATAGTCTTTCCAATTCAATGACTTCCAAATTGTCTATTTTTGGTCCGTCAATCGTGAATCGCAACAATGTTTGGCAGGGTTGCCATCCTTGCTTTCCGACAGCCCCGGGATTCATGGTCAGAAACTTAAATTGACTGTCGTATTGTACTTTCAAAATATGACTATGCCCGCACACAAACAAATCAATGCGGTGATTCGGATCTTCATAGTTCTCCACGGCTTTCCGGAACATAGGAATAAGCCATGGGTTATAATGTCCCGGATAACCGCCTATATGGGTCATCAGCACATTAACATCTTCTACTCGAAAACGATAAAACTCATTCAACGAATACCGTACATCACCGCTATCCATATTGCCATATACGGCGCGAGTAGGTTTGAATTCCCGCAAACGGCGTAACACATCATCCGAACCAATATCGCCGGCATGCCAGATCTCGTCTACATCCTTGAAATGCTCCAACACGCGCTTGTCCAGCAGTCCGTGTGTGTCGCTCAATACACCGATTCGTGTCATTTGCGGGTTAGTTTATGGATGGTAATCGTTGCGGCAATGAGCATCACAACAATAATAGTCAGGAAAAATGTAACGTCACGCAGGTCAATCACTCCGCGAGAAAGGGAAGAGTAGTGGTCTTGGAGCAGCGTCCAATAGAGAATAAAACCGGTCAGCGCGCCTAAGATATAACATACTATCTGGCTCTTACTGAGCGTGGCGCAGAATAGGCCGATTGCCATGAATGTACCGCTGAGTAAGATAAGACCGATAAACGAACCCAAGAAGGCACCGCTATCCAGATTACCCATAGGCTCCGCCATATAGGCCACTACAAAATAATGCACAAAGCAAGGCAGCAAACCGATTAATATCAGCGTCCAGGCAGCCATGTATTTACCGAGCACAATGCGACTAAGCGGTATAGGTTTGGTGCGAAGCAGATCAAACATGCCCGTCTGGCGTTCTTCGGAGAACAAACGCATGGTTAACGCCGGACAAAGAATCATGAACAGCCACGGACTGAGTTGGAATAAGCCATCCACTTGGGCATACCCGGAGTCAATGATATTCCATTGACCCGGGATCACCCAAAGGAAAAGACTAATCGCCAAGAGGTATAATCCAATCACGATATACGCAATCGGCGTAGAGAAATAATATCTAAGTTCTTTAAGATACATTAATGCTTTACTTCCATGTTCTTGTTCACCGGAGTCTTCGGGAAGAAGATCCAGAATGCGATAGCTACGATGAGTGCGTAAGCGGCGAAAGTGTACCAACTCATCTTCCAGCCGTCCCATACTTGTGCGAACTCAGCTGCTTCGCCCAGTGAATACACATTCTTGTTGACTACAGCCTGTGCAGCAAGCGTACCGATAGTAGCACCTACGCCATTGGTCATCACCATGAACAGACCTTGAGCACTGGAGCGCATAGACGGA
This sequence comes from Paludibacteraceae bacterium, assembly GCA_017401985.1. Lineage (GTDB taxonomy): Bacteria > Bacteroidota > Bacteroidia > Bacteroidales > Paludibacteraceae > Colicola. Next base: position 3,237 of record JAFPNK010000090.1, on the reverse strand, counting down.
TCGGTCTCCTGGTCCACATAGAGGGCACCGGAGATGTTGAAGAAGTCAAACGCAAAGCCGTAAACGATGCAACTCAGAACAAACAGCAGCACGCCCGGCATTCCGGGGTTGCCGGCACCAAAGAAAGCGAAACGCAGTACCCACGCGAACATAGCCAAGAGCATCACGTTCTTGATACCAAAGCGCTTGAGGAAGAACGGAATCAACAATATACAAACGGCCTCGCAGATCTGACTGATAGAAACCAGCATGGTACTATGTTTTACTGCAAACGCGTCCACAAACTCCGGCGCAGCAGCAAAGCTGCCCAGGAACGGGGTTGCAAAACCGTTGGTAATCTGCAGACTTACGCCAAGGAACATACAGAAGATGAAGAACAATGCCATCTTTTTCTGCTTAAACAGCGCAAAAGCCTTGAGACCTAAAGCTTCAACTAAATCCACTTTGCCTTCCGTTTTCTTAATCTCGCAGTTCGGCAGTGACAACGAATAGGCAGCAAGTAATAAACTCAGGCCACCACTGACGATGAACTGATGAGCAGTTGATTGGAAACCGAGCAGGTCAATGGTCCATTCCATCACGATGAATCCTACCGTACCGAATACACGGATCGGCGGAAAATCCTTTATGGTATCCATGCCTGCTTTTACCAGCGCATTGAAAGCCACAGAGTTCGTCAATGCAATCGTCGGCATGTAGAATGCAACCGACACAGCATATAGCGTGAACAACGGACCAAACTGAACGGCATCACCGGCTGTCAGACCATAGACACCTGCAGCAGCCATGAACAAACCTGCTAACAGATGACAAAGACTCAAACACTTCTGAGCCGGAATCCAACGGTCAGCTACGATACCCATCAAGGCGGGCATAAAAATCGATACGATACCCTGAATAGAGTAGAAAATACCGATGTGCGTACCCATGCCGTGTTCAGCCAGGTAGCGCCCCATACAAATCAAATACGCACCCCAAACAGCGAACTCAAGGAAGTTCATAACGATGAGGCGAAACTGAAGAGATCTGTTTTTCATAATATATTTGTTTTTTACTAGTTGTCTAGTCATCTAGTCGTCTATCCGGCTAGAATTCCGAGGTAAAGTGGAACGTTATATGTTTGTAATCTTGCTGCGCCATGTTGAGCACGTACGCAGAGTCAGCCATAAACACATCGCGTCCTTCCTTGTCCGTTGCCATGTACTGCGCTTTGCGTTTTTTAAATGTCTCTAACTCAGCATATCCGTCTTGGTCACTGACCGCTATCCAGCACGCTTTGTACATCTGCAGCGGCTGCCATTTACACTTCGCCTGGTACTCATGTTCCAAGCGGTACTGAATGACTTCGAACTGCAATTGTCCCACCGTACCGATGATCTTACGACCGTTGAGTTGACTTACAAACAGCTGCGCTACACCTTCGTCCATCAATTGATTAACACCTTTTTCCAATTGTTTTTGCTTCATCGGGTCGGCGTTATCAATATACTTGAACATCTCCGGCGAGAAAGAGGGTAGGCCTTTGAAATGCAAGTGCTCGCCTGCAGTGAGTGTGTCTCCGATCTTGAAGTTTCCTGTGTCCGGCAGACCTACAACATCTCCGGCGAACGCTTCATCCACCGTTTCCTTCTTCTGGGCCATGAAGCAGGTTGGCGCAGCAAAACGCATTTGCTGGTCTTTGCGCACATGATAATAATAAGTGTTGCGCAGGAACTTGCCACTACAGATCTTGAAGAACGCAATACAACTCCGGTGGTTCGGATCCATGTTCGCATGAATCTTAAAGCAGAACGCCGTGAACTTATCTTCCATCGGTTCTACCGTCCGCTCTTCAGCGGTCACCGGCAGCGGAGAAGGCGCGTTGGCCACCAAGAAGTCCAGTAACTCCTGCACGCCCACGGTCTTGTAAGCCGAACCGAAGAACACTGGTGCCAGATCACCACGCAGGTATGCCTCACGATCAAACTCCGGATAGACTCCGTCTATCACTTCTAAGTCTTCCTGTAATTTATCGCTTAATTCCTCAGGGCGGTTATTAAGTGCGAACACAGACTCAAACTTTAATCCTTGCCCGTTCGCCCATGTTACAGGCGTGCAATGAATACCCAATTCTTTCTCGGCCTCGTCCATCAGATCGAACGGATCTTTACCTTCACGGTCCATCTTGTTCATGAAAACCATGACAGGCGTCTTGCGCATTCGGCATACTTCCATCAGACGGCGAGTCTGTGTCTCTACACCTTTGGCAGAGTCAATCACCACGATGGCGGAGTCCACTGCTGTTAAAGTACGGAACGTATCTTCCGCAAAATCCTGGTGACCCGGCGTATCCAAAATATTGATGTGATAAATGGTGTCGTCCTGCTTGGAAGATCCGTCTCCGGCGACTCGCCGGTAATCAAAGCCCATGACGGAAGTCGCCACACTGATTCCACGCTGTTTCTCTATCTCCATCCAATCGGAGGTTGCCGTCTTACGGATCTTGTTACTCTTCACCGCACCGGCCACGTGAATAGCACCGCCGTAGAGCAACAGTTTCTCTGTCAGCGTAGTCTTTCCGGCGTCCGGGTGCGAGATAATAGCAAACGTCCTTCGGCGTAATATCTCTTGTTGATCAGCGGAGGGTAGCATGGAACTTCTCTTCAAATGTTGCCTTCAGGCGGTTCATAATATTCTCAATCTGTGTATCTTTGAGTGTGCTGTCTGCATCTTGGAGAATGAACGAAAGCGCATACGATTTCTTGCCGGCCTCCAGGTTCTTGCCCTCATACACATCAAACAGATAGACATTCTTGAGCAGTTTCTTCTCGGTGGCAAACGCAGCACGTGCCAGATCCACAAACTCAATGTTCTTGTCCACCAACAACGCAAAGTCACGTTTCACCTCCGGATATTTAGGCAGGTCATTGATAACAGCTTTGTACTGCTTGTTCTGCTTTAGCAGTTGGTTCCAATCCAAGTCAGCATAGAACACCTCTTGATCAATATCGAAATTCTTCAACTGCTTACGAGCCACAATACCGATATATCCTAAGGCTTTGCCATTGGGTGCTTTAAGCACCAGACCGTCTGCAAACAACTCGTCGTTCAAGCGCTCCACACTCACTTTAGCGGTGTCAACGCCCAAGCGCACCAAGATATTATTGACATACGCACGCAGTTGATAGAACGAAGTCTTCTCTTCCTTACGCACCCATGTTTGTGCGGCTTTGTTACCGGTAATCCATATACCTAAGT
>JAFPNK010000089.1 GCA_017401985.1 Paludibacteraceae bacterium | reverse complement strand
GCCGAAGGGCTTGCTCATTCGTCGCGAATTGAACTCCTGCAATCCGTTCAACTGGTTGCGTGTGGGAAGAGCTATTCGAAAGGCCGCGCCGGATCTGCTGGTCTGCTGTTACTGGATGTCCTTCTTCGCGCCCGCGTACGGTTTGGTGTCGCGCATGGCGCGTAAGAACGGCAAGACGAAATGCATCGCGCTCGTGCACAATATGATTCCGCATGAGCCAAGTATATTGGATAAACTGTTTGCACCGTATTTTGTGAAGAGTCAGGACGGGTTTGTGGCACTGAGTGAGAGCGTGGTAGGTGATATAAACCGCTTAGATAAAGCAGGCAAACCGAAGACATTCTCTCCGCACCCTATCTATGACCATTACGGCGAGCGAATGAAAAAGGACCAAGCTTGTGAGGCGTTGGGACTGCCGGTTGATAAGGATTATATGTTGTTCTTCGGACTGGTACGGGCGTATAAGGGTTTGGATCTGTTGTTAGAGGCGTTTGGAGAAGTGAAGGATACGTTGCCGAACTTGCAGTTGATCATCGCGGGTGAGTTCTATGAGGACGAAGCGAAGTACCGTGCGCAGATCAAGCAGTTGGGGTTGGAAGAACGGGTGATTGTTCGGAATGAGTTTGTGCCGGATGGCGATTTGAGGAAGTATTTCGGCGCGTCGGATCTGATTGTACAACCGTATAAGACGGCGACGCAGAGTGGCGTGACACAAGTGGCGTTCCATTTCGAGAAGCCGATGTTAGTGACGAATGTAGGCGGGTTAGGTGAGATCGTGCATGACGGCAAAATGGGTTACGCGTGTGCGCCGGAAGCGAAGGCGATCGGAGAAAATCTGAAGGATTATTTTGAGAACCAACGGCAACAAGCGTTCACGGCTTACTTGAAAAAAGAGAAAACGAAATACGAGTGGTCGAAGATGACGGGCGCGTTCGCGCGGTGTATGGAGTAAAGTGTAAGGTGTATATGAAGGAGCAAATTATCAATAAAGCAGCTGAGTGTTTGCAGCGCGAAGCAGAGGCGATTCAGACGCTTATCCCGCGTTTGGGAGAGGGTTTCGTGCGGGCGGTGCAGCTGATCCGGGACTGCAAGGGAAAGGTGGTTGTGACGGGCGTGGGTAAGTCCGGACACATCGGTTCGAAGATTGCAGCAACCTTGGCGAGTACGGGTACACCGGCATTTTTTCTGAATCCGCTGGATGCATATCACGGCGACTTGGGAATGTTGGGCGCTGAAGATTTGGTGCTGGCTATATCCTATTCCGGTGCGACGGAAGAGTTGGTGCGTTTTTTGCCGATTATTCAAGCCAAGCGTATTCCGATTATCGGAATGTCGTCTAACGCGGACTCTCCGCTGGCCCGTTGCTCGAAAGTGCATCTCAATATCGCGGTGCAGAAAGAAGCAGACCCGTTGAATTTGATTCCTACGGCTTCGACGACGGCCACATTAGCGCTGGGCGATGCACTGGCGTGCGCACTCATAGAGGCCAACCATTTTCAACCGACTGATTTTGCGCTGCTGCACCCGGGTGGCGATTTGGGACGTAAGTTGTCCGCAAAAGTGGAGGAAGTGATGTTTACTCAAAATCTGCCGTTTGTAACGCCGAAGACGAAGATGAGTGAGGCCATTGAGATTGTGACGAATGGCAAATTGGGAGTCGGGATCGTAGAGCAAGGCGGACAATTGGTGGGCATTATCACGGACGGAGATCTGCGTCGTGCGATGCAGAAGCTGGGACAGGAGTTCTTTGGTACGCCGGTTGAGGCAATTATGTCGCGCAATCCGAAGACCATTAGTAAGACCGCGAAGATAGTGGAAGCGGGTGAGACGATGAACCATTATTCGATTCACACGCTTATTGTGATGGACGAAAACAGTCGTGTAGTAGGAGTGATTGATTCGTTCTCGTGCTTGCCCGGAACACGTTTTTATCATTAAGCAATATGGTAAAGCTATTTTTGACAGATGTAGATGGTTGTCTGACGGACGGAGGGATGTATTACACGGCGGAAGGCGAAGTGATGAAGCGTTTCTGCGTGTATGACGGCATGGGAATGGTGTGTCTGCAGCAAGCCGGAATACCGTGCGGAATACTGACGAGTGAGAATAGTGCGGTGGTCAAAGCACGGGCAGAAAAGCTGAAGTTGCAGTACTTGTATCTCGGTGTCGGAAGTAAGGTGAATCCGAATAGTTTGACTAAACTGCAGGCCGCGCAGGAGATCTGTCAGCAGTTGGGAATAGGGTTGGAGAATGTATGTTTTGTGGGGGATGATATCAATGATGTAGAATTACTTTCGGCTGTCGGTTATCCGTGTTGTCCGCCGAATGCAAGACCGGAGGTACTAGCCGTGCCGGGTATCCGCGTGCTTAAGACCAAAGGTGGAGAAGGTGCTATACGTGAGATTTGCGATGAGATATTGGGAGAATTAGTCCCAAACGACCCAAAATGATCCAAAAACGGGATGTGATCCCGATGCAATAAAAAAAGTCAGATGGACGGGATGGCATCCCGGAAAATAAACATAGAACAGCGGCGTTTGACAAACGCCTGAAATACAAAGAAAGCGAGTGTCCAAATCTAATTAGGACGAATAAACGGAGAGAAAAAAAAGGAAGAAAAAATTAATATTTGGAATGACACGTCAGTCAAACATAGAGTTATTGCGACTACTGAGCATGTTTGCTCTGTTGTTTTTGCATTTTTATGTTCATACATTGCTTCACTCTGAAGTATATGCTTTGCAGACCGGCTTTTGGAAGAATTTTCCTCTCGTGGTATCTTCTTTAACATCCCTTCAGGTAAATATTTTTATATTAATATCCGGTTGGTTCGGTATACGCACTACGCCTAAAAAAATCATCAGTTTCTATTTCCTTTGTGCCTTTTATGGAGTACTTACATATTTGATATCTCTTGGAATTGGTAATTCCTTCTCGTTAGCGGACTTAGCTATTCCGTTTATGCCGTTTTCCGCAATGAAAGGCTGGTGGTTTGTCAAGGCATACTTGTTTTTAATGCTCTTGGCACCATTATTTAACAAGGCGATAGAAAATATGTCCAAACGCGACTTCCTATACGTGTTGTTGGCGCTGGTGTTTATCAATTCTATTTTAGGTTTCTTCTACAAGCAGGAGATCAATAAGGACGGTGGTAACTTTATGCAGTTGATGTACGTTTATTTTATAGGTCGTTATCTGGCTTTGCATCTGAATGTGGAGAGACAGAAATTACGCAAATGGACAGCAATAATCAGTATCTGCAGCGTTGCTCTCTACGCGTTTGTATGGATATTGAATGATAATTATCTGCATGTTGTAAATTCGTATACATTTTTGTTAAGAAACAATGCGTGGTCTTTATTTAATTCAATTGTAATATTCTTATTCTTTACAACCATACGATTCGATAGCAAGTCCATTAATTGGTTAGCCAAAGGAGCCTTTTCCGTTTATTTGGTGCACGATAGTATTTGGATATATTCAGCTTGGTACAACTATTTGGCATACATTTATGCAGAAAACCACCCTGCTATAGCGTGGCTTATTGTGTCTGCAATCTTTGTTGTGTATTTTTTCGGAGTCCTTTGTCTTGATCATCTCCGTATGGTAATAACTAATCCTGTAGAGAACAAATTTAACGAATGGTACAACGTTGTAATAGGACGAATGAAAAAGCAATTACAAAAATGAATACCGTAAGAATTCCCAGAAGTCGGCAAACAATGCCGAAACAATACAAGAAGAAATAAAAATTAAGAGATATATGAGATTTCCTAATAAATATTTACGGAATATTAAACCGTACAAGTTAGCATCGCATGCGATCTGGTCGGTGAAGCCGGAAGAGCGAGAGAACGTGCTTAAGTTGGATTGGAACGAGGCTACTATTGCTCCTTCTCCATTAGTTAAGCAACGTATTGAAGAGTTGTTGACTCAGCCGGATTTCTTCCATCTGTATCCGGTGACGCATAATGAGCAATTATTGAAACGTATAGCCGTATACGTTGGTCTGCCGGAGGAGAATGTGCAATATTTTGCCAGTTCGGATGCTTTGCATGAATACATATGCAAGGTGTTTATTGGTGTTGGCGATCCTGTGATGATTTTAGGCCCTTCGTACGATAACTTCCGTTTGACGTGCCAGGCAAACGGAGCAGATGTGTTCTTTTCTGAGTTCAATACGGATTTTACGTTTAATGCGGCTAAGTTCGAGAAAGATATACTGGACAAAGAACCGGCGGTAGTGTATATTTGCAATCCAAACAATCCAACCGGTTATTGTCATTCGGTGGATTATATAGAGCATTTGTTGCAAACATTCCCGGATACGTTATTCTTGGTGGATGAGGCGTATTCGGAATTTTCGGGTGTAACAGCTAAGGATTTAGTTCTGAAATATGATAACTTGCTTATTTCGCGTACAATGTCGAAAGCCTTTGCATTAGCCAATTTCCGTTTTGGGTATTTGATTGCATCGAAGGAGAATGTGCAGTTTGTGAATCGTATTCGTAATCCGAAGAATATTTCTACTATTACTCAGACAGCTGCTCAGGCTGCATTGGAGGATGTAGAATATATGTGGGATTATGTACGTGCAACGAAAGAAGGAAAGCAATGGTTTATTGCAGATATGAATACCCTGTCACAACTTCACGTGCATGAGAGTTATGGTAATTTTGTGTTGGTTCAGTTGACTTCTTACGAAGAAAAAATAGCATTGATACAATACTTGGCGAAGAAGAATATTTTTGTCCGTGATACGATGCAGAGTCCTATTGTTTACAACTGCTTCCGTATTACTTGTGGAACAAAAGAACAAATGAAGCAAGTAGCAGAACAGATAAAGTCTTTCTATGCCTAATAAGCGATTAGTCATATTTGATTTCTGCGGCACGTTGATTTCTTTTCAGACCGCTGACAGATACGTGGAATTTTGTGTCAAACGGTTGCAGGATAATAAGGCTGTGCAAAGTCGTCATCGTCTCATCCAATTGATGGATAAGTTACGGATATTCAAGATTTACAACCGAATTTGTCATGGAAATAATTGGCGCAAACGGGTGATCTTATGGCAATTGAAAGGGGTGAGTTTTGAACAATGTGACCAATTTGCGAAAGCATATTTCGAAGAGGAATTACTGCCGAATGTAGTTGTTCCGGTGGTAGAAAAACTCAAAGAACATTTAACACAGAAGGACAGAGTAGTTATCTTGTCAGGAGGGTACGATGTGTACATAAAGTATTTCGCTGCGCATTTCGGGATACGCGAATATGTTAGTTCGCAGATTACATTCGAGAACAATCGTTGTATTGGAAAAATGGACGGCAAAGATTGCATGCGTGCTAATAAAGTTGAATACATCAAGCCGTTATTGAAGGGCGAAACGACTATTTGTTACACGGATAGTGTATCGGATTTACCGATATTAGAGTCGGTGAATCAACCGATAGTAGTATCCAAGGGAGAAGCACAAAAGTGGGCAACAAAACGTAATTATCAACAGATCATATGGAAATAATCAAGTTTGTTAATGAGAATGTTTGGAAGAGTGAGTTCCATTACTTGCTGTGTCGGGCGATGTATGAATTGTGGTTGTTTAAGAATTACCGCAGATACACGCCGGAGCAGATAACAAGGCGGAGATTCAGACGTGCTTTTGGGAGAGAGTTAGATTTGCAAAATCCTCAGACACTCAATGAGAAAATACAATGGTTAAAGCTTAATGAACGGCACGATTATTATCCTATTTGTGCAGATAAATATGGAATGAAACAATGGGTGACGGATTTGTTAGGGACAGATGAGTATAATGTACCGGTTCTTTATCATACATCCAATTGGCGAGACATATCGGAGAAAACCGTGACACATTTTCCCTGTATCGTTAAGCCGAATCATTCGTCGCACGATTTTATTATACTGCGTTCGAAAGATGATGTGAATTGGAAACAGTTAAGGCGTCGCTGTCGATATTGGTTGAAGCGAGATTATTATGTAGAATCGCAAGAATGGCAGTATAGAGGTATCCCAAGACAGATAATTGTAGAGCAATTATTGGAGACCAAAGAAGGGAAAATTCCTAACGATTACAAGTTAAATTATCTAAATGGCAAATTAGAGTTTGTTTATGTTTCTTACGATCGAGAGGGAATTAATGCTCGATGTGTGTTTGATGAAAATTGGAAGGTAATACCATTTTATTGGGGCAATTCCAATCAAAAAGAATATGTTCCCTGCCCGGTAGAAATACCTACGCCTAAGTCTTTCGATAAAATGAAAGAGATAGGAGAAAAGATAGCCAAGTTCTTCAAATATGTTCGTGTGGATTTTTATGATGTTGATGGAAAATTGTATGTTGGTGAGATCACGTTGCACCATGGAGGAGGTTGTGATCGTTTCAGACCGGAAGAATATGATAAAATGTATGGTAATAAATTGAATTTGTCGGTATGAAACATGAACACATGATATCATTTCGCTTGGCGCAAATGTGGGCTCTATGTAAGTTTGCTACAGCTTATATAGTTGCTTTGTTCTACAAGAAAAAAGAAATTTGGCTCGTTTCTGAGCGTGGAGTAGATGCACGTGACAATGGGTATTGTTTCTTTAAATATTTGCGTACACAGCATCCCGAAATAGAAGCATATTATATAATTGCAGAGACATCTGCTGATTATCATCGTTTGTTGCCATATAAGGATCATGTGGTATCATACCGTAGCATGGCTCATTACATAATGATTTGGCGAGCGAATGTGCTCATAAGTACACATATACAAGGATATTTCCCATTTGCCGGGCTTGGGCTTTGGGTTAAAAGAAATTTTCTACCATATAAGAATAAAAAGCACGTAAGTATAAAGCATGGCATAACTTGCAATTATATACCTTTTTTGGATTACAAGAACACGCAGTTAGATTTCCTTGTATCAGCTTCGAAATGGGAATATGAAGCTTTTGTTACGCAGTTCCATTATCCCAAGGAAAAAGTATTTTTGACAGGATTTTGTAGGTACGATAATTTAAATCAGTCCAATTTGAAAAATCAGATCTTATTAATGCCTACATGGAGGGAATGGCTGTATAAAGAGGGAGATATTCTTAACTCTCAGTATGTTCAAGAATATTCGAGTTTTTTACGTAATCCTATGCTGCATTCTCTTTTGGAGAAAAATGGACTGACGTTAGTTTTTTATCCCCATCACGAAATTCAGCCATATTTACATATTTTTGAAAAGGAAACAATTCCTAATGTTGTTATTGCGCGGCAAAAAGACTACGATGTGCAACAATTACTTAAAGAATCAAGGATATTGATAACGGATTATTCAAGTGTGTTCTTCGATTTTGCATACATGAATAAGCCAGTTTTATTTTATCAATTTGATAGTGATCGTTTCCGGAAAGAGCATTATCAACAAGGATGGTACTCATACGAAAGGGGAGTCGGACCTGTTCTTCTTAATCAGCAAGCATTACTCGAAAGCCTGCGCTCAACGATAGAAAATGGGTGCATGATGGAATTGGGCTATTCAAATTATTCAAAAGAATTGTTTGCTTTTAGAGATGCAAATAACTGTGCTCGTGTATATAATGCTATAAGATCTATAATAAAATGAAACTTTTGATTACGGGTGGTGCCGGATTTATCGGCAGTAACCTTTGTGAGTATTTTGTAAATAACGGCTACGATGTAGTGTGCTTGGATAATCTAAGTACCGGATTTCGACATAATATTGAGCCGTTGATGAGCAAACCGAACTTCCAATTCATAGAAGGAGATGTCCGCGACTTGGATACTTGTCGCGAGGCTGTGAAGGGTTGTGAGGTGGTGCTGCATGAAGCGGCATTGGGTTCGGTACCTCGCAGCATCAATGACCCGATTAACACCAATGCCAACAACATCACAGGTTTCCTTAATATGCTGGTGGCAGCACGAGATGAGAAAGTGAAACGGTTTGTGTATGCCGCATCGAGTTCGACGTATGGCGATAGTAAAGAGTTGCCGAAGATAGAGCATAATATAGGTCGTCCGTTGTCGCCGTATGCCATCACGAAGTTCGTGAATGAGTTGTATGCCAACGTGTTCACGTCGTTGTATGGCATTGAGACGATAGGTTTGCGATACTTCAATGTGTTTGGTCGTCGTCAAGATCCGAATGGCGCATATGCAGCGGTGATACCGTTGTGGGTGAAGGCGCTTATCAATCATGAGAGTCCGTTTATTAATGGTGATGGTTCGTACTCGCGTGACTTTACTTACATTGATAATGTAATACAGGCGAACTATTTGGCTGCGACGGTTTCGCATGATGAGATAGTCAAACGTGCATCACTCTATAACATGAATCTGCCGCAGAATGCACCGGTGGATCTGGTGTTCAATGTGGCATACGGAGGTAATACGACGCTGAATGAGTTGTTCCGGTGCTTGCGGGATAACTTGGCTAAATATGATGCCGCGATTGCTTCTATTGAACCTACCTATCGCGAGAACCGTGCCGGAGATATACCGCATAGTCAGGCATCGATTATCAAAGCGCAACGTATTCTCGGCTATGAGCCGAAGTTCAGTGCTTTGCAAGGTTTCGAGCAAGCGTGTGAGTGGTATTATCAGAATTTGTCTTAAAACAACATGCTAACCGTCATCATTTGTACATATAATCGTGCGAAATATATTGGCCCGTTATTGGAGAGTTTAGCTGCTAATGATTTAGCGAAGAGCGAATACGAGATACTCTTAGTGGACAACAACTGCACGGATAATACGCGTGCGATTTGCGATGCGTTCGCAGCAGCGCATAAGGATGTGCGGTTCCGTTATGTAGTGGAACCAGAACAAGGGCTATCTGCGGCGCGCAATAAAGGCATCAAAGAAGCAAAAGGTGATATTATCGTATATGTTGATGATGACGCGTTGGTAGATGCACATTACCTGCGTGATTATGCAGAGTGGTTCGCCGCGCATCAGGAAACGATGGCGTGCGGAGGACCAATCGAACCATTGTATGAGACAGAAGAACCGAAATGGATGTCTCCTTATACGAAAGCGCTTTTGACGGCGTGGATGAATTATGGCGATAAGGTACGTGAGTATCCGAAAGGATGTTATCCGGGAGGAGGAAATGCAGCTTATCGCAAAGAGGTGTTTGACAACGTAGGATTGTTCAATACAGCACTTGGCCGCAAAGGGGGTAATCTAATGGGCTCGGAAGAAAAAGATATCTTCGATAAGATGCACGCGCTCCATATGCAGGTTCTGTATCTGCCGACACCTGTCTTACATCATTGTATTCCGCAAGCGAAACTTGAGAAAGATTATTTTGACAGATTGACACTTCAAATAGGTATTAGTGAACGTCAACGTACGTTGGCCATCAGCAAAAGCAAGTATTTCAAAAGACTCTTCTCCGAATGCGTCAAATGGGGAGGTACTATCGTTTTGCTGTGTGGCTATACAATAAGTTTCCACCCCGTTAAAGGATGGAAACTCATTCTATTTCGTCGCAATGTGACGCGTGGTCTATTGGGCTTTGCTCGGTAAGAAACGTTTCCAAATAGGCCACGTTAAGCAGACGGCAGAGATAATGATGATGAGAATTATAAAGGCATAACTCCACTTGTCTGTTTTCAAAGCCTCCGGTACAAACTCCAATTTGATGGTATGTTCGCCTGCTGGAATGACTGCTGCTCGGAGCACATAATTGACGCGTCCGAGCTCTATTTCCTGGTTGTCCACATAGATGTGCCAGCCTTCCGGATAATAGATCTCTGAGAAGACCGCTACACGGTCGTTGGCACAATTGGCTGTATAAGTCAGTTTGTTCGGTTGGTACTCCGTCATGACGATCTGGTCGTCTGCGGACGGCGCACCGGTGCATGTCAACACCTCGCGGAACTTCTCATCTGCCACAGCGGTGGTGTGCAGGTCTAATGTGTTGAGCGCTGCGCTTTCGTCATCAGGCGTCGGCACAAACTGCACCTCGTTCACAAACCATGCATTGCCCATGGCATACGGGTTTTGTACCGGTATTTGCGAACCGTCTTGTAATCCGATGACGGCGTAGCGCATGTTGAGCATGTTCAGCACCGGGAAACCGGCACCGTTGTTCGGATCCGGCTCATAGAACCCGTTCGTGCGGTAGAGGGTCTGATAGAACGGGTTCATCTCTGCTGTAATATGCGCATCAATCAAGTCCTGATAGCGACGCAGTTTAACAGCCGAATAACCTCCAATCGATTTGAGACGATAACTGGTGCGGGCGTCATTGAAGGTGTTGGAAGTCAAGTTCAACACACGATAATCCAGCGTCTTGTCTTGCAGAATCTCTTCTTCCCACGGCTGCATTTTGAAATGCGCATCCGCGCTCTTCTGCCGAACGAAATTATCGTTATTGAAGAAGCGCTTATCTACCGGTACCAGGTCTGCTAATACCAAAGCGGCCAATCCGACAAAGAAGATCGCTGCATGTTTCTTCTGGAAACCGGATTTGTTGCGTTGCCAAGCGTACCAGAACGTGAGGCCATACCCTGCGAGTACAAACAGTAGGCTACGCAAAGCGTCTGCTCGCAGCATGGCTACGCGCTGATTAAGGATAGCATCGTATAACCATTCCGGCATTTGGTCTTTCCATGTGTCATAACTGCTGGTCATGTCAAACGTCCCGGCAAACAGAATGCCAAACAGGCACAGACCGGCTGTTATACCTCCGGCGATGAACATACTTGCGCGCAGATAATCCCATTTGACTTTGCCTTCCACGATACGTTGCAAACCCATGAAACCTAACAGCGGCATCGTGATTTCGGCGACTACGAGAATAGACTCCACGGCGCGGAACTTATTGTACATCGGGAAATAGTTGTAGAACAGTTCCGTGAGCCACATGAAGTTCCGTCCCCATGCCAGGAAGATAGACATAAGGGTGGCGAAGAGCAATGCCCATTTGTACGGTCCGGGCACAATGAACAGACCTAAGATGAACAGGAAGCAGATGATAGCACCTACATACACCGCTCCGCTGGTGAACATTTTGTCTCCTCGGTAGGTGGGCGCACTTTGGCAGAATTGTTTCGCCCAGGTTGTGTTAGCTCTTTGACCAACTAACTCTTTGTACAGCACGGAGTTCGTGCCCACGTTATATCCACTGGCGCCACCTTCCCAATTCGGAATAAGCAGCGTCATGGTCTCGGCTTTGCCGTAACTCCAGTCAGTAGCGTACTTGAGATCCAGACCGGCAGCCGGTGCGTCGCCTTCTTTTTGCGTCAACTCACTGTGTCCGCCACGCATAGTCTCTTTGAGGTACTCATTATTCATCTGCCACCAACTGAGTTTAGTACCAAACACAAGAAGGGCGCAGAGAACGCATATTCCAATACCGATGCCTAAATCTTTCCACCGTTTATCACGAATATGAATATACAATTCGGCACAAATCATGACACCAATGAGCATCATGATGTAATAAGTCATTTGAGGATGTAATGTAATGCCTATTGCACCGTATAAAATAATAAGCGGAGCACCTAACCAATATTTTTTGTTAAAGACAGCATATATTCCACCAATAATGGGACCGAGCAAGCTTAAAGCAGCAGCTTTTGTCATGTGCCCTGCAGGAATGATGATAAAAAAATAACTACTCAGACCTAAAGCTAACGCACCTATTATACTTAGCCATGGATTGATTCCAAAACAAAGCAGCATGAGGAAGAATCCACAAAAGTAAGCAAATATTAGTCCTAAACAAACGGCGTTATCACTAAATCCAAATCTGGTAATAGCTTCCATCTTGCCACGTAGTATATGTGATGGTGTGCCTGCGCTAATCTGAAAAGTTGGCATGCCACTAAACATCGAATTTGTCCACCACGCCGTTTCTCCGGTGGCTTCTCTGTATTCCAGTGCCTCGTTGGCAGCTCCTTTCCAGTTGTTCACATCGCCGGCTTGGAGTACTTTGCCGTCCATCACGGGGCTGCAGTAGAAGAATGCCAGGCCGATGAATACGACCAGTGCCACTACGTAGGGCACCATTTTTTTCCAATCTATCTTCATTTTATTTAATCATTTTGCGTATTTCGCATAGTTCTTCTTTGACGCGCAGCAGGATCTCCAGCGCGGCCTGACGCTCGTCGGAGCGCTTGGTGTTGCTTTTCAATTCGCGCCGGATGGCCTCAATGCGGGTGATGTGCAGTTCGTCGCGAATGTACTTAATGCGCTTGATTAAGTCCTGCTCCTCCCGCGTGTAATAACGATTGCCGTGTCCGTCCTTACGCGGATTGAGTTGCTCGAACTGCTTCTCCCAGTAGCGCAGCGTAGAAGCCGGAACGCCGGTCTCCTGTTCTGTCTCTCTCAACGAATAATATAACTTTCCACTCTCCACTCTTAACTCTTCGCTTTTAACTATTTGCATATCTTCAGTTTCTTGCCTTCGCGGATGGCATCGCTCTTCAGACCGTTCCATTGTTTGAGTTGTTTGACGGTGCAGTGGAACTTCTTGGCAATGCCTCCCAGCGTGTCGCCTTTCTTGATGGTGTAGTACGTCACGCCGTTCACGCGATACGCGCCGGTGACGGACGTCAGTTTGGCCTGCTCTATCTCCGCCCGACGATTATTAATCAGACTGTCAGCTTTGTAGGCGAGGATGTCTTGTTCCAAATCGATATAATCCCCCACTTTGTCGGCCGGCAGGCACAGGGTGTACAGGCTTCCTCCGGGTAGTATATCCCGCGAGTACTGCGGATTGAGTCGGCGCAGTTCATCCATACTGATGTTCAGCGTCGCGCTCACCTGCTCGAGGTGAATGCGTTGCGCGGTGCGAATGGTGTCCGTTAGCATGACCTTATCAATCGGCGCCTTGCATATACCGTGTTCGTCGCCATAGTTCATTGCATAATTGGCAGCAATGAAGATCGGCACGTAGTTCCGTGTCTCGCGCGGCAGGTACGGGTATATGTCCCAAAAATCGCGTTTGCCTCCGGCACGGCGGATGGCTTTGTTCACGTTTCCGCTACCGCAGTTATAAGCTGCGATGACGAGGTTCCAGTCCTGATAAATAGTGTACATGCTGTTCAGGAACCGGCATGCGGCATCGGTGGAGCGGATCGGGTCCATTCGTTCGTCCACCAGCGAGTTCACTTCCAGTCCGTATATCTTCGCCGTGGCCGGCATGAATTGCCAAAGACCGGCTGCTCCGACGTGCGAACGGGCGGTGGGGTTGAGCGCGGACTCGATGATAGGCAGGTACTTCAGTTCATCCGGCAGGTTGTAACGGCACAGGGACTCTTCGAACATCGGGAAATAATACTCGCTCATTCGCATCATCCGCGCCACCTGTTTGGGGCTCCGTTTGACGTACCTTATTATGAACGCGCGCACGCGCTCGTTATAGGGCAACTCGATGACGCACGGCAATGCCTGCAGACGCGCTTTGTAAACGGAATCGGGCAGGGTAGTGGTGTCGTGTACCGCTTCGCAGAACGTGGTGTCGAGCCATTGGAGGCTCCATTCCAACGCCCGCATCTCTATGTCGGACAAGCTGCTGTCGTTCCAAGCGTCATAGAACGGAACGGTCGGCATGATAATCGTCTCCTCGGCCAGCAGGCTGTCTTCCACGATGATACTATCTACGGCCAGCGAATCGATCGCGGTCGGAGCAGCAAGGCTGTCTATCTCCTGCGCATGCAGCGTGAGGGAGAGGCACGATAGGAATATGATCAATAATCGTTTCTTCAAAATTGTATAGCTAATTTCAATTCAGCACTGTGTCGGTGCTGCAAGTCATAATAAATCTGTGGTTCGACTTCCAAACTCAGGTCGGGACTGATGTCATAATCGAACAGCTGCGCATCCACGTACGCATCAATCATGGTCAAGGCATACACGACGATGGTCGCGAGAATAGAGTAGTCGCGGTACCGCCGGTAGGTGCTCTGCCGGTTCTTGAGCGTATTCATCCACGTGCTCGCACCTCCGACCTTTGACAGCGTGTAGCCGTTCGGTATGACGGCGATATAACTCTTACTCGGGTCTTCGGTCACCGTGCCGGCTTGAATGTCATAATAGAGGTCGATGTACGCGTTCTTGTAGTTGGTGCAGCGGTTATTGGTCCATCCGATGGCGTACCCGCAGCCCATGAATGCGCCATAGACAATCGGCAGCTTCCAGTACGAGCGGTTGTATATCTGTCCCGCACCGGGGAAGATGGCACCCAGCCAGACCGCCTTGATCGCATCGGGTTGCTTGGTTAGGTCTATATAATACTTATACTCCTCACCCGAAGTCGTGTCCGGGTGATGATAGACGGTGTCCTGGTGCGCGAAAGCCCACAACGGAAGCACCATCAGTACTATGGTCAACCAATGTTTCAACTCAGTTTGTCTACGATACGTTGCAACTCCTCTTCGTCACGGAAGGCAATAACCACTTTTCCTTCCTGCACTTTGATCTTCAAGCCGGTCTTGTCCATCAACTCGTATTGCAGGGCGAGGTACGGATTGGCTTTCTTCACTTTGCTGTCTTTGTTGTCCTGTTTGTCCTCCTGCGCGAGCGTTTCGATCTTACGAACGGACAGACCTTCTTTCAGTATCCGCTGATACAGCGCCAGTTGTCGCTCAGGGGAAGGAGAGGACAGAATAGCGCGGGCGTGTCCCATGTCGATCTTCTTCTCTTTGATGCCCACTTGAATCTCTGCCGGCAGTTTGAGCAGGCGTAGGTAGTTCGCCACCGTAGCGCGTTTCTTGCCTACGCGCTCGGACACGCGCTCTTGCGTCAGGTTATACTCATCCATCAAGCGCTGATAAGCCAGTGCTACCTCGATGGCATCCAAGTCTTCACGCTGGATATTCTCAATCAGCGCCCATTCCATCACCTGCTCATCCTTGGCGGTGCGGATATATGCGGGAATGCGATCCAGTCCGGCTAACTTACTGGCGCGGAAACGACGCTCACCGGCAATGATCATATAGGTGCCGTCTCCGTTGTCGCGCAGCGTGATAGGGGATATGACCCCGTGCTCGCGGATGGAGTCCGCCAACTCCTGCAGCGCCTCTTCGTCGAACGTACGACGCGGCTGGTTAGGGTTGGCTACGATAGCATTCAGTTCTATCTCCGAAATAGAACTACCGCCGTTAGTATCTACATGCGAGGTGTCGATCAGTGCGTCCAAGCCTCGCCCAAGTCCTGTTGATCTTTTCATTTGTTGCGTTTGATTAGTTCTTTGGCCAAGGCCATATAGTTCTTTGCACCCTTCGAGTTAGGGTCATATTCGAGTACTGACACACCGTGCGAAGGAGCTTCGCTCAGACGTACGTTACGCGCAATGACGGTGTTGAACACCAAGTCGCCGAAGTGCCGTTTCACTTCCTCGTACACCTGATTGCTGAGGCGCAGACGGTTGTCGAACATCGTCAGCAGGAAGCCCTCGATCTTCAAACTCGGGTTCAGTTTCGATTTGATGATCTTGACTGTGTTAAGCAGTTTGGCGATACCTTCCAGCGCGAAGAAATCGCATTGGACGGGAATGATGACGCTGTCGCTGGCCGTGAGGGCGTTGATGGTGATCAGACCCAACGACGGACTGCAGTCAATGAGGATATAATCGTACTCATCGCGCAGCGGAGCCAGCACGTGTTTGAGTAACTGCTCACGGTTGTCCATGTTCAGCATTTCTATCTCCGCGCCCACCAGGTCAATATGGCTCGGGATAAGGCTCAGGTTCTTGGTCTGCGTAGCCACCACAGCCGTGTGCGGGTCAACACCGTTGACCAGACACTCGTAGATGGTGTTGTCTAACTCGCGTATCTCGACTCCCAGACCCGAGGAGGTGTTCGCTTGCGGGTCGGCGTCAATCAGCAGCACACGCTTGCCCGATTGAGCCAACGCTGCCGCCAGGTTAATGGAGGTCGTCGTCTTACCTACGCCTCCTTTTTGATTCGCTAAAGAAATAATTTTACTCATATCTGTTTTACTATTGTTTCTGCATTGATCTGCTGGCACGCAAAATTGGCGTATCTGCAGTGATTGGTACCGTGGCAGGTGCAAGGGCGGCAACGTAAGTCGTGCCGTTGAATGATGTCCTGCGGGTTCTGTTTCCATCCGGCGAAGCCGAT
The DNA here is from genome assembly GCA_017401985.1 of Paludibacteraceae bacterium. Lineage (GTDB taxonomy): Bacteria > Bacteroidota > Bacteroidia > Bacteroidales > Paludibacteraceae > Colicola. The sequence goes on along the minus strand of JAFPNK010000089.1, from coordinate 6,807 downwards.
CATCGGATGGGTGGCGCACCACACGCTGATGGCGCGCAGGCCGACCAGACTGGACAAGTGCTGATTGGCCGAATCCATACAGATCATCACATCCAGGCGGCGCATCAGTTCCAGCTCCTCTTTGAGCGTCAGCTGTCCGGCTACGCTCTCTGTGCGGGGAAAAACACTCGCCCACTGGCGCAACATCTCGCACTCAACCTCGCCGGCTCCGAACAGGAACACACGCGTGTGCTCGTCGCTACTCAGCCGGTCGATGATCTCTTTGGTGGTGTGGTAAGGTAGCATGTTCGACTTCGATTTGGCGAACGGTGCCAGCCCTATCCATCGTCCTTCTTTGTCACCGAACCGCTCTTTCACGCGCTTGGCGGCGGTGATGTTCTTCGGCAGTGCGGTGAACGAGTCGTCAGTCTCCAGTCCCGCGCGGCGGAACGTGTCTTTGTACCGCTCGAACTCCGTCGGCAGCTGTTTGAGTCCGATGCCCCAGACGGTGATCAGATGCTTACGGATGCGTCCGTAACGAACCCGTTTGACGCGTCGGCCGCTCAGTTTCATCAGCGTACCGAACACGCGGGTGCGTAACACGCTCTGCAGGTCAATTACCATGTCCGCTTCGTGACGCCACCTGCGCCACAGGTCCAGCACTCCTTTCCAGTCCAGGTGATTATCCACCTCGTAAAACTCCACATTGGGCATCGAGGCGAACATAGCACCCAGGTCTTTCTTGCTCGCGATAACGAACCGGTCATTCGGATACCTACGACTGACGGAAGCAATCACGGGAACCGTCATTGCTACGTTACCTATCGTGGCCAATCGAATAATCAGATACGTCATTGCGCTGTATGGGTTTGATACTCTTGTTCTAATTCGCGTTGTCTGCGTGCCGCCTCACGTTCCTGCCGTGCGGCTTCGCGTTCGAGCCGTGCTCTCTTTCGTTCGGCTTGGGACTTAACGGGCATGAGCCAACCTACGTTGATACTCAGGTCCATGGGGTTAGCCATCGAGTGGCTGTCGGTCACACTGGTGCCGTACACGCCGCCTAAGGAGAAGTCGAACCGTGCACCAATCAGGTACATGCCTGCGCGACGGCTCTGTATCTCCACGCCTGTTCCGGCCGCCAGACCCCAATCGAAGGGTTTGTCGATGCTGTTGCTCTCGTCGTATATGCAGTAACCTATCTGCGGACCGAGATCAAAGTACCAACGGCAGGTCGTGCTTCCAAAATTGAGGTGCATCAGGATAGGCAGTTCGATGTAATGCAGCGAATGGACGGTGCGGCCGATGGAGGCATTGCCTTGCGCCCAGCCGCGGTGCTCGTAGTTGAGTTCCATCTGGAACGCGCAGTACTTATGCCCGATGTACCGGAACACCAGTCCTCCGTTGCCGCCCAGCACGCACGCGTTGGTGATAGGCGTCATGTTCGCCTCTTTGGGAACGAACATCACCGTTCCCGCACTCACGCCGCCGTGGATACCCAACCAGTACTCCGGTTGACGCAAACGGGGTTGCGCCTGCGCCACTACCGCGCACAGCACCAACAGGATAATATGTATCGCTCTTTTGGTCAAGGGAAGACAGTCGTTGTGACGATTCGTACATTCGCGTTCTGCCATCCGCCTTCATCCACTTGTGTCCAGCGGATATCTGTCAGCAGGCCGTTAGAGGCTTGTTGACCGTTGATCCTTGCTACCAGTGCCCGCATCAGGTCGTATCCCAACAAGTCATACCGCGGTGTCTCGGACACATGTTCGCTTCCGAAATACGTAGCCCATAAGCGCTCATACGCATCGCGACGAGTATTGGCGGCGAAGATAGAAGTATAGACTTGCGGCAGGGTGATGTTCTCTTTCTGCCAGCTGTACTGACCGACGATACGAATGCGGAAACCGGCGTTCTGCAGTTTGGCCAGATGCGGAATCAGAATACGCGCGTTCTGGTAGCGGTCGCTGTGCAGGATAATCAGGTTCTCGCGGGTGCTGTCCAGTGCGTAGGCTACCGAATCGGCCATCAGGTCACGCAGTGCCATCGTGCTGTACGGAATCTCGTGGGCACGTAACTGTTGCCGCAGCGTGCGAATCGAATTGGCAACCTCCGATTCCTGCACCTCCACCATCACGCAGTGAACCGAACCGTTTTGACCGGCGATCCATTGACACAGGCTGTCTGCTTCCTGCAGGTCGGTGGAGTTGAACTGCATCAGTTGGGTGTGGCTACTCAGATCCGTGTTATCATTGAACGGCAGCAGAATAGGCACTTGATGCGTTTCGCTCCAGGTGGCCATGCGCTCGATCTGAATAGGATAGACCAGACCCAATATACCGCGCACGCTGTCCAGTTCATTGCTGTCACACAGCGCGTTCACACGCAGTTCGCTGCGCTCGGTGTCATAGACGCGCAGGCGGTACTTGACGCTATCGTTCTGTAGGTCATAGAGCGCGAGTAGCGCGCCTTGATAGAACTCAAACATACGCTCGGCATTCGCGCTGCGGCGGGCTTGATGGCTCTCAAACGGCAGCATCAGCGCCAACTCAACGATAGGACGGTTGTCCACGCTGTCCTGCGCCATCGTATCGGCTACAAGGCTGTCTGCTACGATGCTCTCGGCTACCACGCTCTGTTGCGGTTCCGGTGTACTGAGTTCCGGTTCTACCGGTTCCGGTTTGACGGGAACCGCTTCGGACTGAGGCACAATGACCGGTTTCTGAATACGCGGTTCGCGCGGTGCACGCGGTGTCTCTTGAACCACCGGACGACCGGTCGGAATATACAGCAGTTCACCGAAATGCAGACCGCGGTCACGTAACTGCGGATTGAGACGGATGATCTCACTCTGCGGTACGTTGAAGTTAACGCCGATGCGGTATAAGCCCACACTGCGCTCCACCTCGTAGCGGTACACTTCCTCTCCGTTGATCGTGTCCAACGGATAATCCAACAACTCCTGCTCCTGGGCTTGCATGGTAGCAAAGAACAAGGAACAAAGAGCGAAGACTAAACTTTTAACTTTTACTTGCATATTTTTTCTTTCTAACTATCCAAACTATTCCTCCGATCAGCGCCAGGATAGCGACCGGACTGATGGTGCTGATCAGTTGCACGTTGAGCCGTTCCTGATGGGCGCGTCGGTCATTGAGCAGTCGCAGAGCCACGCTCTTCTCGCGCAGGCTGATCAGTCCTTCGCTGTCGGTTAACCACAGCACGGCGTTCGCAATAAAATCGCGGTTGCTGAACTGCATCCCGGTGTACCGGTCGTAACCCATCGGCAGCACTTGGTTGCGTTGAGTCTCGTTCAGCGGTATACTGCCGGCACCAATCACTATCTGTCGGGTGCGCACGCCGGATTTGCGAATCGGTTCGTCCGTCTCTACGTGCTCGGGCACCATACGATGCGCGAACGCGCTGGGGAACGCCCCTTCCAGCGACACCGCCACGGGAACGTACTGATAGACGAAGGTGTTCATGTCCGGATTGAGGTCATTCAGATCCACCTCACCCGGTGTAGCGGTGATGCGGCTGGCGGTGCTGGTGGCGAGCAGAATACGTTTGTCGATTCCGTCCTCTCCGCCTACGGCATCAATAGGACTGACGAAGGTACTCATCACTTGTCCCAGACTGCGGGTGACAGGCGAGCCTTCGCTGGTCAGCAGCAGCGGCGCATAAGTCCACGGCATAGGCTGCAGGTTCGGTTGCTGCGGATCGGAACTGACGTTCACGGGAATAGGCAGGCACTGGATGTCCTGCACGAGCGCCGGATTGACGCGTACACCGTAACGGTACAGCAGATCGGTCAGACCCAAGTCCAGCGGAATGATAGGCGTGAAGCCTTCCTGCTGCAGCACGAGGTTACTGAACTGCACGCCGTTGATCGCCCATAACACCGTGCCGCCACGCATGATGTATTGGTCTAAGATGAACCGCTCCTCGTCGCTGAACGCCGTCTGCGGGTTGATGATCAGTACCGCTTTGTACCCGTCCAGCACATGCACATTAATCGTTGTGTCCTGCGCATAGATGGCTCCTCGGTCCACTTGGAAATACTTATAGAGCACGGACATCAGGTCGTAGGTGTGCGCTTCATCGGGTTCGCCGTGACCTTCGAGAATAGCCACGCGCGGGGTCTCGTCCTGCATCAGCATCTGCAGCGCTTCCATGAACGCGAACTCGAGTTGCTCAATGCTGGCGTTCAGGTTCTCTTCGCCGCTGAGACCTCGGGTGTTCTTCAGCAGCGTCACCACCGCACGGCGGTTCTTGTACTTCATGATAGCGTACGGATAGACGGTCGTCTGTGCCGTCTTACCGTTCTGCTCCCGCTCGTGAATGACAATCGGGTTGAGACCGAGGCTGTCCCCGCTCACCGATAACCCATCACCGTTCACCGTTATAGGAGCGTACACGCTCATCTCCTCGAGCGTTTCGTTCGCTGCGCGTTGCAACCGCCGGAAACCGGCATTGAGGTCACCGCCTAACAGCATCGTCACTTCGACAGGCGCATCGGTCTGACGAAGCAGATGCTTGGATGCCTCACTCAGACTGTAGTGCCGGTCGTCCGTCATGTCCCAGCGAACGACCCACACATGACTCAGCAGCAGGGCGCACAGCATCACGCCCAAGCCGATGGATAATACTATGGTTTCGCGTTTCTTCACTTTTTAATGCTCTCCCACACTTCCTCATCAATCACCACCGGATATTTCTCGCGCAGTGTCTTGATCCACTCGGCCTCCAGGTAGTCCTGATAATCGGTTGTGACGCGACCTTTCTCGTCGAGCCACTCTTCGGGTGCTTTCAGCTTGCGGCCGATGCAGAGCACGTACGGCAGCGCTTCGCTCGGAGTGAACTCAGCGTTCTTGATTTTGAATCCGTATTTGTCCACAACCGGCATCTTACCTTGTTCCCACATGCCGTGTTGCACCTTCACGCAGGTGAGCGTGTCTTGGTTCACGCGGCGGGTGATGTAACTCATTACGGAATCCGGATCCGCGCTGCGGATGATCGCTTGCGCGGCCTTGGCGCTGGATTTATCTTTGGCTTGAACGATATATCCTTTCCAACGCGGTTTGTCCCAGGTGTACTCTTTCTTATGCGCAGCGAAATAGTTCTGCAGCCCTGCGGTGTCGCGTGCGGCCTTGTCCCATACTTCGCGCAGCGATACCTCGAACAGCAAGATACCGTCGTGATACTCTTTGACCAGATTACGCAGTTCCGGATATTTCTCCTCCAGATGCTCGTCCGCATATGCTTTCACTTCCGCATCGCTCATCTCAGCCGGCAGGTTGTACTCCGCACGTGCTTTGCGAATGAAACTCTTGTCCGCTTCAGCGGCACGCTCGTCACGCAGCACTTGGCGTTGGATCTGCGTCCGCATCGAATCCAGCGGTTGAATACCGCGTTCATCCTCCTTATAGATGATGTGCCAGCCGTAAGCCGTACGAATAGGTTCGCTTATCTGACCGGGACGCAGACGGAATGCTGCCTCTTCGAACTCCGGCACCATCATACCCATTCCGAACCAACCGAGGTCACCGCCACGTAAGCTGCTGCCGCGGTCGTCCGACTCGCGTTGTGCCAACTCGGCGAAGTTATCCGGAGTCACCACGGCCTTGATCGAATCAATCTGCGCACGCGCTACTGCGTCCAGACTGTCATTGCCACGCGGAACCATCTTCATGATATGACGCGCTTTGACGTCTATATGCTCGCGCTCTTCCTCCACTAACACAATATGAAAACCGTACTGCGTGCGGAAAACGGGACTGATACCGCCCACTTCGGTCGAATAGACAGCCTCTTCCAACGGATAGACATAACGGAACGGGGTGATCCAACCCAACTCGCCTCCGGTCTCCTCCACGTTCGGGTCCGTGCTCACTTCGCGCGCTACGGCATCGAAGGCCTCTACCGGCTGATGAACGAGTTTGGCTTTTTTGCCTTTTCCTTTCATCACCTCTTTGCCTACGGTAACGCGGATGCGGGCCTCATTGATGATAGCCAGCACGCTGTCCACCTGTTCTTGGCTTGCGCTCAGCGGGCAATGAATAGCGATGTGTGCCGCGCGGCGGTCCTTGCTCATGTGACGCCAACTCAACTCAATCATGCTGTCCATCGCTGCCTCGTCCTGCAGGTATTTAGGAGTAGCCTGCGCACGGTAGCCCTTCAACTCCTGTGCAAAAGCAGCGGTGGTGTCGATGCCCTGTGCCTCCGCTTCCGCCACTTTGAGCTTGAAGTTAATGAACATCTGCAGGTACTCGTCCATCGTCTTCGGATCAACGGCACCGGCCTGGTTGTTCTTCTCATAGATGTACAAAAACTCCTCTGCACTCACGGGTTTACCGTTGATAGTCATCAGTGTTTCGCTTTGTGCTGCAGCCGTCATACTCACTGCCGCCAGCACGATTAAAAAGAATACTTTTCTCATTGTTTTATTGTTGATTTAGTTATAAGCCTACAAAAAGCGTGCAAAGATACACATTTTTTTTGACATGCGCAAATGTTTTCTATAAAAAATAGAAAAAAGCGCCCGTTTGGACGCTTTTCCTTTCTTACAGGCCGTAGGCCGATTACGCGTGGTTAGCATCATACGTAGCCAGTTCGGCCCTTGCGGGCCTTGAACCGGCATCACGCGTGATTAGCATCATACGTAGCCAGTTCGAGGCTCCACAGGTACGCCTTCATGGTTTTCTTGCCGTTCGGCTGGTCTTTCTGTGCCTTGAAAGCGGCGGTGTCGTTCGCCACACGGCTCAGATCCTGTGCACGCTCGGCTACTGCTGCGGAGACAGCTGCGAAACGTGAACGACGTTTCAACTCGTC
>JAFPNK010000006.1 GCA_017401985.1 Paludibacteraceae bacterium | reverse complement strand
CGCGAAATCGAAGGTGTGCTTCACGCCCTCGCGCGTAAAAGAAAAGTCGTTTTTGTCAATAGGGCATCCGTCCTCGGTGTGCCAATTCTTGCCGTCAAACACTACGATGGTGACATCATAGCGCTCTTTGTCCATAAAGGAATACAAACCTGCGGCGGAGCGTAACGAGACCTCATGCTCGCTGCTGTCTCCTCCTGCGATAATAGCTATGTTTCGTTTCATTTTCAATTGTTGGTGGGGCTTTCCATAGCCCTCAGTTAAAATCGGCTGCAAAGTTACTAAAAAAAAATGACATACACAATAGTGTATGACACTTTTTCGCATTATTTATGCATTTTTAGCCGTTTTTAGCCGATTTCTGCCCTTTTGTGCTCATTTTCGACACTCCCCCGACAGCAATCGCTCATGCAGTCAGAATGCCTTTAAAACGTCTCTACGGACGAATCTATCTTCCGAATGAGCCCTTTGAGCACGTCACCCGGACCGTATTCATAGAACTGCGTTGCGCCATCGGCAATTATGTTCTGAACGGATTGTGTCCAGCGAACGGGGGCTGTGAGTTGTTTTAACAGGTTTTCGCGGATGATTTCCGGTTCTGTCTCTGCTTTGGCAGTCACGTTCTGATAGATCGGACAGAAGGGTTTTCTGAATTCCGTACGGAGGATTGCCTCTTGGAGAGCTTCGGTTGCGGGTTGCATAAGCGGTGAGTGGAAAGCGCCACCGACAGGCAGACGCAGTGCACGACGCGCACCGTTCTCTTTCATGACCACACAAGCGGCCTCTACAGCCTCTATCTCGCCGGAGATAACCACTTGTCCCGGGCAGTTGAAGTTAGCGGCAACAACCACTCCACTCTGCGCTTTACAGAGCTCATCTACTTGTTCATCGGGCATACCGAGAACAGCAGCCATGGTACCGGGGTTGGCTTCACAAGCGGCTTGCATGGCCTGTGCGCGGGCGGAGACGAGTAATAAAGCATCTTCGAAACGCAGTGCGCCGCAAGCGACAAGTGCGCTGAACTCACCCAGGCTGTGACCGGCCACCATGTTCGGCGTCTCGATGGTCATGAGTTGTTGTGCAACTACGGAATGCAAGAAGACGGCAGGTTGCGTCACTTTGGTCTGCTTGAGGTCATCAGCCGTACCTTCGAACATCACGCTGCTCAAAGAGAAGCCCAGCAGGCTGTCTGCCTGCCGGAACATCTCTCGTGCTTCTTTATGTGCATCGTATAGATCTTTGCACATACCGGGGAATTGACTTCCTTGCCCCGGAAAGACGAATGCTTTGCTCATATTAAGCCATCAGACCGGCTACCAAAGCCAGAATTGCATAGAACTCAGGCAGCGCGCAGTAGATCATGGTGTTGGTCATTACATCATGGCCTGCAGCGATGTTTGCGATACCGTTAGCAGCAGTCTGACCTTGACGGATAGCAGAAAGCAGGAAGACGATACCCATACCGATACCCAGACCGAAGAGAAGAATCGGTTTGGTCTCGATGAGGCCTTTCATCATCAGGAAAGCTACGAATCCGTACAGACCCTGCGTAGCAGGAAGAGCAGAAAGAATCATGTAAGCCGATGATTTCTCTTTGTTTTTCTTCAGTCCGCCTTCAGCAGCGTTTGCTGCGATAGTAGTTCCGAAAGCCGAACCTACACCGGACAAGCCTAACATAAGACCGAGTCCGAGATAACCTAAAATTTGTTCCATAATTGATATTTTGTTTTAATTGTTATTTTTTAAAAGGTTGATAGAGTTTGCCGGAACCTTCGTAGCCGGCATTCTTGAAGTACTCGACGAACGAGAGACGGAGCGGGTGTACAAAGGCACCGAGGCACGCCATGAGCAGGTTGAGCACGTGTCCGAAGGTTACGATGAGGATAAATCCGATCCACGTACCTACGTTGGGGTTCTCGCCAAGCACTTGTGTGCCGAGTTGGTTGAAGGCTGCGCCTAACATACCGCCTGCGAGACCAAGGGCGTAGAGACGGATATAACTGAGCACGTCACCGAGGAGTCCGGTTGTCATACCATAGGTATCCCAGAGACCTGCGCCGATGTTAATCAGCGGGTTACGTCCCGGTGTGTTGAACACGAAGATACCCAAAGCAGATACGGCGCCTATACCGATGAGTGTCCATTTGGTTACGTCTGTCGGCAGCGAGAAGAGCATCGAAACGATAGCGGTAGCTATACCTCCCACAATGAGCAGCAACCAGCCCCAGGTGGAGACAGTCGCTTTGAAACCGTCCCGCTTGGTGTACGAGATGGCTTTGATGGTCATTGCCAGGATAAGGTGTACGACACCGATGAGGATGGCTAATACCATCATCACATCGTATTCTCCTATCTTACCGGTTGTTCCTTCGCCTAAGTTGTTCAGCATGATTGCTTTCGCGCCCTGCGGGAACCACTCCCAGTCCGCTTGGAACAGATTGACGCCGAAGAAGGTACCCATCAGGTAACCCACGATGGTTGAACCGACACCAAGCGCCATAATGATGCCTCCGAGGCCGTCGAACATCTCGATCTTCAGTTTGCCTTTGTAGATGAGCAAACCGATGATGGTGAGCAGTATACCGTACCCGCAGTCACCGATACACATCGCGAAGAAGAGCAGGAAGAACGGGCCAAGGATAGGCGTCGGGTCAAACTCATTGTAGTTCGGCCAGCCGTACATGCCGGTTAGCGGTTCGAACAGTTTGATGAACCAGTTGTTATGTAACTTGATCGGCGTTGCATCTTCCTTGGCTGGATCGGTCTCTTCGTAATAGACTTGCGCATCTTTGAGCATCGCGTTCAGTTCAGGTTCCTTGTCAATCGGGCAGAAGCCTTCGAACAGGCAGAGAGCACCTTCCGCCAGTTTGTCGGTAGAGAGGTTAACTCGCTGCCAATCAATATGTTGACGTGCCTCAACGAGTTGCCGTTTGAGGTCCTCCAAGTTCGCTAATTGCCATGCTTCAATGCGTGCGTTCGCAGCGACTAAGAGACCGTTCAGATGTTCGGCTTCTTGTTGCCACTGAGCCGCAGATTTCTCGGGTTGAGGAAGCTCTGTTGCGTAGTCTGCGTAGTCTTCGTTATTCTCGTTGTTTACGTTGACGAAGTACGTCTTTCCTTCCGCGTTATTGACCGCTATACCCCACTCGTCTTTGAACGCGCTCTGCGGGCAGACGAAGAAACGAAGCGTGTAACCGGCCTGATTGAGTGCCTGAATACGTTCGCTGTCGAAATCGCCCCATACGGAAGCCTGCTGCGCAGCCGTTTGAGCATCTGCGATGCTTTGTTGGATGTTTGCACGTTCTTGAAGTAACTGATCAGGAGCACCTTGCGCGATGAGTTTGCGGAGTTCGTCTTCGTGTTGCAGGGCGGCTTGCAGGTTCTCATCATTCTCCATGAGTCCAGCCGCTTTCTGCGTGATATGAACCACGCCGAGGTCGCGTAACTGCTGCAAGAAAGGTTCGTAGTCACGATGGAATACCAAGAAGGTATATTTCTTCATTTGGGTAATCATGCTTTACCTCCTTCCTCGGCCTCACGGGCTTCTTTCTCGCGTTTGGATTTAACGATCTTTTGACTGGATTTGCTTAGGTTCTCCTCATCCTCCATGAATCGCTTAATCTTACGTATAGCATCCTGATAACCAGGTATTTGCACTTTCTCAAAGAGGTTCACTTTCTGCGTTGTTTTCTTACGCGCATACTCGAGCAGTTCCACTTTGCG
>JAFPNK010000088.1 GCA_017401985.1 Paludibacteraceae bacterium | reverse complement strand
GGCGCAGCCGTTGGTCAGTACGTGGTTGCCGTCGCAGGTTGCGAAAGCAGAGAGCAGACACTCGGGACGCACGAAGGCGTGCTCGATGCTACGGCCGGCTTGCGAGAACGATTTCTGCAACTGCTGGTCGATGGTCTTCCGACCATAGAACGCGATGTAATGCGCTTCGACTAAGGCTGCACGCTGTTCGGGAGAAGGTAACTCATCCTGCTCCACTCCGTCCAGTTTGAAGAAACTGGGCACCAGTCCGAGGACTGCCACTTCGGGGTTGCGCAATTCGATTTTCTCTTTGCACTCCTGCTCCATCTCGTCCAGCAGCGCCTGACTGATCTCTTTCTTACGCGCCTGGTCGCGTTTGGAATGCACCGCTACGATCTGCATAGACTGGCCACCGACAGAGATGAAGGCTGTAGGCAGTTCGGCTTCGCCGATTCGGTTCGCCAGCAGTTTGAGCACTTCGGCGATGACATAACCGGCATTACTGGATTGCGTAATGATTCCCTGCTCGACGCAGGTGTTGCCCATTTTCTGCGGACGCTCCTCCACACCCAGTACTTGAAACAAGTCCGGTGCGATGCGTCGTGCCGCCATGGCGCGCACACCATCACTACCCAAGTCGATGGCGACTAACGGTAATTCCTGCGCTAATTTAGTTTGTTTTCTTGCCATTGGTTTGTCCTTACGGACGTTAAAAAGTTAAAAGGTTAATAGGTTAACATGTTCGATTGTTGCTTCCATTATTATCTTGAAGCACACCAATTAAACTATAAATTTTAGCAGTTATGGATTTACACTGGTTTCTTAATTCATCAGCTTGTTCTTTCGTTAGATAATTAATATCCTGAGCGAGATAAGTCATACTTTTCACTTCGCCGCATGACGCATTTGCAATAATCAAAAATGATATAAATTGTTTATTGTCTTTAGAGACTTTATTCCTCTCAAATCCTTCCGCTATATTATTCATTATAGAAACAGCAGCACGTTGAATTTGGTCTTTAAATCCCCAGTCTTTATTATTATCAAAAATCCCGTATATGCCCGTACATAGTTGACGAGCCTCCTGCCATATAACCAAATCTTCAAACTGTTGAATCATCTTTCCACTTATTAACCTATTAACCCATTAACCTATTAACAACTATTTCCTCCCGACGACTTGTCCGTTAAAACGGATGTCATATTCGGTATAATGTTGCTCGTTCACGGCCTCTTTGCCTTTCTCGATGAAGATCCGCATCTTGTTCAGTTTCCGCTCATACTGCTGCATATCGCCCAGTACGATGCGCGGTTGCTCGGAACCGTCCTCGGCTTTGTTCTGATACAGATAGATCATGTGCGGCGACTGCACATAGACGTGATGAATGCGCTTACGCCAGTATTTGTTCGACTGGAGCCATCGCGCGAAATCCGCCAATTGGGTGGACGCCATCTGTGCTCCGACGGTTCCGGTAACGACCAGCACATGGTCCTGAACGGAAGAGCGGTACGGCATCACTTTGCGGTCGGTGTCAATGAAATACGTCTCCCCGGGCGTCATCACGCGCAGAAGGGGTATTCGTTGCTCAAGGCTGATGACCACTTCGTAACGCGGCGTCATGTAGCACTCGGCATGGCGCACCATCGGATGATGAGCCACCGCGCTCTCTATTCGGCTCAACGAGATATGATTTTGTGCCCGTCCAACGGGATAGATATCCTCCGTTTGCAGCAGGCTGTTCAGTTCATCGGTCGTGAGATACATGCGCTCACCGCTATCCCGAAACTCATAACGGATCGTACGGCACGGTTCGGAGACAGGCGAGGAGATACATCCCCACACCATGGCAGCAATCAGCAGGACAGCTACCACGCTGACTCCGATACTTTTCCATACTATTTGAGCGGTTGTACTCATTGTTTGAGCGCTTTGGTTATCTGCGGCACGAGGCGGTCAATGTCTCCGGCACCGACCGTAAGCACGGCTACCGGTTGACGACTGTCGGCTATACGTTTTTTCAATTCGGTTATCAAGTCTGTTTTCTGCACCACCGTGCCACCGAGCATCTCGCTGTTCACTCCTTCTATCGGCAGTTCACGCGCCGGATAGATAGGCAGGAGAATGCACTCGTCCAAGGTGCCAAGCACCTGACGGAAGCCGTCTGCAAAATCGCGGGTGCGGGTGTAGAGATGCGGCTGGAACACACCAATCAGGCGTCGCTCGGGATAGAGTTTGCGAATCGAGTCGATGGCTGTGGCAATCTCCTGCGGATGGTGGGCGTAGTCGTCTATATACGCCAATCTTGGCGTATTGATATGAATGTTAAAGCGGCGCAGCACGCCTTTGAACGAAGCGATGCCCAGACGCAGTTCTTCGGCCGTAACACCATTCAACCACGCCACCGCCATAGCCGCCACTGCATTCTCTATGTTCACCCAAACGGGCACACCGAGTTTTAGCTCTTTGATGGTCTCAGTAGGCGTGTGGAAATCAAAATATATCTGTCCGTTGGTGACACGGATATTATCCGCATAGAAGTCCGGTCGAGAGGCTTGACACCCGCTTATGCCATTCGGGTCCACCACTCCATAAGTGTAACATTTGACGCCTTTGTGCAAACGCGGCTGCAGCGCGATGCCGTGCTTCATGACCAGTGCGCAGCTGATTAAGGAAGTGTAGTGCGCAAAGGCTTCGCGGTAGGCTTCCTCCGTACCGTAAATATCCAGATGGTCGGCATCCACCGCCGTCACGACGGACATGTAAGGCGTCAGATGGTGGAAAGAGCGATCGTACTCGTCCGCCTCAATGACCACCATGTTGCTATCTTTCTGCAGGAGCAGATTGGTGCCGTAGTTCATGCTTATACCGCCGAGGAAGGCATTCGTTCCTATCTCCGACTGGTACAAGAGGTGCGCCAACATGGTGCTGGTAGTTGTTTTGCCGTGAGTACCGGCCACGCAGAGCGCTTTCTGCTGGCGCGTCACCAGTCCGAGCACCTCGGCACGCTTGCGTATATCGTATTTGCTCTCGCGCAAGTAGGTGTAGATAAGGCTGTCCTCCGGCACGGCAGGCGTGCGCACGACGAGCGTGTGCTTGGTATTATACGCTGCGAAGCGCGAACGGAACAACTGTTCATCGTCCTCGTACGCCACCTCTATACCCTCTCGCTCCAACTCCTGCGTAAGCGCAGACGGCGTTCTGTCGTAGCCCGCTACAGCATAACCGCGATGATGGAAATACCGCGCCAAGGCGCTCATTCCTATCCCGCCTATGCCCAAAAAGAAGATATTTTGTATATCACTCTGCTTAACCATTTCCGCATAAATACAAATCGGGCACAAAATTACAAAAAAATTTTGATATATGCAAAAAAAATCGTACCTTTGCAGCCGAAAAAATGAAAAAGGTCTTTATAAGCATATTTTTGATGGCGTGCATGCATGCTGCAGCGATGGACATTGACTACCGTTTTTCGCTGCGTAGCGGTATGATTATGCCGGATGGAAAAGTAGATGCCACTGTGGGTCAAAAGGGCCAATGGATTGGTCCGTCTGCGGGTGCTGATTTGGCAGTCACTTTTGCGCCGGGTTGGCAGAGTTTAAGAGAATGGAACGGAGCGCGAATAGGCGTCGGGCTTAGTTACTGGAAGATTGACTGCATGCGTAGCGGTAGCAATGACCTGTTAGGTCATGCTATTGCACCCTATGCTTTTGCCGAAATACCGTTCTACGCCGGGCCGCATTTTGAGATAGGTATTCGTCCGGGTGTAGGTTGTGCGTTGCTGACCAAAACGTACTACAACACGGCCACTCCGGAGCAGCAGTACAATGTGCTGCAGGCCTCGAACATCAACCAATCGGTAGGTTCGATTTTCAACTTTTATTTTCCGGAAGAATTGTATTTCCAATTCCCGCTTCGAGACGGCTGGTCGCTTGGTTTGGCCGCAGGTTGGTACCATATGAGTAACGGAAGCATCAAGCAACCTAATTCCGGATACAACATTTTCGGAGGTGAGTTGAGTGTGCGTTACCGGCCGGTTACGGGTGACGGGTTACAGGTTACGGGTGAGCGGGCGACGAAAGAGTACGGATTGGAGAAATTGCGGGAGAAGCATTGTGAGATTGAGTTCGCGTTGTCCGGTGCGGCAAGGCAGGTGTATTACCGCGACAAACAGACCTTTTTCTGCTCGGAGATACAAGTGGCGGCTTATTGGCGTGCGCACCGTATATTTCGTTTAGGAGGCGGTGTGGATGTGTTCTACGACGGCGCTTATTACGACCGTCCGACCTATTTCGGTAAGACCTATCTGAGTGGTGCGACGCAAGCGGACTGCTGGCGTGTGGGTGTGAGCATACAACCGGAGTTTGTGATGGGTCATTTCACCGCCGGTTTTCATTTCGGCGTCTATCTGTACGACCCGATTAAGAACAGAGAGGTTTCCAAGGACGATACGGCTGCTCATTCCGCGCTGTGGGACAGCGGTCAGATGCCTAATAAGGGGGTATTCTATTCGTATGACCTGCTAAAAGCAGGTAGTGCGGGTTATCCGGACGGATGGTTATACACCCAAGTTGCACTTCGTTACCGCCTGCCTTATCACCTGTTCGTACATGCCACGATGAAAGCCCACTTGACGAAAGTGGAGTTTGTGGCAGCCGGTTTAGGCGTTTACCTTTAACCTTTGTAATTGAGCATCATATCTTCGATGAGATAGACTTGCTCGACAGGAACACCCTTGTCCACCAACCGTTTTCTGTCCGGTCGGAAGAGGGCGAAGAATTGTTTAACGCCGGAGCACATGGACCGCGCCTGGCGATAATTCTCATAGGCCATAATGCGGTCACCGCGCAGCAAGAGGCAGTGCGCGTAATTGATGTAATCCTTAGGATTAGTTGAACCGTCACGAAGCAGTTTGATGAGGAACTGCTCGGCATGGTTGGTATGATCCCACATGAGGTCCATTCGTCCGACCGCCAGGAATTCGCCGGCGATCTGCCCTTCCCTCTCCAGGTTGCCTGCCACGAGTACGGAATAGAGCCATGTATCCGGCAGAATTTGAATCAATCCTTCCATATATTCCCGTTCCGAGCGCGGCATCCAACTGACTATTTCGTTCTCATCCCCTTCGCTGCTGATGGAGGACAAGAGACTGCGTACATCGTCGGGAAGCGATTCCGTAACAGCCTCTGTTTCAGAGGGTTCCATCCATCTCGGGTGGGTCGAACGCACTAAGGCGCACAGCACTTCGAAAGCATTCTTGCCTTCGGGATCCACTTCCCGCACTGCATGGATGAAAGCGTTCTGTATCTGCGGGAAGAAATCGATGCGTATATCGTAATGAATGAGGAGCGTATAGACATACGCCAAACACTGGTCAGCCACCAAGCGGTCCTCCACTTTGATGCCCTCGACGAGCGCCAGGAAGCCTTCAATGCAGAAACACTCCCGCATGTTCTTTGCCAGCGAGCCGGAGGCCAGAATGGCTTTAGCGGACTGGTTGGGCTCGTAGAACGTGCGTTTGAGCCATTCGAAATCCTCGGGACGGAAGCGCACACAGTTGGAGAAATAATTGACCACCGAAGGTGTTAAGTCGGGATTGTAACCATGCATGTCAGGCGACAAGCCCCGTTTGATACGCAAGGAGGCATAGACGGCATCGCTCAGTTGGTAGGTCTCACCCGTCAGTTCGTCCAGTTGCTTGTCTGTCTGCTCATCATCGGAGCTGAGCCATGCAGCAATCAGCGCATGGTAGCGCTGCTCGATGGACAGAAAAGCCTGTTCGTACGGGTTCGATTCGCCCAGTTCATTGAGCCATGCCCGCACGATGACAAGCGCATGGTCCACCATACGCTCGCCTAAGGCCTTTTCGACGGTATTTATTTGATCCTCTAAACTTTGCGACATTAGATTTCTGCGCTGATCAGGTAATCATTGCGGCTCGGGCTGTTGCGAATCAGGAGTTCCGCCAAGAATCCGGCAAGGAAAAGCATACAACCGAGAATCATCATCAGGATAGCTATATGGAAGTACGGATTGACACCCACCAACATGGCCGATACGCCTACTGAAAGAGCATAGAGTTTCATTCCTCCCACCACGAGCACGGCGACGAAACCGATGAGGAACATGAGGCTTCCCACCAGTCCGAAGAAATGCATAGGCTGTTTACCGAACTTATTGAGGAACCAGAGCGTCATGAGGTCAAGGTAACCGTTCACAAAGCGGTTCAATCCGAACTTGCTGGTACCGAATTCGCGTTTGCGGTGCTGCACCACTTTCTCGCCTATCTTGGTAAAGCCGGCGTTTTTAGCCAGGTACGGGATGTAACGGTGCATCTCGGAAAAGACCTCGATGTTTTTTACCACTTCCTTGCGATAAGCCTTGAGTCCGCAGTTCATGTCATGCAGTTTGATGCCGGTCACGTAGCGCGCGGTGGCGTTGAAGAGCTTGGACGGCAGATTTTTGGTCAACGCGTTATCGTAGCGTTTCTGCTTCCATCCGCTCACCAGATCGTAACCGTCTTCGGTGATCATTCGGTAGAGCTCCGGAATCTCATCCGGCGAATCCTGCAGATCGGCATCCATGGTAATCACCACATTTCCCTGTGCGGCTTTGAAACCGTGGTACAAAGCAGCTGACTTACCATAGTTACGACGGAAACAGATACCACGGATGACTGCATCATCCGATTTGTGATTTGAGATTTGAGATTTGAGATTTGTGATCACTTCCCAAGACTCGTCGGTGGAGCCGTCGTTCACAAAAATGACCTCATAAGAGAACTTGTTCTCTTTCATCACACGCGCAATCCATTCGTACAGATGCGGCAATGATTCCGCCTCGTTATACAGAGGCACTATAATCGAAATATCCATAAAAAATCCAATTTGGGTGCAAAGGTACGGAAAAATTTTGACATATGCAAGAGATAGAAAAAAAAAGTCGCACCGTTGTGCTAATAAACCAAGCATTTCGCCACTAAAATATAAATAAATTTACATTTTATGTCCAAATCCTTGTATATTCCAAATATTTGTTGTAACTTTGCGCGATATTTTGTAAATTAACCAAAAAAGAACGCATATGTTTATGAAAAACGAGAAAGAGCAGAGCGGATCGATGTTCAATGCATTAACCGCAGGCAGTAAGATTGTCGGTACCATCACGGCAGACAGCGATTTCCGTATTGACGGTAGTATCGAGGGTGATTTGAATTGCTCAGGCAAAGTGGTAATCGGTGAAGCCGGTCGCATCAAAGGTACGATCACTTGCCAGAACGCAGAGATATTAGGATTGTTAGACGGCAAGATTGTTTGCCATCAGCAGTTGTCATTGCGCGCGAGCGGTAAGATACACGGTGATGTACAGACCAAGTCGCTGATTGTAGAGCCGGGTGCGTTGTTCAATGGAACATGCGCGATGGGAAACGCGTCTTCGGAGCCTAAGAAAGCATAAAACGCTATGAAAATCAAGCCATTTAGAGGAATTCGTCCGCCGAAAGAGTTGGTGGAAGAGGTGAGTAGTAGGCCGTACGACGTGTTGAATTCAGAGGAAGCGCGTGCGGAAGCTGCGGGTAATCCGAAGAGTTTGTATCACATCATTAAGCCGGAGATCAATTTTGCGCCGGGCACGGATGAGCATGACCCGCGTGTGTATGACGCAGCGGTTAAGCAGTTCCAGTTGTTCAAGCAGAACGGCTGGCTCGTGCAGGACAAAGAGGAGAAGTACTACGTGTACGCGCAAACGATACCGAGCGGTCATCGGTTATCGGTGAGCGGTGAGCGGACCCAGTACGGTTTGGTTGTAGGTGCGTGGGTGGATGATTATCTGGAGGGCCGTATCAAGAAGCACGAGTTGACGCGTCGCGACAAAGAGGAGGACCGCATGAAGCATGTGCGTGTACTGAACGCGAACATGGAGCCGGTGTTCTTCGCTTATCCGCATCGCGAGGATTTGGATGCTATTGTGGCAGAGGTGACGAAGGGCGAACCGGAATATGATTTCGTAGCTGCACCGGAGGGATTCCGTCACACGTTCTGGGTGATCAATGATCCGGCAACGATTGCCAAGATTACGGAGATCTTCGCTCAGATTCCTTCGATGTATATTGCAGACGGACACCATCGTTCAGCTGCTGCCGCCAGAGTCGGCAGCGAGCTGAAAATGAGCGCAGCAAAGCTGCTCAATGATGGAATGAGCGCGACAAAGTCGCTCAATGATGTTCCTGAGTACGAGTTCTTTATGGCGGTGTGCTTCCCGGATAATCAGTTGAATATTATTGACTACAACCGCGTGGTGAAGGATCTGAACGGGTTGAGCGAAACCGAGTTCCTCGCCAAACTGGCGGAGGATTTCGAGGTTACGGGTTACGGGTTACCGGTTACGGAGAATGATGTCAAACCCAAAGGCTTACATAATTTCTCGCTGTATTTGGGTGGTAAGTGGTATTCGTTAACGGCGAAAGAAGGTCGGTACGATGATGCAGATCCGATTGGTGTGCTGGATGTAACAATCTCCAGTAACCTGATTCTCGATAAGATTTTGGGTATCAAAGACCTGCGAAGTGATAAGCGTATTGATTTTGTGGGAGGTATTCGCGGTTTGGGCGGGTTAGAGCGGAGAGTGGATAGCGGCGAGATGAAGATGGCGCTGGCACTCTACCCTGTTACGATGCAACAGATTATCGCTATTGCGGACTCGGGAAATATAATGCCGCCGAAGACCACCTGGTTTGAGCCGAAGCTGCGGAGCGGATTGGTTGTTCATGAACTCAACTAGATTTCTAGACTACTAGATGACTAGACGACTAGTTTACATATTATCAGCGTTGGTGTTGCTGAGCGGGTGCTCTATTCAGCAGCGGATTAAGCGTGCGGATAAGAAGTTCGCTATTGGTGAGTATTACACAGCCGCGGATATCTACAAGCAGTGTTACAGTCGCCTTTCTACACAGAAGGACCGTGAGTTGAAGGGGTATGTGGCGTACCGTCAAGGAGAGTGTTACCGGTTGATTAATAATCCCCGTGCAACCAATTGCTATCAGAGTGCGCTGCGCTGCAAATACCAATTGCAAGACTCGCTGGTGTATCTTCATGCGGCTCAAGCGCTGCAATACCAAGGAAAGTACAAGGAGGCGATTAAGTATTACGATTCGTATCTGGAGGCTCATCCGACGGACTATGTAGCGCAGGCGGGTAAGTATGCCTGCACGAAGATTGAGGAATGGAAACGGGAAGGAAGCCGTTACCGCATTTCCGAAGCCCGTGCGTTCAACATCAAACGCTCGAGTAATTTTGCGCCTATGTTCATCGGCTCCAACGCGGACGCGATTATGTTCACCTCCAACAGGCAGGAGAAGCAGAAAGGCGGTTCGAAGAAACTGAAGCGGCCAAGCAATGTGACGGGTCAACAGCTCTTCCAGTTGTACCAGACCCGTAAGAACGCCGCCGGTGAATGGGAAGAGATTGAATTGACGGAAGGGTTGTACAACGACTCGGAATCGGAGCAAGCCAACGACACGACAGGCGGAAAGCAAGCGGGAACAGCCGAAATGGGTGTATGCTGCTTCACGGCAGACGGCCGAACAATGTACTTCACCTATTCGAAGCCGGTTAACGGTCAAGACTTGGGTGCCAAGATCTACAAGAGCGAGCGTTCGAGTGGCGAATGGGGCGAACCGCAAGAGGTGAAGCTGTTCGCAGACAGTTCGATCACCGTAGGTCATCCGGCTTTGAATCCGACAGGTGACACGTTGTATTTCGTGAGCGATGCGCCGGGAGGTGTTGGCGGCAAAGATATTTGGTTTGCTGAATTGGACGGTAGTGAATGGGTGAACCCGCAACCGTTAGGTGCAGGAATCAACACGACGGCGGATGAGATGTATCCGTATGTACATGCAGACGGGACGCTCTATTTCGCCAGCAACGGTCATCCGGGTTACGGCGGATTGGATTTGTTCAAAGCCAGCCGCGACACGACCGTAACCGATTCGGTTGTATGGGTTCTCTTTAACATGGGTGCACCGTTCAACGGGCCGGGTGATGATTTCGGTATTACGTTTGCCGGAGACAGTCAAGACGGTTTCTTCTCATCTAACAGAGGTGACAAGAAAGGGTTTGATAAGATTTATCAATTCACGCTGCCGGAGATGGAGTTTCTGGCGGAAGGACTGATTACGGACGAAGCGGGTAACCCCTTATCCGACGCACAGTTACGTATTGTAGGTTCGGACGGCACGAATAGTAAGATCAATGCCCGACGGGACGGCACGTATAAGGTGAAGTTGAAAAAAGACGTCAAGTATGTCATGCTTGTTACGGCGCGCGGTTATCTGAATGACCGCACGCAGTGGAACACGCTGAATCTGACGGACAGCAAGACCTACACGATGAATTTTTCCCTCAGTCCGATCAGCCGACCGGTGAAGATGGAGAACATCTTCTATGAGTTCGGTCGCTGGGAGCTCACGAGCGCGAGCGAAGAGGAGTTGCTGAAGTTAGTTAAGCTGCTGCAAGACAACCCGAACATCACCATTGAGTTAGCCGCGCACACGGATATGAAAGGTACGGATGAGTTCAACAACGAGTTGTCGCAGAAACGTGCGCAGAGTTGTTGCGATTTTCTGATTGCGCATGGCATTGAAGCGGAACGACTGACTCCGGTTGGTTACGGTGAAAGCAAACCGGTGGTAGCAGACAAAGCACTGAACAAACGATACCCGTTCATTCCGGTAGATCAGGTGCTGGACGAAGCGTTCATCTCTACCCTGCCCGAAGACAAGCAGGAGACCTGCCATCAGATTAACCGACGGACGGAGTTTAAAGTGGTGAAGACAACGTATAAACTATATTAATCGCCCAAGATTGGTCGATACAATATTATGCAACAATATTTAGATTTATGTAGAAGGGTGCTGGAGGAAGGCACCGTCAAACAAGACCGAACCGGAACCGGCACCAAATCGGTTTTCGGGCATCAAATGCGCTTTAACATGGCGGATGGTTTTCCGCTGATGACCACGAAGAAGTTGCATCTCAAATCCATTATTTACGAACTGTTGTGGTTCCTTCAAGGCGACACGAACGTGAAGTATCTGCAAGAACACGGGGTGCGTATCTGGAACGAATGGGCAGACGAAAATGGCGATTTAGGTCCGGTCTATGGTCATCAATGGCGTTCGTGGCCGGATTATAACGGCGGTTCGATTGACCAGATAGCGAATGTGGTGAAGATGATCAAGGAGACCCCGGATAGCCGCCGCATGATTGTCAGTGCATGGAACGTGGCGGAGGTGGAGAAGATGGCATTGCCGCCGTGTCACAGTTTGTTCCAATTCTACGTAGCGGACGGTAAGTTGAGTCTGCAGTTGTATCAACGCAGCGCGGATATCTTCCTTGGCGTGCCGTTCAATATAGCCAGTTACGCACTGTTGCTTCAGATGATGGCACAGGTGACGGGACTGCAAGCAGGTGAGTTTATTCATACGCTCGGTGACGCACATATATACTTGAACCACTTGGAGCAAGTGAATCTGCAGTTGACCCGCGAACCGAGACCGCTGCCGACTATGAAGATTAATCCGGAGGTGAAAGACCTGTTCGGGTTCCAATACGAAGATTTTGAATTGATTAATTATGATCCGCATCCACATATTGCAGGAGTGGTGGCGGTATGACGCTCGTATGCTACTCTTCCGGAGTAACTCGCCCCATGCTCGACGGATTTTTCCGTACCCCATCGAAAAAATACGCCTCCGGGAAGAGTACATACTCGCTTAGAAAATAATATAAAAAACAGCAAAATAAGATGATCAGTATTATAGTAGCAATAGCAGAGAATTATGCGATCGGGAAGAAGGGAGACTTGTTATGTCACCTTCCTGCCGATTTGAAGCATTT
>JAFPNK010000087.1 GCA_017401985.1 Paludibacteraceae bacterium | reverse complement strand
GGCACGTGAACTGGATGAGTTCGCTTATGTCGTTGCGCGCAAAGCACGTGATTTATGTGGCGCAGCATATACGTGATTTGAGTTACTTTAAGGCCAAGCGTTATTCGATTATTCCGTGCGGTGTGAACATGGAGGAATGTGTGGTGATGGATAAAGCAGAAGCGAGAAAACAGTTGAATTGGGACGCGAATAAGAAGTATATTCTTTTCGGCGGCGCATTCGACAATCTTCGCAAGAACTATGTGCTGCTGCGAGATGCTGTTGAATTGTTAGAAAAGGAAAACAACACAGAAAACAGTGAAGAAAACATAGAAAACAATTTAACCAAAAAAGATGAATCCCAAGTTACTTGCAGTAACTCCCACGACTTTGCTTCTCAATCTGCTCAAGAACAAGCTCTTGGACAGCTTGGCAACCAAACTCCTGCAACAGATACCGATAAATCGTATCTTTTGGATTCCTCTGAAAAAAATAATTCAAAAAATGCCAAAAAACTTCTTCACATTATAGCCATACGTTCGACGGTGCTGCCGGGAACGAATGAGAAGGTAGGGCAGATAATAGAAGAGGCGAGCGGGCTGAAACGCGGAGTGGACTTTACCATCGTCAGCAATCCGGAGTTCCTGCGCGAGGGAACGTCGGTGAAGGATTATTTCAACCCGCCGTTGACGCTCGTGGGCACCGACATGCCGGAAGCAGAGGCCGTGTTCCGCGAGATATACAAAGGCATCGAGGTGGAGTTCATCTGCACCGACATCCGCGTGGCAGAGATGATGAAATACGTGAACAACACCTATCACGCGCTGAAGATTGTGTTCGGCAACGAGGTGGGTAACATCTGCAAAGAACTCAACATCGACAGCCACAAAGTGATGGAGATCTTCTGCAAAGACAAGCAGCTGAATATCAGTCCGTATTACTTCAAGCCGGGGTTTGCGTACGGTGGTTCGTGTCTGCCGAAAGATATGAAGGCGCTGAAGACGCTGGCGCATGACCATTACGTGGAAGTGCCTGTGATTGAGGCGATTGGGGAGTCGAACGAGTTGCAGAAACGTCGTGCAGTGCAGCTGATCATGGCGCAAGGACAGCGGAAAGTGGGTATTCTGGGACTGTCGTTTAAGTCGGGAACGGACGACCTGCGATGCTCGCCGATTGTGGATGTGGTGGAGAGTCTGCTGGGCAAGGGATTCGAGATCCGGATTTACGATAAGAACGTGAAAGTGAGCGAGTTAACCGGCACGAACAAGGATTTTATCATGGCGAAGATTCCGCATCTGCAGCATTTTGTGACGGACGACCTGGAGGCTGTGTGCCGTGAGAGCGACGTGCTGGTGGTGACGAACAAGGAGGCGGAGTTTGCGGATGTGCTGGGTCGCTGGCCGGGAAAGACGGTGGTGGATCTTGTTCGTCAGTGGAAAGAGGTGGATTATGAAGGTCATTACGAAGGCCTTTCGTGGGGCGATATCAACACCAACCGCTCTGGTCAAGAAACCTCTATAGCACAGGATTTCCGGCAAACAGAGTTCTGATCTCGTCAAAAGATGTTGTCCGAAAAGATTGATTGTGCGAAGGTCTTATCCCTAGAGGGAACGATTATTGCTTAACTTGGTTTATTGAAAACTATCCAAGTTCCGCAGACCAAACGCGTAATGCCAATGAAGCTTTCTGGTCTCGCTTTAAGTAGGGTCGTATATTACTAAAGGTACAGGTTTAGCTTGTACCTTTTATTTATTTAATGCTTTATTAAATGTTCTTAAAGGACAAGCTTATTACTATTGTTGTGGTTCTGGCTTGTTCCTTTAGGCTTGTATCTCGATCTATTATTACTCCCTCGGGGTACAAGCCATGTTCCCCACCACCTGAGTAGAGTAGGCTTGTTCCTTTTAACATTTATTTGTTTTTAGTTATTCCCTTAAGGGTACAAGCCAACACTGCTCATCTCTGGTTGTTCCTTTAGTGCATTTATCTTCTCTTAGCTATCTCTTAAAGGTACAAGCTACCTCTCTGGCTTGTACCCTTAGGCTATATTCCTTTTTAATAATATATAGAGTGGGGTACATGCTCAGTTTTGCAACCGTGGTTGAATTAACGGCCATTACAAAAATGCAGCTATCGGCGATAAGTAGGTGGATACCAGCGATAATGGGGCATTTTCCGGCGATAAATAGTCAATGTGGCGATAAAAGCGGCAATAAATCATGAAAAAGCGGCGATAAGTTTCCGATAAACAGGGAAACTTCCGATAAAACTTCCGATAAAACTTCCGATAAACAGGGAAACTTCCGATAAAGTGGCCTAAAATTATCGGCAATTTGCCGATGAATTGCAGTGAGCATACTTGGCTTGTTCCTTTAACGGGTTTTATTCAATTCATTATTTTCTTAAAGGAACAAGCTAAATACCCCCAGGCTTGTACCTTTAAGGCAACAAAATGCACAAGCTTGTACCTTTTTATGGCCTAAAACTTGCACAAGTCGAAAAATTTTTGTACCTTTGCAGTCGCAAAGGAATTTTGAACTATGGCAAGAAGCAAACGTGTTCATCAACCATTGAAGAAAGTGCGGATCACAGCCGTGCGACAGACGGTATATCCGGACTTGATGGCTCAATACGAGAACCCCATTGAACATGCGTGTACCGTTCACGAAGGGCAAGAGTGGGTGTCGATCGACGCGCAATGTCCGGAAGGCTTATGTGCCGCTGCTTGGGCATCGATGCGGGAGTTTGTAGTGGCTTTGGCGCATGGCAAGGGCAACTTCTACGATGGGTGGATGCGCAATCCGATGAGCGCGATGATAAGTTGCAACGATGGGTTCCGGCCGTTTAGTTTTTACATTGAGGCTATTGACGAACCGACTGAGGAACCCAATGTGATTGTCGAAGAACCGAGGAACAAGCGGTTGCGTGGAGATGGTGCTGTGGATGAGCGTGTGAAGATGTTGGTGCGTGTGATCGGGAAGGCTGTGCTGCCGCGACGACAACTGGTGGCTGACTTGCAACTGCGGCAGAAGAGTCGGCGAACGTTTATTGATCATTACCTGAAACCGGCATGTGGCATGGGATTGATTGCTTTAGCGTACCCCAACTCGCCCAACAAACCCGAGCAAGCCTACAAACTCACAGCCAAAGGACTGGACTTGCTTGAGAAGTTGAAGGAAGAAGAGTAGTGATCTTTGTTTGAACTGGCTGGGGCGATTAGGGCTTTGGCAAACTACGGAAGTCAACGGAAATATGTGTTCCAATACACCGGACGGAATAGCCGACTGGATGAGATTCAGGCTGCGATACTGGATGTGAAGCTGAAGTACCTGGACGAGGATATCCGGAAGCGGCAAGAAGTGGCACGGAGGTACTATGAGGGGATTGCGAATCCGCTGGTGGAACTGCCGGAGAGAATAGACGATGCGAACAATGTGTATCATTTGTTTCCGGTGCTGGTAAAGAGTGAAGGAGTGAATGAGTTAAAGAGTGAATGAGTTAGTTTGCGGGATCGGTTGCATGATTATTTGGCAGAATGCGGGATTGGGACGGTGATTCATTATCCGATTGCGCCGCATAAGCGTCGCGGCACTTATCCTCGTAAATGTGCATAAACCCCGTTCATGCAGTAATTACTCGAATGTGCTCGCTCTTCCCAAAAATTGAAAATTGTTTGGGAGCCCTGGGGTGGAAGGAACGTGCCGCAGTTGAGGTTGCCGATCACGGAGATGATAGCGGATTGTGAGTTGAGTATGCCGATTAGTCCGTGTATGACGGAGGAACAGGTAGAGTGGGTAGTGAAATGCGTGAACGAGTTTAAGTAGGTGATAGGTTATAGGAGATAGGTTATAGGAAAATCCACATAGATAAACACGCTGCGCGAGATAAACATAGATAAAGATATTTAACATCTCAAAAGGTTTTAAAAGATTTAGATTCAAACAACAGACGCGACTCAATGAGCCGCGTCTTGTTTTGCAATGGCCGTTAATTCAATGGCTGTTGCAAAAGTTTATTGTCGATTCTATCAGCAAAACGTTCCATCTCGGATGCACGGATGCCGCATTTACGTGCGATATTGCGCCATGATTGCATGGTAGAGCAAATATCGCTGATGATGTTACGAGCAGTATCTGCAGATAGCATATAATCTCCGGCAGCCGAGAGGAGTTCTGTTAATGAAGACTCATTGCTATCACGCGATATCAATAGACTCTGGGTATCTTCATTAGATGGGTTGATATCGAAGGCCGGTGACCAAACCCAACCTTTGTCCGTGAGCAAGAAACCATGATTGCGGAAATGGTCGTCATGATTGCCGATGATGATGGAGAATGCGATGCGACGATATAACTGCTCCAGCGCAGCCTGGGGATTAACAAAACCAGTATTACCGATAATCACATCCACTATATCAAGATATCCGTTGCCGGAATTGGCATCCGCACCATCTTGCAATCCGGTTAATGTCATCGCAGACGCATAATGAATACGTGCTTCTCCTTGTCTGTCGAATCGCTTGGAGAGCAAGGTGTGGTAGCGTTGGTCGGGGAGAGATAATATGCGCATGTCCGGCACGTTAATGCCGCATTTAGCAGCCATCTGATGGGCAAAATACTCCCAAAGAGCCACATCGTAATCGTCATTTACAGACGGAATCTTGGCTATC
Organism: Paludibacteraceae bacterium; assembly: GCA_017401985.1. GTDB lineage: Bacteria > Bacteroidota > Bacteroidia > Bacteroidales > Paludibacteraceae > Colicola. The sequence continues at coordinate 13,618 of JAFPNK010000087.1, read as the reverse complement.
CAAAGCGAACCATCCGTATCACGCACATTAGCTTTTGGACGAGCACCACCTAAGGATGAACCCTGTTTGTAGAGATTGAGCAGCCATTCCTCGCGGATCGTTCTGCCTTGGGCATCTTGCCGTTCGTATTCTTGCGCCATATCCACAAATTCTCGTAAGTAGGTCAATGGAGGCACCGGTGTTTCCGGATAAGACGTACCCAATAACTGTTCGTCCTCGCGAATTTGCAATGCTCCCATACGCATTGTATCGTCAATCTGCGTCAGGTAGTCTATGTCCGTCAAGTGTTTAACCGGTCTGGACTCTTGCGCAGCCATGAGACGTTCGCGTTTCTCAATCAATCGTTTGCCCCACCGATCCGGCATGGCATCTTGCAAGAAGGCGAACAAGTGTCCTTGCGCGAATTGTGGTCCTCCGGCATTGTACAAGTCTCCACTCAGCGTAATGCCACGATGAGCCTTCAACCATTGCGCATCGTACTCCCATTGGTAGGTGGCATTCCCACGTATCATGTCATGGCCAAGCGTTCCCACCGTTTCCGGTTGAGGGAAGCAAGTGGCGTTTATGTCAATAGATAGGTATTTCATTGGATAGTGAATAGTGAATAGTGAATAGTGGATTATTTTTTGCTTGCGCGCTGACGGTGTTTCAAATCCAAATCTTGCAGATTGCGCCCCATCTCATCTTCTTTGGCGAGGAAAAGTATGCTTTCATCCAGACCAAGCGCAAAGAGTATACGCAGGTATATGCCCATCGAGACGGTAGGACTTCCTTTCTCAACCCGCATAACTGAAATCACGTTGCACATGGCTCGTTCCGCTATTTGAGCAATAGATAAGTCTCTGCGCAACCGAGCCAAGCGAATCTGCTCGCCTACTATCTGTAGGTTCTGCGCCGCTCTACGTGGCAAATTCTTAGCAATCGTTGTTCTTGACATGTCTGTAATATTTATTGTTGTATATGTTTTGTGCAATTTTATTTTACTACAATATATTTTATTTCGCCGCAAAGGTACTGCTTTTTATTTAAATGTGCAAGTTTTTTGAAAAGAAAAATGCAGATTTTTGCATTTTTTGTGAATTTTGGAAACTTTGTTGGAGATTTTTGGGGAATCAATACCGATTGAAAGTTAAAAGTGGAGAGTTAAAAGAAGATGGAAAATGCATGGAAAGAGATGGAAAATATAAAAATATTCGTTTTTATTTGCACAACTCGTTTTTTTTTCGTATCTTTGCATCGCAATTTAAATTAGACTTATTATGCTTGTAAAGATCTTTAGTGCTGCTCCGGTGGGGATAGATGCGGTAAAAGTGACGATAGAAGTGCACTCGACTCCGGGGTTTGATTTCACTATGGTTGGATTGCCGGATACTTCTGTGAAGGAGTCGCATGAACGAATCATCGCTGCGCTAACAGTCAATGGATTAGAGGCACTTCATCGCGCGTTCACTATAAACATGGCTCCAGCAGACATCAAGAAAGAAGGTTCGGCTTTTGACTTGCCGTTAGCGATAGGTTTATTGGCCGGAGCGGAGAAGCTGAAGACTAAGGAGTTGGGGCACTATATGATCATGGGCGAACTGTCGTTGGATGGTTCGTTGCAACCCATTCGCGGTGCGCTGCCAATCGCGCTTTGTGCTCGTAAAGAAGGTTTCAAAGGCCTGATTCTCCCTGCCGTCAATGCCGAAGAAGCCGCGGTGGTAGATGGTTTGGAAGTGTATGGTATGAAAGATCTCATTGAGGTGGTTCGATTCTTGGATGGGCAACCGAAAGACGAGTTGCATCCGGACGAGCCGTGGCAACCGACGCACGTCAACACGCAAGCATTATTCGATGAGTTGGCTTTTCCGTCCGACTTGGACTTCGCGGATGTGCGCGGACAATATAAGGTGCGCCGTGCCGTAGAGATTGCCGCTGCAGGTGGACACAACATGATCATGATTGGTCCTCCGGGTGCAGGTAAATCCATGATTGCCAAGCGCATCCCATCGATTCTTCCTCCGCTCACGTTGGAAGAGGCGCTGGAGACGACGAAAATACACTCCATAGTCGGCCTGACCAATAAGAAAAAAGGTGCCAGTAGTGCCCTGATTGTAGAGCGTCCGTTTAGAAGTCCTCATCACACGATTACTGACACGGCACTCGTCGGAGGTGGTACGAATCCGCATCCGGGAGAGATCTCATTGGCGCATAACGGCGTGCTCTTTCTTGATGAGCTGCCAGAATATAAGCGTTCGGTTTTGGAGGTAATGCGGCAACCGTTAGAAGACAGACACATCACGGTAGCACGAACCAAAGAAACCGTCGATTATCCGGCTTCGTTCATGCTCGTGGCTGCGATGAACCCCTGTCCCTGCGGACATTATGGTGAGAATAATCCGGCCCATCCGTGTACTTGTACACCGGCACAAGTGCATCGCTATATGAGTAAGATAAGTGGCCCATTGTTGGATCGTATTGACATCCAATGTGAGATCGAAGCGGTGCCGTACGACCAACTCAAAGATACACAACCCGGTGAATCGTCTGCGGCTATTCGCGAACGAGTGCTGAGAGCCAGAGCTATCCAAACGGAACGGTTTAAGCATTCTAAATTGGTACATTGCAACGCGATGATGAACTCAAAGATGGTTCGCCAGTATTGTGCGTTGGATGCTGAGTCTGATAAGTTATTGGAGTTCACGATGACTAAGCTTGGCCTTTCCGCACGTGCCTACGATCGTATATTAAAGGTAGCTCGTACCATTGCCGACATCGAAGGCTCTGAGAATATAGAGAAGAAACACCTACTCGAAGCGATCTCTTATCGATCGCTCGATCGTAACAATTGGGCAGGGTAGTGATTCGTGTACTGACATATGATCAGATTGATTTTGCCGAATGGCAAGCGTTAGTGGCGTCCTGTCAGACAGGGACTTGGTTCCAGAGTCCGGAGGCGTATGAGTTTTATGCGTCCCTTCCGGAAGTGATGGAACCTTTTGTTTTAGGAGTACAGAATACGGAATACAGAGTACAGACGCTGCGCGGAGTGTGTGTGGGGTATGTGACAAAGGAACGTAATAAATTGAAACATTTCTTTACCAGACGTGCTATTATTCTTGGTGGACCAGTGCTTTCGGAAGATGCGAGCTTAGAAGAAGTTGAGGCTCTTATGCGAGCGGTTAAGGGTTACGGGTTGCAGGTTACGGGGAAACCAATTTACATTGAGACACGGAACTTTGAGGATTATAGCCAGTGGAGAGAGGCATTTGAAGCTGCGGGATTTGAATATAAGAGGCATTTGAATTTTCATGTAGATCCGATGGTGAATAGGCTGAGCGAGAATAGGCGACGTCAGATTAAGAAGTCGGATGCGGTTTGCGAATTGGCACAGAGTGAGACGGAGGTTAAAGAGTGGTATCAGGTGCTGGAGCGGTTGTATAAAACAAAGGTGAAGACACCGTTATGGCCGGAGGAGTTTTTCCTAGAGGCTTATCGACAGGGAATAGGGAAGTTTCTGCTGGTGAAGCATGAGGGGAAAGTGATTGGTGGAACGATGGTTGTGGTGAGGGAATTAGGGAATGAGCGAGTCAGCGAATTAGGGAAAGGATGTGTGTATGAGTGGTTTGAGTGTGGGATGAATGCGGAGTATAAGGAGCAGTATCCGTCCGTGATGGCAACTTGGGCAGGAATTCAATATGCGAAGAAGCATGGGTGTGCACGGTACGATATGATGGGTGCCGGAGAGCCAGGTGTGCCTTATGGCGTACGGGATTTTAAGGCAGAGTTTGGAGGAATGATGGTGGAACATGGACGGTTCCTATGCGTGTGCAAGCCGTGGTTATATAAGATAGGGAAAATGGGAGTGAAGGTGATGAAAGGAAAGTAAAAAAAACGAGCTGTTGGGCTCGTTTTTTTATGGGTTATAGGTTACGGGTTATAGGTTGTAGGTTATGGGTTCAGTTCTGCTGCTGTGATGGTGTAAGTGCGGTTGTTGCGCAGAATGAGCAGATGTCCATCGTGAATAATTTTGTTGGAAAATGAGGGGTTTGATGTCTCCTCTAATCCCTGGGGCTCGAAGCCGATGAATTTGCCCATGTAATAGGGTGCGCAGACGTCTGCAGCGGTTTTGTCGGAGGAGATGGAACCGGTTCGGTTGATGGAATGGCCTGTAGAGGACGTGTTTTCATCCCAGAAGCCACGATTAAGCCACGAGGGTATAACGGTACCGGAAGAGGTGTTCCAGTTCGTGTCGTCGCCGTTTCCAGCTTCTTCAGGGAACCAATAGGAGAGTCCGTCCACGTTCTCAAGCGGAAGGAGTGCGTCCACTAAGTCTTTAACAAAGTTATATTGTCCGGCTTTGGTGCAGGGCCAGATGCTTTGGGTGTTGTACTTAACGCCGGTAGAAGGCCAATATTGGAAGTTGTATGCGCATTCGACGATGTGCAGCCGTTTGGTTGGGAAAGCGGTTGCGTAGGTGTTGAGGGAATTGACGAGATTGGTGCTTGTGGTGTTGAGGTAGCCGTGCCAGAAGGGGTAGTAGCTGAGTCCGATGATGTCAAAATCCACGTTGTTGCTGATGAGACGGTTGTAGTAGTACTGCGTGTTGTCCGTTTCGTTCGGCCGATCGGTGTGGATGATGATTTGTGCATTAGGGCATAGTTCGCGTACGGTGTTACATCCTGCTTGCAGGAGTGCAATGTATGCAGGCCAGTTGTCGTTAGTGGCTGCGTTGTCGTACGGACTCACTTTGATGCCGCACAGGCCATACATAATCTCGTTGCCTACTTGCACCAAGTCGGGAGTGGCGTTCGCGTTATTGAGGGCTGTGAGCACTTCACGTGTGTAATCGGCAATGTGTTGTGCCATTTGTTCGTTAGATGAACCTTGCCAAGCGACAGGTGCTTGGATGTGCGTGGCATCGACCCAAGTGTCGGAGTAGTGGAAGTCCAGCATGAAGTATGCTCCGGCAGCTTTGATACGTTGTCCTAGGGCAGTGACGTATGTCAAGTTCTGGCAGACAGAAGGATCTTTGGAAGGATCGGGGTTGACGAAGATACGTACGCGGAAGGTGTTCCAACCGCAATCGGAGATGAACCACGTGAGTAGGTTGTCTATGTTCTTGCCATAGGCATCTTTGTACGCGGAGTTGTGTTGTTCATACTTGGGCAACATAGAAATATCGCCCCCGACGTAACGCGTTTGCGCGTGCAATGTGATGCAAACGAGTGCGCAAAGAATGGATAAGGTCTTTTTCATAACGAGTGCAAAAGTACAAAAAAATATGCAATTATGCAAAAAATTCGTCCAATAATTTGCATATTTGAAAAAAAAGCAGTACTTTTGCAGTCGATTTGTGCGTTTTTATGAAGAAAAAACTAACAAAAAATTAACAAATAACGTTATTATTAATTTAAAACTATTTAAAGTATGAAAAAGTTTTTTGCAATTGTAGCTGCAGCGCTTGTAGCGTTCAGCTTTGCATCTTGCAACGGTAACAATCCGGCTGACAAGAACTTTAAGATTGAGGTTAGCGAGATCACCGCTACTACCGCAACTGTAATTGTAACTCCGGCAGACACCACCGTTACTTATTACTGGGGTGTAGCTAAAACTGCAGAGTTGGCTAAGATGGCAGATGACACTCTCTTCGCTTACACAGTAGAGGCAATCAACTATTATGTTGATCTTTACAGTTATTTGGGTTATGAATACACTTTCGAGGATTTCCTCTCAAAGGGTGTTGATTCGTATAAATACGAAGAGCTTGAGGCCAACACCGAGTACACTGTTTATGCATTCCAGTTGGATGCTAATGGCGTTGCTAAGGGTGGTGTAGCAAAGAAAGCATTCAAGACTGCTGAGGCTGCTCCTGTTGCCAAGATCGGTGAAGAGACTGTAGTTATTGAGGGTGCTATCCTTACTGATTATTGCGAAAAAGAAGGTTGGTGGCAGTTGCAGGCATACAATGCCGACACTACCAAGTACTTCACTTTCTCTCCGATGGAGGCTCTTCAACTTGCAGGCACATGGGCTCTCGAAGACATGGATAAAGATTTCACATATGTAGCAGATGCCAATAATGAATATGCATTCGAGACTCTGAACCTTGTTACTGATGTAGAGGGTGAGACCTTCATCCTGACAGGTAAAGGTTTGGCTGCTGACGGCATCGAGTACACCTTCAACATCAGCGCTTCGACTGCAGAGGAAGAAGGAGATGGAGTAGCAGCTCCGAAGAAAGCACGTGCAGCAAAAGCCGCTCCTGCTTTCAGCAAATATTTCCGAGTTAAGAAGTAATTAGCTTTAGCAAAATTGCTTGCAAAAAACTGTCACTTCGGTGGCAGTTTTTTTTTGTTTGTGGTAGTAGCCTATTTGCTGACTGTCTGTTAGTCGGCTCGATAATCACCTACTATTGAAAGGGCGAGATGCTAAGGGGAGAAGGCCAAATGGCGGAAAAAATAAGGGATGACGGAGAAGGGAAACTTTTTTGTGAAAAGTTATTAACAAATTTTCGTTTTGGACAACTTTTTATGTTTACAAAAAATGCAAAGTGCAGAAAATGAGTGAGATGGCAAAAAGTTTTGGAAAACTTTTGAAATTTTTCTTAAAAATAATTGCCAAAAAATTTGCACAATTAAAATATTTGTAGTACCTTTGCACTCGATTTCCGCCTCTTTTATTTGGAGCGTAGAAAAAAACAAACAAAACCCCTTTGAATAATTGAAAAACTTGCAGTTTAATGAATCTTTATTTTGAAAAACCATTCACAAGTAATTTTGCACCGCATTTTCGGCTTCGATGATTGATGATTGAAGATTGAAGAATGAAGATTGAAGATAGAAGATTTTATATTCATATATATGGAAACATACATTATTAAGAGAGACGGTAAGAAGGAACTTTTTACCATTGACAAGATCAAGAATGCGATTTCGAAGGCATTCTTAGCGGTAGGCGCATTTGCCACCGAAGAGACATTAGGTGCCATCTTGTCGCACCTGAGAGTACGTAATGAGCAGACGGTAGAGGATATTCAGAACCAGGTAGAGGTTGCGCTGATGGCAGAGGGCTATTATCAGGTTGCGAAGGCGTTTATCCTGTATCGTCAGGGTCACACAGAGGATCGTGAAACGCAGCGTCGTTTGGACTTCATGATGAATTATGTGCAAGCAAGTAATGCTGCAGAGGGTTCGAAGTTCGACGCCAACGCTAACGTGGAGCACAAGAACATTGCGACCCTGATAGGTGAGCTGCCGAAACAGGGTTTCATTCGTTTGAACCGCCGTTTGTTGACGGAGCGTATCAAAGAGATGTACGGCAAGGAGTTGAGTGATCGTTATATGAGTTTGCTCAATCAGCACTTCATCTACAAGAACGACGAGACGAACCTGGCTAACTACTGTGCGTCGATCACGATGTATCCGTGGCTGATCGGTGGTACGAAGAGCATCGGTGGCAACGCAACGCCTCCTCACAACCTCAAATCGTTTTGCGGCGGATTCATTAACATGGTGTTCATGGTATCGAGCATGCTTTCGGGTGCGTGCGCTACGCCTGAGTTCCTTATGTATATGAACTATTTCATCGAGCAGGAGTTCGGAGAGGATTACTACAAACGTGCGGATGAGGTAGTTGACTTGAGTCTGAAGCGTCGTACGATTGACAAGGTGATTACGGATTATTTCCAACAGGTGGTTTACAGTTTGAACCAACCGAGTGGTGCGCGTAATTTCCAATCGGTGTTCTGGAACATCAGCTACTACGACCGTTACTATTTCAAGAGCTTGTTTGAGAACTTCCGTTTCCCGAACGGCGAGGCTCCTCACTGGGAGAGCTTGGATTGGTTGCAGCGCCGTTTCATGAACTGGTTCAACGAAGAGCGTACGCGTTGCGTGCTGACGTTCCCGGTTGAGACGATGGCATTGCTGGCTGAGAACGGAGACATCAAGGATAAGGAGTACGGTGATTTCACGGCTGAGATGTACGCGAAGGGCCATTCGTTCTTCACGTATGTAAGTGACAATGCGGACTCGCTGTCCAGCTGCTGCCGTCTGCGCAACGCCATCACGGACAACAGCTTCAGCTACACGCTCGGTGCAGGTGGTATCTCGACGGGTTCGAAGTCCGTGCTGACGATCAACCTGAACCGTGCTATTCAGTACGCTGTTCGTAATAACATCCCGTATCAGGCTTATATCGAGGACGTAGTGGACTTGATGCACAAGGTACAGTTGGCGTACAACGAGAACCTGAAGAACCTGCAGGAGAAGGGTATGCTGCCGCTGTTCGATGCCGGTTACATCAATATCGGTCGTCAGTACCTGACGATTGGTGTGAACGGATTGGTAGAGGCTGCTGAGTTCTTAGGTATTGAGATCAAGGATAGTCCGGAGTACGCACATTTCGTTCAAGAGCTGCTCGGTATCATAGAGAAGAAGAACAAAGAGTACCGCACGAAGGACGTGATGTTCAACTGCGAGATGATTCCGGCAGAGAACGTGGGTGTTAAGCACGCTAAGTGGGATAAGGAAGACGGCTATGTAGTGCCGCGTGATTGCTACAACAGTTACTTCTATATCGTAGAGGATAAGAGCCTGAACGTGCTGGATCGTTTCCGTCTGCACGGACGTCAGTACATCGAGCACCTGACGGGTGGTTCGGCTCTCCACTGCAACTTGGAGGAGCACTTGAGCCAGGAACAATATCGTCAGTTGTTGCGCGTGGCTGCTGTGGAGGGATGTAACTACTTTACGTTCAATATCCCGAACACCGTTTGCAACGATTGCGGACATATTGACAAGCGCTACTTGAAGGAGTGTCCTCATTGCCACAGCAAGAACGTGGATTACCTGACGCGTGTGATTGGTTACATGAAGCGCGTAAGTAACTTCTCTGAGGCACGTCAGAAAGAGGCTGCTCAACGTTATTACGCAGAAAAGAAGAAGGCACCACAATGCTAAAAGTTGCATCTTACGATGTAGTATTTCAGGAGATTCCCGGAGAGGTGACGCTTGCGCTCAACCTCTCCGGTTGTCCTTGTCACTGTCCGGGTTGTCACAGTCCGCACTTGGCTGAGAATATCGGCGAAGTGCTGGATGAGGAACTGCTGGACGGACTGATTGCTCGTTATAAAGGACTGATCACGTGCGTGGCTTTTATGGGCGGCGATGCGGATCCGGAGGAGGTAAGGCGTTTGGCTGCTTACGTGAAGGATCTGAAGACAGCGTGGTACTCCGGACGTATGAATCTACCGAAGGATGGTTTTGATTATGTGAAGATTGGTCCGTATATTGAGGAATTAGGAGGACTGAAGAGCGAGAAGACAAATCAGCGGCTGTATAAGCGAGTAGGGGAAGAGTGGAGTGATATCACTTCTTCCTTTTGGAAGAAGCATTTGTGATTTGAGATTTTTGATTGAAGATTGAAAATTGAAGATTCATAATAATAAAACCCTGCGAGGAGATCGCAGGGTTTTATTGTGTGCGCCGCTAAGTGCGGTGTCCGTGCGTGGGCACAGGCAATCCTCTTAGTAGAGGATCACCTTATGCGTCATGACGTTGTTGTCCACGTACGTGCGGATGATATAGAGTCCGCTGACAGTCGGCAGTGTGACAGTAGTCTTACCTTGCTCGAACTCACCGCTGGAAATGAAGTTACCGGCAGATGAGTAGATCTCGTACTGGCCTTCGAGTTCCGCATCGATTGTGATGAACGGTGTGTAGTGCGGAGCGTGCTTCGGCGAGATCTTGAGGATCGGGTTGTCGTACATCTGCCAATCGTAAACCTTGATCTTGAGCGGATAGGTTGGGATAGAGTAGTTCTCTCCCTTACGTCTTGCATTCATCACGACTTCGTCACCAACATTGAGTGAGTTATCGTGGAGATAGCTTGCCGTATTCCATTGGCCGTTGTTGATACTCCAATCGGTTCTGGTGAATGTGTAACCGCAGTTACACTCCGGTCTGAGCGGAGCAACAACATCGTCCCAGTTCTGCTCAATAATCCAGCTCGGGTACTTGATTTGGAAGTCAAGCGCTTGCGTTCTGCTTTCGCCGCAAGGACCGTTATCGAGTACGAGTTGAACGGTGTAGTTATCCGGACGAACGTAGCGTGCGTGTCCATTCCAACAAGTGTCAGCGAACTGCGGTATGTGAACGGTAGCCACACCATCTTTGATGATGGAAGCGCCGAAGACGTCGGTAAATCCGGCTTGTTTAGCGCGTGCATCGAAGATGAGGTTATACGTTGTCGGCGAATAACCGTTGTAGGTGAAGTTAATGTCGAACCGGTCATCAGTCTCGAGTATATCCGCTACGTTAGCCGCAATGATCTGTGTCGGGTGAGCGATGGTGAGCATGAGCACATCAATTGCGAGGACGTTACCGCTTTGGTCGTACGTGGTGTACGAGTAAACGCCGTTCGAATTGTATGTAGTACCATGCCACGTGATCACTTGTCCCTCACACAAGACTGTTCTTTGCGTATCCGGATGGAGTACGATGAGGTGAAGCATACGTGTACTGTCGCAATCACCAATTTGCCACGAAACGGGGTAGTCACCGGCGTTGTAGTAATCACGTCCTTCCCAGTGGTACGGCAGTTCTTCCGGCCATAGGCTGACGGTCTTCTCCATGTAGTAAGCCGGATTGACAGTCAGGTCGAGCGTGATGATGGAGTCACAACCATCGATGCTCTTGAGCGTGAGTTTATGTACACCGTTACGATCGAATACCTTGCCACCGAACATGACGGTATCGCCGCTACAGATGGAGCGCTTGATAACCGGCATCTCGTAGGACGGAGCTTCAAATACCTCGATACGGTAGAGACTATCCAGTTTGCCGGTTACTCTCGAACGGCGAACGAAGGTATAGAATCCTGCCTTTCTAATGGTGTCGGTGTCGATGATAAGTTGCGAGCCGGAGCACAACGGAATCTGGTTCCATTCAGAGTAGTGGGTTGTTACCACGAACTCGATACGGATGATACTATCACAACCGTTTTGGTTGATGAGACTGTCGGAGAAGATGGTTGTCTTCACGTCTTGATCCCAGGACTTGGTTGTGCTGTTCCAGATTGGTACTGCAGGCTCGTAGAAGTGACCCTTATAGATGTACGGTATATCCTCCTCGGTAATGACGATACGCTGTTTGAAGAGCGAAGGTTCATTAACGATGAGCGTGAGATGAACGATGGTGTCTTCGTTCATACCGGTGTAGTTACCGGACTTGGTCAGTTTCTTACCGTACAAGTCATAGAACTCGCCATCACAGATCTCAACGACGCGATCTACCTCCATCATACGTTTGGTGTTAACAGCGATCTGATAGATACTATCGCAACCGTAGAACGTATGGAGCGTATCGGTGTAGATGGTATCCGTTCTGGTGATGTTAATACCGTGCAGCGTGGTTGTCTCACCTTCCTTAATGAGGTATTGCTCATAGATGAAGTAAGACGGATGGACAATCAGGTTGAGTTCGTAAATACTATCGAATCCGTACTTATGCGTCAACAAACTGTCGTGGTAAACACCGGACTCGGTGAAGGTACGTCCGTGCCATTGATACGGGAAGTTGATCGAGTCGGATTGACAGATGGACTCTTCCTCTTTGAACAAGTACGACGGGTGTACAACCAAGTGGAGGTGACTGATACTGTCACAACCGCTCTGCGTAATACCGGAGCACTCGTAATCACCTTGGATAGTCAATATACGACCATCGCAGTAGGTGTAGGACTGCTTGTCGGAGATGTGTACGGTATCCCAACGTTCAAAGGTCGGATGAACGCTGACTACGTACTTGAGGACAGAGTCGCAACCTACGAGCGAAGGAATGGTGTCGTAGAAGATGGTATCTGTCTTGAATGTATCACGCTTGTAGATGAAGACGTTACCGAAGCAGAGTGCAATGTTGCGTTCGCTGTAGTAAGCATCGTTCACCGTGAGGTGCAGCGTCTTGACAACGCGCGACGAGTCGGTCCAAGCGATTGGCAGCGAGTAGTCACCGGTAGCGTTGTACTCGTATCCACGCCATACGAACGGCAGTTCGTTGGTACAGATAACAGCGGCTGTATCGACGTTGAACGATTTGAGAACCGTGAGGATCAGTTGGTGTGTATCGGTACACTTACCAGTGTTAGTCTCACGATGCTCATATATACCTGACTCTTTGAGCCACTCACCGTAGAAGTAAACGGAATCGCCTTCGAAGATACGACGTGTCTCAGATTGGTACTGAACCGGCAGCACTTGGAGCGCCAACATGACGATGGAGTCACAACCGTTGGATGCTACGAGTGTGTCGTAGTAGGTACCTTGAACGGTAAGCAGCGAATCGCCGAACTTGTAGTACTCACCTTCACAGATGGTAGCCACGATAGCCTCCGGAGCGTGTGCGATCGGGAGTACGGTTACCTTGAGACCGATAGCCGTTTGCTGGCCTTCGGTGTTGGTAACGGTATCGCGGTAGATACCGGACTCGTAGATGGTCATGAACTTCGTCGAATCGCTCGGCAGAGTCCAGATGTACGGCAGTGCGTTTGCACAGATAGATACGCTATCGTCGAAGAGACGAATGACATTCAAGTGCAGTTCCACGATACTATCGCAACCATAGGACGAGGTGAAGCGAACAGGGTAGATACCGGCTGTCGAGTAAACCTGGCCTTGGAAGTGAACGGTGTCACCGTCATGGATGGTGCGCTCAATCATATTGAGGTACTTCTGGAGTACATTGAGTTTCAGGATAACGATAGAGTCACAACCGATGTTATTCTTCAGCGTGTCGCGGTATTCACCGGCCGATTGCAAGAACTGTCCGTTGAAGTTGTAGGTGTCGCCTTCACAGATATCACGATAGATAACGGTGTCGGTCGGCTGCGTTACGATCAGTTGGAGACCATTGAACATACGCTCACCGTTGAAGTAAGTCGTATCGTTGCGGTAGAATCCTTCCGTGTACAACGGGGTGACAGAACCGGTCCATTTGTTGATCCACATGTACGGCAGTTCAGACGAGCAGACAGTTACGACTGTATCCACGATCGGATGAACGAAGAGTTGGAGGATAGACGTGCTATCGCAACCATATTCGGTCTTTCCGTAGTGCGTGTAAACGCCTGTTGCTTTGAGTGTATCACCGTAGAAGACGAACTCGTTGCCTTCGATGATGTGCTCGGTACGTGTGCTGTAGTACGGTTCGTTGACGCTCAGTACGAGAGTAACGATGGAGTCACAACCGTTCAGTGCGGTGAGGGTATCCATGTAGATGCCTTCTTCCGTACGTGCGATGCCACCAAACAGGTAGGATGTTCCGTTACAGATCGATGCCCGAACGGTGTCGAAGACTTGCTCCGTTACGTTGAGCTGGAGTCCGAAGAAGTACTTCTGTCCGTCGATGGTTGTATCGTTTCGGAACGTACCAGCGCGGAAGTACTGCTCTTCCTCTCCGCTCCATCTGTTGTGCCAGATGTACGGGAGTTCGGTGTTACAGATAGTAACGACTGTGTCAACGAGGTGATGAACAGTGAGTTGGAGTACCGTAGTGCTATCACATCCTTCCGGCGTACGAGCATTATGGGTGAGTGTAGCCGTCTCGCGGATCGTATCACCGTAGAAGACGTAATACTGTCC
>JAFPNK010000086.1 GCA_017401985.1 Paludibacteraceae bacterium | reverse complement strand
TACACGTTTGGAGGCTGGTATAATGCGTGGTGTGTGGATGAGAGTAGTACAAGCAGTTCTCCTTGTGGCGAAAATGCACCTTGTGGTTTTGATGATACACATTGTTTGACTACCGAGATAGGAACCACTGACACTTGGGACGCAGAGTATTATGCAAAATGGATTTTATCTGCTCCTACTTATGAGGTTACGTTTAATATGAATGATCACGGAACGGCACCTACAAAGCAGGATGTAGTAGAGAATGGAAAAGTGACTAAACCTGCTGATCCGACAGCAATAGGCTATGAATTCGGCGGTTGGTATAAAGAGGCTGGCTGTGCGAATGCTTGGGACTTTAATACAGATGTTGTAACGGAAGCAACTGTGTTGTATGCTAAGTGGACCGCCTTTGCCGGTTGCGCTGAATTGTGGCCGGCGATGAGTGGAGAAGCTCCTACTGCTGTAGGTGATGAGATAAATATGCAGACCGGCTCAACGGGCGCAACAATGACAGTTCTTGCGAAAGCAAATAAGTTAGCATATACAAGTGCTGGCTTGCAATTTGGTTCGGAGAGTGGTGTGAAGGTGAATGTTGTTCTTAATAACGAAATAGTTGTAGGAACGAGGATTTCCATGACGCTTGTTGCCGGAGGTGAAAAAACACGTGGTTTGTTCCTCTATGATGCAAATGGAAATAAGATTAATGCCTTTACCTGCTGGGTAGATGGAACCAATGCCGCATCAAATGGAGCAGAAGAGACCTTTACTTATACTGTTGTAGCGAACGATGGCTTGGCAGGAACCAATGAGTTCCAACTCTGGCGTAATAACACCGTTTATTTGAAGAGCTTGAAGGTTTCAAATTGTGGTGATGCAATCATATATCACAACTTAACGAGTGAGGTTAATATTGCAGGTAAGGGTACTGTAACGCTGGGCGCAAGTTCGGTACGCGAGGGCTTGACCACCACAGCTACCTATAGTGATATTGACGAGGCCTATGAGTTCGTTAACTGGACGATTAGCGGTGCAGGAGCAAGCATAGCTGACGCTTCGGCTAACCCTGCAACTATCACGATGGGTACTGAGGATGCTGTTGTTACGCTGAATCTGCAACTGAAACCTGTTTACTACACCGTAACGTATAAGGATGGCGAGAGTTCTATGGGTACCGAAGAGGTTGCAGAGAATGGTCATCCGACGGCTACCGGCATTTCGACAGCAAAGAAAGGATATAACTTCCTTGGTTGGAGTGAGACCGATGGTGGTGCGGTTGTTGAATTGAATACTATTACTATCACTGCAGCTACGAATGTCTATGCTAAGTACGCGGCTATTCCTTGTCCGACATATGGAACGGTATTCTCGATGAGTATCACGGATCCGGAAGATACCGAGTATAATGAGAATAATGAGTTCGGCTTAGAAATCGGTGCTACCTATACCGGTGGTAAGGCTTATTCGGGTAGCAAGAGTTCCACTAAGCGCATTGGAAAGATTGATGCCAATGGTGAATACTCGTTTAACGCAAATGGCGATGTAACGGTGAAGGTAGATTTGGACTGCGCGCTCCAAGAGGGTGATGTGCTATCGTTCACTTCTACCCCGAGTCGTGAGTTGAAGATTCAAAAAGTAGCAGGTACAGACTTGTACACAACGAGTGGAAAGACATTCACTATTCCTGCTGCAAGTCCGCTGATAGGTGAGTATGAGTTCTATCTTATGAGGGACAACTCGCAAAGTGCCTTCAAGACGTTTAGCATTTATCGTCCTGCCGTTTTGACGGGTGTTACACTTGATGATGCAGTAGTGGCTATTGGCGGTATAGTAACGCCGACCATGACGTTAGCTCCGGTTGCTGATGCCTATGTTAGCAGTCAAGTATGGAGTATAGAAGGTGCCGGTGAAGGAACGATTGCGAATATTGATCCTAGCACAGGTGAGGTGACAGGAGTGGCATTAGGTTCTGTAACGGTGAAGGTTGTTCTGAATGGTTCAATTGAGAATACTTGCACCGTGACCGTGATTGAGTCCTATACGCAACTGGATGTAACGGAGACAAGTGAATGGAACTTTGCAGGCGCTGCAGCGGCATCCAGCAAGAAAAGCTTCCCGAATAATACGGAGGAGTTCTTGTTGGCGAATATATCCGGCGTAAACAATACTCCGGAATTTAATGCTCGTGCACTGGTAATAAAGGGTAAATATGTTAGCAATAGTCAATTGCAAGCGCAGACCATTCGTTTCAATGTGGCAACCTCCGGTAAATTGACGATTCGTTACGCATGTACCAGTGATAAGGGAGACGGCAATGATCGTGAATTGTACATCAACGGTGTAGCAACCGGTTCCATGACATCTAATGGTGAAGTTACATATACTCAAGTAGTTCCCGGCGGAGAGGTGACTATTAAAGCGTTGTATGATAAAGAAAGCGTATTGACGGAAGACATCATGAACTACAAATACATTAAGTTTGATGTTAATCCGGATGTATCTGATGCAGATTATATTCGCCCGACAACTGAAGGTCGTTATGGAACTATCTGCTTGCCGAATGGTGGTGTGATGGTTGGTGCGGATCTGTTTGAGGTTGCATACTACGGTGCTACTTCACAGAAGATCTTCTTCGACCAGATCATGAATGGCGAGATGGAAGCTGGTATACCGTACATCTTCCTGCCGAAAGAAGGAGTAAGCCAATTGGGTGTTTACTATACCGACGCTGCTGACGCTACTGCAGGAAACCGTAATGGTTTGTATGGTTCATACACGACAGAGGTTTTGACACGGAATGACGGCAATTATGTGCTGTACAACAACCAATACTTGTACGTTGGAGACGAAAGTACGAACGTGAAGGTAGGTGCTAACCGCGCATATATCAAGTTGGCAGAGATTACTCCGATTGAGCCGGCACTTGCTCCAGGACGCAGACGTGTTTCTATGGGCGTTATCGGTGCTCCGCAGGTAACCACAGGAGTGGGAGAACTGAACGCAGATGAGACTCCGATTAAGGTTATGATTGATGGCCAACTCTACATTATCCGTGGTGAGAAGATGTATGACGCAACAGGTCGTTTGGTAAAGTAAGGTTGAATGTTTAATGTTGAAAGGAAAAGAATTATGAAAAAGCAATATAATCAACCGGAAATGGAAGTAACGGCATTGATGCCAACAACAATTATTTGCGCCAGTATTACCTTCGGAGGTAATGCTCCGGAAGAAATAACAGGCGACTAAACCCGATCGCATAGGCGAAATGTACAATCAAAGGCAGCTTGACGGCTGCCTTTGATTGTTGGAGTGGTACCCCAATTAGGGGGTGCACGCAGGTAAATGTCAGGTGATTGTCAGGGAAATCTCTCGGTCCGCTCTCATTAACGCCTTAATAATTTTTAAAAAAAACATTTATTATAGCGCAACTATAAAATAAAAACAGGCAGCGTGGGCTGTCTGTTCTTATTGGTTGGTAGAATAGGGATTATTCTGCGGTCTCAGCCGGAGCGTCGGAACCGTCAGTAACAATCTCGGTAGCAGCTGCTTCATTCTGTTGCTGACGCTCAGCCTTCAAAACGCCGGCTGAAACGATGCACATTGCAACGATGATAGCCAGGAGCGTCCAGGTTGTTTTCTCGAGGAAGTCTGCTGTCTTCGGCGCACCCATTACTTGGTTACCGCTCGAAAAGCCTGCTGCCAAACCTCCGCCCTTGCTGTTCTGAACCAACACAAGCAGCGTCAGCAAGATAGCGGCTAAAAAGATTAAAACTGTAATAAAAATGTACATAGTATATAAAAATTTTTAATATTTTACAAATTTTTATGACCGTCCTGCGGACTGTAGGACCGTTACACTGTAAGATCGCTACGCTGTAGGATCACTGCGTTGTAGGACCAATTATCCATTGGGCATAGTCCGCAAAATCGGGTGCAAAGGTACAACAAAAATTGCATATATGCAAATTTTTTCACAAAAAAAGCGATTATATTTGTATATATGCAAAAAAAGCAGTAACTTTGCGCACTAATTATGACGCAACAGGAATTATTGGGTATTAAGCAGCGTTTCGGTATCATAGGCACGAGTCCGTTGCTGAATAGAGGTATCGAAATTGCGGTGCAGGTAGCTCGCACCGACTTGAGTGTGCTCATTACCGGAGAATCGGGCGTGGGCAAGGAACATTTTCCGAAAATCATTCATGCGTATTCGGCACGTAAGCACGGACCGTATTTCGCCGTTAACTGCGGAGCTATCCCTGAGGGGACGATTGACAGTGAGCTTTTCGGACACGAGAAGGGTGCTTTCACCGACGCCAAGAGTGAGCATAAGGGCTATTTCGAGATAGCAGACGGCGGTACGTTGTTTTTGGACGAGGTAGGTGAGTTGCCTTTGCAGACGCAGGTGCGTTTGCTGCGTGTGCTGGAGACGGGTGAGTTCCTTCGTATGGGTTCCAGTCAGGTGCGCAAGACGAACGTGCGTGTGGTAGCGGCGACGAATCTAAATATGCGTCAGGCTATCGATGACGGACGGTTTAGGGAGGATCTGTATTACCGTCTGAATACGGTGGAGATCCGTGTGCCGGCTTTGCGTGAGCGCAAAGAGGATATTCCGTTGCTGTTCAGGAAGTTCGCCGTTGATTTCTGCAACCGTTATCAGATGCCGGTGTTGTCGCTTAATGAGGAGGCCACGCGGTTGTTGCAGAGTTCTTATTGGCGGGGAAATATCCGTCAGTTGAAGAACCTGGCTGAGCAGATAGCGGTTATTGAGTTAGACCACCAGATCAACGCGGAGACGCTTCGTCGTTATCTGCCGCAGGAGGAGAACCAGCAGGGGCTTGTGTTGCGCACGCCGACGCAGGAGACAGGCAAGGATTACTCGCACGAGATAGGTATTCTGTATAATATGGTGATGCAACTTAAGCAGGAGGTAGAGGAACTGAAGGGGGGACGGGTTTCCGGTGACCGGTTACGGGTGACGGGTGACGGGTTACGGGATGATGATCAGCCCGTTACGCCGACGATTACGATCTCGCAGCCGGGAGAGACGAAGACGCGTAAGCCGATTGAGGCGGAAGAAGTAGAAGCCAGTCTGCGGATAGAGGACGGAGAGAAAGAGTTGATTCGCCGTGCGCTGGAGGTTTCGGAGGGTAATCGCAAAGAGGCTGCGGCAAGGCTGGGTTTCTCCGAACGGACGCTGTATAGGAAGATAAAGGAGTATGGATTATAATGTTTAATGTTTAATGTTTAATGTTGAAAGAAACATAGTAATCCTTTTCCTGATGGTGCTGTTGAGCGGGTGTGCGATAAGTTATAAGTTCAACGGAGCGAATATCAATTATCAGACGACGCACTCCATCTCGATTGCTGATTTTCCGAATAATGCGGCGATGGTGAATCCGACGCTGAGCAGCGATCTGACCGAAGGTATCCGCGAGATGTTCCAGCGGCAGACGCGGTTGGAGGTGTTGCGCAAAGGCGGCGATCTGGAGTTGGAAGGGGAGATCATCGGTTATGATATCAGTCAGGGAGCTATCTCGACGAATAGTTACGCGGCGGAGAGCAAACTGACGATTCGCGTGACGGTGCATTTTACGAATAATATCTACCCGGAGGAGTCGTTTGACAAAACCTATTCGGCGTACCAGACTTTTGATGCCAGTCAGTTGCTGACGGATGTGCAGGATGAGTTGTGCGCGGTGATTATCAAGGAGATAGCGGAGAGTATTTATAATGACACGGTAGCAAAATGGTAATTGAAAGTTCTTAGCCCTAACGGGCACGATTATTTGAAAGTTTAAAGATATTTTATGAATAAAATTATTAAGATTTTGGCGTTGGGACTATTGTCAGTGATGGCTGTCGGTTGCGTGACGCAGAAAAAAATGACCTATCTGCGCGATGCAGATGCGGTAAAGGCTGATTCGATTAATGCGCGCTACACCGCGCAAACGGAGTTGACGATTCGCCCGGGCGACGCGCTCACGGTTTTTGTGACGGCGTTGGATAAAGAGGCGGTTACTCCGTATAACTTGCCGACGGTGGTGTTCAATGCGCCGGGAAGTACGCAGGTACAAACGACCCCGATGCTGCAATACTACATTGTAGATGACGAGGGCGATATACAAATGCCGGTGCTTGGTAAGGTGCATGTGGGAGGTCTGAAACGCACTGAGGCGGAGACGCATATTAAGTCGCTGTTAGAGGCGCAGGTGGTCAATCCGATGGTGCAAGTGGGCTTGCTTAACGCGTACGTGTCGGTGCTTGGTGAGGTGAACCAGCCGGGTAGAGTGCCTATTACCAGCGGTCATCTGACGGTGTTGGAGGCTATCGCTGCTTCCGGCGACTTGACGGTGTACGGTCAGCGTCATGACGTGCTTGTGTCGCGCGAGGTGGACGGTAAGATGCAGTTCGCGCGTCTGGATCTTCACAGCGCAGATATCTATACATCGCCTTATTTCTACCTGCAGCAGAATGATGTGATTTATGTGTCGCCGAACAAAGTTCGTGCGGTGAGCAGTGCCAATGCCGGTTTGTGGTTGAGTATGGTCTCGACCGTGGCCAGTGCGGCGACGGTGATCGTGACCGTGGTTAATGTGAGTCAAAAGAAAAATACTACTTCTAGTGATGGAAACTAATAAATCAAACGAGATAGATCTGCGCAAGGTCGCGCGTGTGACTTTGGACCACTGGTGGTGGTTCGTTGTGAGCGTAGTTGTGTTCATGGGGCTTGGCACTGCGTATTACTTGCGCAAGTCGCCTAAATGGACCACGGATGCATCTATTATGTTGCGTCAGAAGGATGCGGCAACGGGAATGGAGGCATTCTCGATGTTAGGTTTGACCGGTAATCAGGCTGCCGAAGATGAGGTAGTTGTTCTTTCTTCTCGCGGACTGCTGTATCAGGCGATTGATGCGCTGGATCTGTGGGAGGCGCACGCTAAAAGATGCGGGCTCAGGTGGGAAGGTGAGTTCCGGAATCCGGCCTTCACGGTTGATTATCTGGCCTTGACCGAAGACGCACAAAAGGAATCGTTTATCGTAACGGTTAAACCGCAGAAAGAGGGCTTTAAGGTTAAGACCAAACGGGGGTTCTTCCACCGTTCGAGCGTTAAGGTGCCGGATCTTAATAGCCCGATTGAGACGGAGGTGGGTACGATTTTGATTCATGCGCAGCGTGAGTTGAGTGCTGATACCACTTATCGTCTTGTACACCAACGCCGCGAGCTGGTTGTGGCCGGTTATCTTCGTAATGTCCATGTGGCGCAGCACAAGAAAGAGTCCAATGTGATCACGTTGTCCACTTCTTCTCCTATGCCGGAGCGCGATAAGGCGTTGCTTTATCAGATTATCGAGCAGTACAACCTTAATGCCGTTGTGGACAAGAACATGATCGCTACCAATACGGCTAATTTTATTGAGGAGCGTTTGTCGATTATAACCGCCGAGTTGAGTGAAGCGGAAGACGCGGTAGCGGAATACAAAGAGCAGAACAATATAGCTGATATAAATACGCAGGCGTCGTTGTTCCTGCAAGCCAGCAGTGCCGAGCAACGTGCGCTGGCGGAGATAGAAACGCAGTTGAGTTTGGTGGAATATATCGATGAGTTTTTGCGAGATGACAGCAAGCGTGAGAACTTGATTCCGTCTAATATCGGTGTGACCGATGCTTCGCTGATGAGCGGTTTGTCGGAGTACAACTCGCTGCAGTTACAGCGGATGCGCGTGCTTCGTACCGCTACACCGGAGAACCCGGTGATTGAGCAGATGAATGCGCAGTTGGAGTCGATTCGCCAGAATATTGTGGCTACCATCGGTTCTGTTCGCGAGAGTTTGCTTATTCGTAAGCGTAATCTCTTGGCGCAGGACTCGAAGTACAACCGTCAGATTCAGGATGCGCCTGAGCAGCAGCGCGAATACGTGCGCGTTGTGCGCCAGCAGCAGATTAAGGAGCGGTTGTATCTCTATCTGTATGAGAAACGCGAGGAAAACGCACTTATGTTGGCTGCCACTTCGATGCCGGCTAAGATCCTGGATATGCCGCAACGCGACGTGAAGAGCAAGAAGCCGCAGTTGTCCAAACTGCTGATGCTTTGTTTCATTCTCGGTATTCTTTTCCCGGCAGGTGTGCTGTATGTATATCGGTTGTTCAATGACAAGATTGATGATGCGAAGGAGTTTGAGCGCCGCGTCAAAGCGCCGCTGTTGGGTCAGTTGGTTCAGAACAGTCGTAATGCGCATATTGCTATTCGCGAGGGCGAATCGACCGTTTCAGCGGAGCTGTTCCGATTGATTCGTACCAATTTGCGCTTCGTGCTGCCGTCTGATGTGAAATCGCCTGTTGTGCTGGTGACCTCCAGTATTAACGGCGACGGTAAGTCCTATGTGGCCAGCAACACCGCTCTTTCGTTGGCTCTGCTGGGCAAGAAAGTGGCGCTGGTCGGACTGGATATTCGTAAGCCGATGCTGGCTACTTATTTCAATTTGAACACCAAAGGTCATTTGACCGATTATCTGGCTGAGCCGGAGGTGGAATTGGATGATATCATTGTACCCAGCGGCGAGAACGCTAATCTGGATTTGATTCCGTGCGGTACGATTCCGCCTAACCCGTCTGAGTTGCTGCAGACGGAGCGACTGGATAACCTGTTCGTCGAGTTGCGCAAGCGCTATGATTATATCATCGTGGATACGGCACCGGTGGCTCTCGTGAGTGATACGTACTTGCTGGATCGCGTGGCTGATATGACGATTTATGTATGCCGGTACAAATATACTCCGACGGAGATGATTGATTATATCAATCAGATTGTTGAGCAGAAACGGATGCATAATGTGGCTTGCGTGCTGAACGGTGTGAAAGGTTTGCGTGCAGGCTATGGTTACGGTCAGAAAAAATGACCGTAACCGTTGAATGTTGAATGTTGAATGTTTAACGGATGATTGTTTGTGTAGCAGAGAAGCCGTCTGTTGGGGCGTACATCGCGAATGTGCTGGGTGCGACGCAGAAACGTGACGGTTATTTTGAGGGCAACGGCTATCAGGTGACTTGGACTTTCGGTCACCTGTGTGCGCTGTTGGATCCGCAGGAATATACGGACCAGTGGAAGAGTTGGAGCCTCAGTTCGCTGCCTATGATTCCGCCGCGGTTCTCCATCAAAGTGTCCGGAGATGCGGGCGTACACAAACAGTTCAATGTGATTAAGAACTTGATTGCACAGGCCGACGAGGTGATTAACTGCGGCGATGCCGGGCAGGAAGGAGAGCTGATTCAGCGCTGGGTGTATCAGCAGGCCGGCTGTAAGTGTCCGGTGAAGCGTCTGTGGGTTAACTCGCTGACGGAAGAGGCCATTCGTGACGGATTTCAGAACTTGAAGGACCAGTCGGAGTACCAGCATTTGTATGAGGCGGGAATGATGCGCGCCATCGGTGACTGGTTGTTGGGCATGAATGCCACACGCGCGTATACTATTCGGTACGCACGCGGTACGGGTCGTGATCGGCAAGTGCTGTCGGTTGGGCGTGTTCAGACGCCAACCTTAGCGCTGGTGGTTAAGCGGCAAGCGGAGATTGAGCATTTTGTGCCGAAGACGTATTGGGAGTTGAAGACGAAGTATCGCGATACGTTGTTCAGTGCACAGATTCCGGTAGAGGAAGGCGAGTACGCGATTACGAGTGAGGAGCAGGGACTGGCACTGGTGGATAGCATCAAGGATCTGCCGCTGACGATCACGAGTGTGGAGAAGAAGAAGGGACTGGAGTTCGCACCGAAGTTATACGACTTGACGTCTCTGCAGGTGGATTGCAACAAGAAATACAGTTTTTCGGCGGAGCAGACGCTGCAGTTGATTCAGTCGCTGTACGAGAAGCGCGTGACGACTTATCCGCGTGTGGATACGACTTATCTGAGCGATGATATTTACCCGAAAGTTCCGGGTACGTTAGCGGGGATTAAGGATTATTTCCCGCAGGTGGCTCCGCTGCTGGGCTTGAAGGCAGACGGGAAGAAAGGTGCGGGTTCGTTACCTAAGTCGAAGAAGGTGTTTGACAACAGTAAGGTGACTGACCACCACGCTATTATTCCGACCGGTCAGCGTCCCGAGGCGCTGAGTGCGGAAGAGAAGAAGGTGTATGACCTGGTGGCACTACATTTTATTGCAGCTTTTTATCCGGAGTGCGAGGTGAGCAACACGACCGTGCTGGCGAAGGCGGGTGAGATGGATTTCAAAGTGACCGGCCGGGAGGTGATCAAACCCGGTTGGAGAACCGTTTTTGAAAATGAGCGCTCGCAAGGCGAGCTCAATGATGATAATGGTGACGCTGCGCTTAATGATGAAAATGCCAAATCGCTGCCGGCGTTTGTGAAAGGGGAGAGCGGGCCTCATGAACCGGTGCTGAAAGAGAAAACGACGACTCCGCCTAAGTACTATACGGAGGCGACGCTGCTGCGGGCGATGGAGACGGCAGGTAAGACGGTGGAGAACGACGAGTTGCGCGAGGCGATGAAGGAGAACGGAATAGGCCGGCCTTCTACGCGTGCGGCTATTATTGAGAAGTTGTATCAGCGCAAGTATATTGTGAAGCAAGGTAAGTCCTTGCGCGCCACGGAGACGGGAATCAATCTGATTCATACCATTATCTCTCCGCTGCTCAAGTCGGCCGAGTTGACCGGTCTGTGGGAGAAGAAACTGCGTGAGATAGAACGCGGCGATTATACCGCGCAAGATTTCTTGACGGAGCTCAAAGAGATGACTTCCGGTGTAGTAAGGGATGTCAAAACGAACAAGGCGGGAATGCTTTGTCCGGTGTGTCGGCAGGGACTCATTATTCGGGGAAATACCCAATACGGATGCTCGCGATGGAGGGAAGGATGTACCTATCGGGAGCCGTTTGACAACTAGAGTTTGCAAAAAAATGTATATGTGCACAATTTACGTCAATTTTTACACATAAGGTTGACGTTTTTTGTGTACTTTTGTGCCGTATTTGTGAAACAAATCATTTAACTTAATATCAACACAAACAAATTCTCTTTATGAAACTGAATTCCAGTTTATTCCGTACCATGCTGCTTTCGGCCTTGCTTGTAGTGGGTTTGGCTGCTGAAGCGCGTGTGATTAGCGGAACAGTAAAAGACCAGACGGGAGAAACGATTATCTCAGCTTCCGTCATGGTGAAAGGTACAACGATTGGTACAGTGACGGATTTCGACGGTAACTACACACTCGAAGTACCGGACGATGCCAAGATCCTAGTGTTCTCTTACATTGGTTTGACGACGCAGGAGTTGGCTATTACCGGCGATGTGATGAATGTGGTTCTTTCTGAGAACACAGAGGTGTTGGAGGAGGTGGTTGTTACCGGTTACGGCACAACCAAGAAACGCGATGTGGTGACTTCTGTCGCATCTGTTAGCGCGGACCAATTGAAGGACGTGCCTGTTGCATCTGCCAGCGAGGCACTGCAAGGCAAATTGGCCGGTGTATCGGTAACAACGACCGAGGGTAGCCCTGATGCGGATGTTAAGATCCGTGTTCGCGGTGGTACCTCTCTTACCCAGAGCAACGACCCGCTTTATATCGTGGATGGAATGCCTGTGAGCTCGATCTCTGACATTGCTCCGAGTGATATAGCATCGATGGATGTGCTCAAAGACGCTGCCGCTACCGCTATATACGGTGCACAGGGTGCTAACGGCGTTATCATCATCACAACCAAGGATTCCGACTCCGATGACGATAAGATGGTGTTCCATGTGGATTATTCCGGATTCATTGGATGGAAGCGGATAGCAAAGAAATACGATGTGCTGGATCCTCATGAGTTCGCATTGATGCAGTACGAGTGGGCTTCTATGAAGTATAATACCACCGACCCCGGTAACTCGGATCTGCGCGGACAGTTCTTCGCTTATTTCGATAAGCTGTATAATAACACCAAATATAAAAATCCTTCGGAGGTCGAGACTACTCCGATCGGTACCCTTCTGGCCGAATACGCTGATCCGACGCTGCACGAGTACATCGACTGGCAGGATCTCACGTTCGGTCGCACGGGCTTTAACTCCAATCAGTCAGTCAGCCTGAGCGGTGGTAATAAGAACGCCAACTTTACGCTCTCTTACAACCGTATAGACGACAAGGCTATCATGGAGCAGTCCAACTATATACGTAATAACGTTTCCGGTAAGGTTAAGTTCAAACCGTTCAAGAACTTCACGATAGGCTTCACAACCCGTTTCACCAGCACAGAGGTGCTTGGCTCGGGTTCGAATGCCATCAAGGATAACGGTACATCCACCGAGTCTCGTCTGCGTAACTGCGTTGTTTATACGCCGACCACCTTGTTGACTAAAGACGCTTCGGCTTCCGGTGATGAGGATGAGACCTTCGGTTCGCTTTATGATCCTCTCACGACGATCCGCGATAACTACAAACTTAAACTGGATCGTAAGTGGAATATTCAGGGATACATGAGCTACAAATTCGCCAAACATTTTACGGCACGTGTAGATCTGGGTTATGAGAGTCGTCACATCACCACCGATCGCTACTATGGTCCGACGACCTATTTCTCGCGTAATACCGGTCGTCCGGGCGTTGCGGGTGGTACGGCACAGATTCAAGTGCTGGATGAGTACACCTCTACATTGACCAATCACAACACGTTGGAGTGGAAACAAACATTCCAGAACAACCATAATGTGAGCGTTCTCGTCGGTGAGGAGACGGTGATCCGCAAGGGGTCGACCCAAACGGAGAACGGCTTCGGTTACAAGGGTAGTTACGATGTGTTGAATGGTGAGATATTCAATTATATGGGTCAGGCTGCCTATGCCGAGTTAGTGAACTATATCAACCCGCGCGATAATCAGTTGTCTTTCCTTGCACGTGCCAACTATGACTATAAGGGACGTTACTATCTGACGGCAACTTTCCGTGCGGACTGTTCAACCCGCTTCGTCAAAGGTCACCAATGGGGTTACTTCCCCTCCGGTGCCGTGGCTTGGCGAATGTCGGACGAAGAGTGGATGCAGGATGCTTCCAATTGGCTGAGCAACCTCAAGCTGCGTCTCTCTGTAGGTATGGCTGGTAATAACAATGTAGATCTGGGTTACTTGCATCCCGATTTCCTCTCCCAACAGATGACGTATCTCAATATGGGTGAAGGAACAAGTAATATTCTTGTTGTCGGTGGTAGCGATAAAATCGCCGCAAACCCGAACCTCAAATGGGAGACCACTATTACACGTGACTTCGGTATCGATTACGGCTTCTTCAACGAGCGCCTGACCGGTACGATTGATCTGTATTGGAACACCACCCGCGACCTGATCATTCGTCAGAAGATGCCGGCGCGTTATAACTTCCAATACCAGAACATCGGTTCGACACGTAATATGGGTATTGAGTTTGCCATCAAGGGTGTCATCCTCGATAAGAGATCCAAGAGCTTGAGTTATAATTTGACGGTTGACGCCAATATATCGTTCAACAGAACGCGTGTTCAGGATCTGGGTAACATGAGTTCGTTGCTCGCGCAGACCAGTTGCTTCGGTTCTACGGAGTATCTGACCACCGCTGAGTTCCTTCTTGAGGTTGGCCAGCCGGTCGGCAACGTGCTTGGTTATGAGACAGACGGCTACTACACTGCAGCCGATTTCCAGAGTTATGCTACATCGGAACACACTTGGGGATTGAAAGACGGCGTGGTTACTTACGGCGATGCCTTCTTGACCAACAAACCGGTTCCGGGTGCTATCAAGTTCAAGGACCAAAACGGTGACGGTTACATCACGGAGGAAGACAAAGTGATTCTGGGCAATACGGTTCCGACGCACTCCGGCGGTTTCAACATCAACTTCAATATCGGAGGTGACAAGTGGGGTAAATTCGACCTGGGTGCTAATTTCACTTTCGCGTTCGGAAACAAGATTCTGAACCTCTCGAAGATGGAGTACACCACGGTAACAGAGAAGACGAAGATGCGTAACCTGATCTCCAATATGGCATTCAACAACCGCTACTCGCTTTATACGGATCAAGGTGTTTATATGCCGGATTTGTATGCCTCCGGAGCACTGGTATTCGGTGATGACTACAATGCAATGGCAGCACAATTGGATCAGGCGAATGCCGACAAGGGTGCCAATACGTATAGCCCGATTATGTCGCACTACGTAGTTACTGACCAGCATCTGGAGGATGGCTCTTTCCTGCGTCTGAACCAACTCACGCTCGGCTATTCGCTGCCGAAAGTCTGGATGGAGAAGACCAAGGTTATCAACAATATCCGCGTATACGTACAAGGTAGCAATCTGTTCTGCGCTACCAAGTACTCGGGCTTGGATCCGGAGGTGGATACTCGCTCGAGCAAGAACCCGTTGACTCCGGGAGTGGACTTCTCCGCTTATCCCAAGAGCCGCGGTATTAATGTGGGTATGAATATTCAGTTCTAATCACCGTAAAACCTATTTGTTATGAAAATCGAATTTAAATATCTAATTTTAGGTGCACTGGCACTTACACTGGCAGCTTGCGAGAAGGATTTCTTTGAGACGGAATCTCCCTCTGCCATGGATGAAGCTGTCTTCAAATCGGCTGACCTCACCGAACAAGCCATCGGTGCGATCTACAACACGTTTGGAGAAGATAAATCGTTCCGAAATCGTCTCTGCGGTGGTTACGTGGCAATGAACACGGATATTGAGCACTGCTCCAAGACCGAGAGTGCGGAGTATGCGGCATATAACATGACCGGTGGAACCGGCAACTTGTCCACTTCGGACGGAAAGGACCCGTGGGCGTACCTCAACTCTGCAGTGGAGCGCGCCAACGTGGTGATTGACGGTATTCGTATGCATTCGGATACAACCGATGAAACAATCCAATACTTGTTGGGAGAAGCGTTGACGCTCCGTGCTTTCTGCTATCTGGAGATGGTAAAACTGTGGGGTGATGTGCCCGCCAGCTTTGAATCCTTCAACGGATATAACCCCGAGGTTCTCTATACCAAGAAGCAGGACCGTAATGTGGTATATGACCAGTTGCGTATTGACCTCAAAGAGGCGGCGGAATTGCTGCCGTGGTCGGCTCAGTGCCCGGGAGGTGCCAATAATTACACCGGCCGTCCGTCTAAGGCGCTGGCGCTGGGTCTGTTGGCCCGTATGGACCTGATGTATGCCGGTCTGGCTATGCGTCCGGATGTGTTCACCGAGGGCGGTACCAGTGCATGTTCGGTACAGTACAATGTAAAAGATCCGGGACTTCGTCAGGAACTCTATCAAGAGGCTGTTTGGGCGTGCGCACAGGTCATCAAACAAGAGGACTATAAGTTCAAAGACAATTTTGAGGATATATTCAAAGACCTCTGTCAGGACGTAACCGATTATTCGAACTCTGAGTGGATCTGGGCTATCCCGTTCCTGGACGGCGCACGCGGTCAGGTGTTGGCATTGACCGGCAACAAGATGTCGGACGATTGTGCAGGCGCTTTAATCAATACCCGTTATCCGGATAAAGATACCCGAACGAAAACACAAGCGATGATCAATATCGTGCCGACTTTCTACTATGCGTATGATAAGAACGACAAGCGTCGTGATGTTACTATATTGCCGTGGGCATGGGCATATGACAATGGTAGTGGTATGGGCTCCGATCATGTGGCAGTTATTTTCCCGGGGGTAGAAAGTTCATCTTCTAAGCTTTATCAGAAGCAATCGGATGTATCGAAGATGTATCTTGGTAAACTGCGCGTAGAGTGGATGAAGCGTACCTATTTGTCCAATGAGGACTGCATCGATATGCCGGTTCTCCGTTACACGGACATACTGCTGATGTTTGCTGAGGCTGCTATTGGTTCCAGAGAAGGCAATGCTCCGGGAGAATTATACGGCATCAGTGCGCAAGAGTGCCTTGATCGCGTACGTGCTCGCGCGGGCCTGGCATCGACGCCGCTTACGTTCAACGCTATTGTGGACGAGCGTGCCTTTGAATTCTGCGGAGAGAACATACGCAAGTATGACTTGATGCGCTGGGGATTGCTGAAAGAGAAACTGGAGGCTGCACAGGCTGCTTGCTATGACTTGCAAAATAATACCGGCATTTATGCCGGACGTCCGGACTCCGTATGGTTCCACTATACGCGCAATGATGTGTATGCACAGAACGGTGCTGCGTATGTATTCGACCGCTTCGTGGGTCTTGACATTAACGCGACACGTCCTGCAGAGTTTGATAAAGAGAGCGGATGGGTGGCTAAATCATTCTTTGACAAAGAAGGTGTGCCCAATATTACTGCAGAGAAGTGGTATTTGTATAAAGCAGGTACCAATATCGATATGCACCAATACTGGCCGATCTTCGATGTGAACATCACAGCATCGAACGGTACGCTGTGGAACGACTATGAGTACTAAAACGCGCATATTGTTAGTCGCATTATCGGTCGTCCTCTGCGCTTGTCAGGGGACTGAGCCGACGCCCGGCCCCATTTCGTCTGTACCCGCATTCCCGGGTGCAGACGGAGGCGGTATGTACGCTACGGGCGGACGAGGCGGTGTGGTCGTGCATGTGACTACGCTGGAAGACGAACGCGACAAAACCACCGGCCTGCCGGTTGCCGGAACGCTTCGCAAAGCGCTTCAGATGGATGGAACGCGTACCATCGTTTTTGACGTGGGAGGAACGATCCATCTGAAAAGTCAGCTGGATATAACAGGCGGTAACGTAACAATAGCCGGACAAACGGCACCCGGCGACGGTATTTGTATTGCCGGTTATCCGGTGGTGGTGAAAGCGAGCAATGTGATTATTCGTTTCCTCCGTTTCCGCATGGGAGACGAGAATAAGGTGGAGGGTGATGCCTTGTCCATCAATGACCATAGTAACATCATTGTGGACCACTGTTCGTTCTCCTGGAGTACCGATGAGTGCGTCAGCTGCTACGGCAATACGAATTTTACGCTTCAGTACTGCTTTATTTCGGAGAGTTTGCGCCGCTCGGTACACGTGAAGGGAAACCACGGTTATGGCGGTATATGGGGCGGAACCAATGCTTCGTTCCATCATAACCTGCTGGCCCACCATGACAGTCGTAACCCGCGGTTCGACCATTCATATGTCAATAATAAATGCTTCGGACCGGTTGATTATGTCAATAATGTGGTTTACAACTGGGGCGGTAATTCAACGTATGGCGGCGAGGGTTATACGCAGGCGCGCCAAATAAATATGGTGAACAACTATTATAAATACGGTCCGGTGACTGGCAAAAAGGATCGTTTGGTGGATCCGACCATCAGCTGTTCATATTGTTCTGACGGCCATACCTTGATTCCGGGTAAGTTCTGGTTGAGCGGCAATTATATGTACGGTTACGATAATGTGACGGCGGATAACTGGAAAGGTTCGACTGTAACTACGGCGGCTGTCAAAGCAGATGCTCGTTGGACGGAAGGACTCACACTGCTGACGAACGAACAGACAGCCGAGGAAGCCTACGAGACCGTGTTAGCCAAAGCCGGTTGTTCGCTCCATCGTGATGTTGTTGACACGCGTATTGCCGGTGAGGTGCGTAACGGCACATATACATATAGCGGCTCCAATGGTTCTACCAAGGGTTTGATTGACTCTCCGTCCGATGTGGGAGGTTATCCTACGCTTCAGGGCGGTACTGCACCGAAAGATACAGACCGCGATGGCATGCCTGATGAATGGGAGGATGCTAACGGCCTAGACAAGAGTGCGTCTTCGGATGGCAAACTATATACGTTGGATAAAAATTATACCAATCTGGAAGTCTATCTGAATAGTTTGGTACAGGATTTGTTCTAGTATAGACAAAAAACAAAAAAATATGAAACGTTCATTGTTTATTTCTGCCTTGGCGCTGATTAGTGTGATTGCAGGAGAAATGTATGCAAATACGGACCGTGTGGCTCCGAACCCGTACGATAAGTATTATACGGCAGACCTGCCTTGTGCCGTCGAGCATGTGCAACCGGTAATTATTCCGGATTATACCATTGTACTGACGGATTTTGGCGCAGTGGGAGACGGCGTGACGGATTGCTCGGAGGCTTTTGCAGCTGCGCTGAAGCAAATCAAGAAACAAGGCGGCGGTCATCTGATTGTACCGAACGGCACATGGTTGACGGGTCCGATTAAGCTGATTAGCAATTTTGATTTGCACTTGGAGGATAACGCTACTATTTTGTTTTCGACCAATAAGGAGCTGTACGTGCAGGCTTCAGACTCGTTGCGCGACGGTAGCAAGAAGTGCCACGCATGTGTGTATGGCTCGAAGTTAGAGAACGTAGCTATTACGGGTTACGGTACGTTGGACGGTCAGGGTATTTACTGGCGTCCGGTGAAACAGAAGAAAGTGACCGAAGAGCAGTGGAACGAGTTGCTGGCTATGGGTGGTACGGTGAAGCCAGATGGAAACAGTAAGAACTGGAAGATCTGGTATCCGTTTAACCTCAAGAAGGAGTACGGTGTGCCTAATATTGCTTCCGATGCTATTACGCAGGAGAAGATGCGTCCGCACTTGGTGAATATCACTGATTCCCGCAATGTGCTTATCGAGCACGTACATTTACTCAATTCGCCGAAGTTCCACTTGGTGCCGACACGTATTCAGAACCTGATTATTGACGGCGTGAATATTCGTTGTCCGCATTGGGCACAGAACGGCGATGCGATGGATCCGGGTAACGTACAGGTAGCGCTAATCGTGAATTGCAATATATCGTGCGGTGATGATGGTATCTGTATGAAAGGCGGCGTAGGACAGAAAGGTGTTGATGCCGGTCCGCAACGTGATTTCTTGATCTGCAACGACACGGTTTATCGTGCACACGGTGGTTTTGTTATCGGTTCGGAGTTCTCGGGTGGTATGCAACGTATTGTGGTGAAAGACTGCCGATTCGAAGGTACAGATATAGGCTGCCGTTTCAAATCGGCTCCGGGTCGTGGCGGTTGGTGCGAAGATGTGTATTGCTACAATATTATCATGAAGGATATTATCGAGTCCGCATTCCTGATTTCATCGGGTTACGCAGATAAAGGTGCCGGTGTGAGTGCCACCGATAGCGATAACAAAGAGGCCTTCTTCCCAGACTGGTCCAATATAACCTTCCGTAACATAACCTGCATCGGTTCCAAGCAAGCGGTAGAGATTCAGGGACTGAAAGGTAAACCTGTTCATAACATCCTCTTTGACCAAGTCACCATTATTGGCAACCGCAAAGGCATCAAGATGGAGTGGGCGGAGGATATTAACTTTACGAACTGCCAGATTAATCCGAAACCAATGCCGATTGAGGACTATAAGAAGATCAAAAACATCCGTTATAACGGCAAAGATCCGGATGCAGCGGAATAAAAATCAAAAAATCTACATTTTTTAACAAAATGTACTTGTATGTTTGAAAAAAATGTAGTAATTTTGCAGCGTATTTGTGAAACGTATTTTACAATTCACATTATAATTAACAATTTAAAACTCAACAAGTATGAAGAAATTTTTCCTCTTCGCAGCTGCTGCAATCGCAGCTATGACAGTTAACGCAAAGGTGGTTGCTTTCAACGGCATCGTTGACAAAACATCGGCAGAAACTGCAGTTTCCAGCTTTGAGGCTGCTTTCAATCTTACCAACATTACGATTGCCGGTAAGGCAAATAGTAGTGGTGATGCTTATTATGCAGAGGTTTCGCAGAAAGATGCTTCCACAGACTGGGAGACAACGACTATGAAGCTGAAATCCGATGCACAAGCTTACTTTGCATTCAAGGATGGCAACGCAAACAAAGTGGTTATGAAATATTGGGCTGATTATGCTCAACCGAACGGAAAAGCTGTTGCTCTGATTATCACTGGTTTGAAAGCAGGTGACATTGTTACCATTAACCTGAAAGAGGCTTTAAATAAGGAAGTTGCTATCGAAGGAGCTACTGCACCATCTGATAACTTCGCAAACACCGCGATTAATTTGATTGCTATGGGTAGTGAGATCCGTATTTATTCGAAGAACGTTGCAGGTGATGCTGATGCAAAATGGAAACTCCAATCTGTTGAGGTTCCTGATGCTGGTGACCAAGGTATCGAGGATGTAGATGCTGACGTAAAAGCTATTAAGACCTATGAGAACGGTCAACTCGTTATCATCAAGAATGGTGTTAAGTACAACGCACTTGGTACAGTTATTGAGTAATTCGTTAACAAGAAAACTAAAAATGCAGGCCTAATGGTCTGCATTTTTTATTGCCAATGCGGCATTGATGCCGTCGAGTGCAGAGGAAGTGATTCCTCCGGCATAGCCTGCTCCTTCTCCGCAAGGGTATAAACCAGGTGTGCTAACAGACTGTAATGTCTCCGGGTCACGGGGTATACGTACGGCACTACTGCTGCGGCTCTCTACGCCGAGAATGATGGCCTCGTTGGTAAGGAAGCCCGGGTACTTACGGTCGAAGTCCCTAAAGCCTTGTTGCAACCGTTTGCCGATGTGAGCCGGTAACCACTGGTCGAGGCGGCTGGGTACAGTACCCGGCAGGTAACTGCAAGCGGGAAGAGATTTGGATTCGCGTCCTTCCACAAAGTCTTTTAGCCGTTGTGCGGGGGCAACGGCTGACCGTTGCACTGTAAGACCGGCTTTGCCTGTATGACCGTTGCACTGTATGACCGCTTCGCTGTAGGCTTTTTGCTCAAGTGCTTCTTGGTACAAGAGCCCTTTGAGCGGATCATTGCCGGGGATGTCTTCGGGATTGATCTGAACGACCATACCGGAATTGGCGTAAGGCGAGTTGCGGTGGCTGGCAGACATACCATTCACCACACAACTGCCTGGTTCGCTACCTGCCGGTACGATGTGTCCGCCCGGGCACATACAGAACGAATAGACGCCGCGGCCGTTGACTTGCGTGACGAGGGAGTAGGAGGCATTGCCGATGAATTCTACATTGCCTTCGTAATGCATCAGTTTATTGATGAGCGCTTGCGGGTGTTCAGCACGGACTCCCATAGCAAAACCTTTGGTTTCGAGAGTGACGCCTTCGGCGGCTAACATGCGGTAGGTGTCATGGGCAGAGTGGCCGATCGCCAATATCGTTGGCGTGGCCAACGATAGACCGGCTTCGCCTGAAAGACTTTTGAGACTTGTTACGCAAGTCTCGAAATGGATCTCTCCGCCGTGCTCGAGGATGCATTCGCGCATGCGCTTGATGATGGATGGCAGTTTGTCGGAACCGATGTGTGCGTGCGCTTCGTAGAGGACAGTGTCGGGTGCGCCGAAGTAATGGAACAGTTCCATCACGCGTTGCATGTTACCGCGTTTCTTGGAGCGGGAGAACAGTTTGCCGTCCGAGAACGTGCCGGCACCTCCTTCACCGAAGCAGTAATTGGATTCGGGATTGAGCCCTTCATTGCGGTTCAGCAGGGCGATGTCTTTCTTCCGCTCACTGACCTCTTTCCCGCGTTCATAGATGATCGGTTTGATGCCGTGCTCTATGAGCGTGAGGGCAGCAAACAGACCTGCCGGTCCGGCACCGATGATGATGACCTGGCGTTGGGCATTATGCACGTCTTGGAACACAGGCGGCTCGTACAGCGGAATAGGTGCATCTTTGGCTATCGGTTGTCCGTTCTCATCCGTCAATACAGTAAGATGCACTTTCAGCTCTCGCTGCCGTGCATCTACTGATCGCTTCACGATGCGCCATTTCTGCTCTGCAGCGTACGCATCGCGCGGGGAAAATATGAATTGACTACTTTCCAATTTTATTGAGTACTGCTTCGAGGCCGAGTTCTTTCACTTTCTCGGAGATCTTAGTTTCCAGTTCTTCGCACAGATCGGGGTTCTCGGCCAGTACCTCTTTCACTTTGTCGCGTCCTTGACCAAGTTTGGTGTCACCGTAGGAGAAGAACGAACCGCTCTTCTTGATAACTTCGGTAGCGACTGCGAAGTCGAGGATCTCACCGATGCGGGAGATACCTTGGTTGAACATAAGGTCAAACTCCGCTTTCTTGAACGGAGGAGCCACTTTGTTCTTCACCACTTTGACGCGCACTTGGTTACCCTTGATCTGTTCGCCGTCTTTGATCTGGCCTGTACGGCGGATATCCAGACGAACGGATGCGTAGAACTTCAGCGCGTTACCTCCGGTAGTTGTCTCAGGGTTACCGAACATGACGCCTATCTTCTCACGAAGCTGGTTGATGAAGATGACGGTAGTGCCGGTTTTGTTGACAGAGGCCGTCATCTTACGCAGCGCTTGCGACATAAGACGAGCCTGCAGTCCTACTTTGTTATCGCCCATTTCGCCGGTTATCTCCGCTTTCGGAGTGAGAGCGGCTACGGAGTCGATGACAATAAGATCCACTGCTGCTGAACGAATCAGTTCATCCGCAATCTCAAGTGCTTGTTCACCGCTATCGGGTTGCGCGATAAGCAATTCGGCGATGTTAACGCCCAGTTTCTCGGCATAGAAGCGATCGAACGCGTGCTCGGCATCGATGATAGCAGCGATGCCGCCGGTCTTTTGTACCTCTGCCATCGCGTGGATAGCGAGGGTGGTCTTACCGGAAGACTCCGGACCATAGATTTCGATGATACGTCCGCGCGGATAACCGCCTACGCCCAGCGCGTAGTTGAGACCAAGGCTACCGGTGGGAATAACCGGTACGTTCTCTATGTTCTCGTCACCAAGGCGCATGATGGCACCTTTACCGTAGTTCTTGTCGATCTTTTCCATCGCAGTCTTAAGCGCTTTGAGCTTGTCTGCATTCGGAACTTGTTTTTCTGCCATAGTATTTTGTATTTCAATTTTGCGGTGCAAAATTACAAAAAAAAACGCACATGTGCAAATTTATGTGCGATTTTTTTGATAATATCTGCAATATGCGCTTAGCCCGCAGGTTTCGCATTGAGGTTTGCGGGCTTGGCAGACGTATCGGCCGTGGAGTAGGAGCCAGTGGTGGGCTTTGGGAATGATGTCCGCGGGGATGTATTTGACCAGTTGGCGTTCCGTCTGGAGCGGGTTGCGGCTATTGGTGGTCAGGCCAAGACGTTCGCTGACGCGGAAGATGTGTGTGTCCACTGCCATGGTCGGTTGGTTCCAGATGACGGCGCAAACGACATTCGCGGTCTTGCGTCCGACGCCTTGCAGCGTTTGCAGGTCGTCGATGTTATCGGGTACTTGGCTGTTATAGGCTGCAACGAGGCGTTGCGCCATTTGGACCAAGTGTTCGGCTTTGGAACGGGGATAACTGACAGATTTGACGTATTCGAACACCTCATCGTGTGTCGCTGCGGCCAAGGCTTCCGGTGTAGGGTAGGCGGCGAAGAGAGCCGGCGTGACCATGTTCACGCGCTTGTCCGTACATTGTGCGGATAACATGACGGCGATGAGGCATTGGAAAGGATTGCTAAATACCAACTCACTTTCTGCAACCGGCATGTTTTTCTCAAACCACGTTAATATGTTCTCAAACCGTTCGGCTGTTCGCATAATAGGTCTTACTTAAAAATTGCAGCACCTCTGTCGCCTGTTTTTGAACGGCGGCTGTCTCCGGAGTAATCTCGCGTTTCTGAAGATGGAGAAGCATGATTTGGTAGAGAAGCACGAGGCAAGCCTCAATGTCGCTCATTGTCGGGCGATCGGTTTTGGCCTTTAGCAGGTTGAGTTGCGGTGTGAGGCGAATAAGCGCAGCGCGGTACATCGCATCTTCGTCTAATAAAGAGCGATGCAAGTCTTCGAGCTCCGCAAGGGCATTGTTCGCCAGCGCCAAATGTCCGCCTTCTATGATGCCTTCGCGGTGCATCATCTCGTTGAGTTCATGGAGTTCAGGCGTGGCGTCTGCATTCTGCGGGAAAGCACGAAGGTAGTCCTCCATCTGCCAGAGGTAGAGGATGTATTCCGCAATATTGTCTGATTTACTCCTCATCGTCAAAATCTATTTCGTCCAGATAATTGTCACTCATGAAGACCTCAATGTCTCGGCGGTCTTTCTTGGTCGGGCGTCCAAGGCCGCGGTCGCGCACTCCGTTTCCGGCCATGCGAGCCAGTTGAAGCAGTTCCAGTTGTTGCGGAGAAGTGCAGTCTTGGATATACTCCGGTACCAGTTTGGCGCCAAGACGGTTTTCGGTCAGTTGGAGAATTTTATAGGTGTAGGTAATCGGCCCCTTGCGCACATTGAACGTGTCACCGATCTTGAAGGTGCGGCTGGGTTTGAGTTGCACACCGTTGAGGGTGATTCGTCCGTTCTTGCAGGCATCGGCAGCAATAGAGCGCGTCTTATAGATGCGCATCGCCCATAAAAATTTATCTACACGAACTTCCGCCATTACTTGTTATTGAATTGGTTCATTGTGCGGTCGATGCCCTGGAGACAGAAGGAAGGGATGATTTCCGTTGTCACTTTGAGACGTTCATCGATTGCTTTCTTCTCTTCGTCTGTCCATTCACCGAGCACGAAGTTGATCTGCGTGCCACGTGTGTATTCGTTGCCGATACCGAACCGAACGCGTGCGTACGCGTCTGTTCCTAATACCGATTGTATGTTACCGAGTCCGTTATGTCCGCCGTTCGAACCCTGTTTGCGAATGCGAATGGTGCCGAAAGGCAGGTTGAGATCATCGACGAGAACGAGCATGTTCTCAACGGGAACTTTCTCCTGCTGGAGCCAGTAACGAACGGCATTGCCGCTGAGGTTCATGTAGGTGGAGGGCTTGAGGAGCACCATTTCGGCATTCTTCACGCGACACTTGGCTACGAAACCGTAGCGTTTGTCTTGCCATTCGGCCTTGACGGATGCAGCAAAGGCATCGATCATCATGAAACCGATGTTATGGCGCGTACCGGCGTACTCGTCACCGATGTTTCCTAAACCAACTATTAAAAATTTTGCCATCTTTTCTTAAAAATTAGGGGCAAGGCTGTGCGCCTCGCCCCTTTGCTTTAGCCTTTAGCTCTTAGCGTTCGCCATTATTGAGCCTTGCTCTGGCGGGTAGCCTTCACCTCAGCGACGCAAGCGTCAGCAGGGTTAACGAACTTCAAGCCTTCTACCTTCACGTCACCAACGGCGATCTTCTTACCCAGGCCAAGCTCGGTAACGTCGATGTTAATGCGATCAGGGAATGCGGTGTAGATACCTTGAGCTTTGAGTTTGCGCATTGCTTGAACCAACTTACCACCGGCTTTAACACCTTCAGCAAGACCGTTCAGCTGAACAGGAATCTCAACTACAACCGGCTTCTTCTCATCTACTGCGAGGAAGTCAATGTGGAGAGTCTTACCGTCGATCGGGTGGAACTGCAACTCCTTAACGATAGCTTTGGTCTTGGTGTCACCAATAGTGAGGTCAACGATCTGGGTGTCCGGGCTGTAGATGAGCTTACGAACGTCAGCTGCTGCTACTGTGAAGGTGAGGCTGAGGCCACAACCGTAAATGTTGCAAGGAATGAGTTCCTCAGCGCGAAGAGCCTTAGAGGCCTTCTTTCCGTACTCGCTACGCGGAGTACCTACTAATGCGAATTCTTTCATAAAAATTTAAAAATTTGTGTTACTTAATACCGTGTATTCCATCACACGTCGTCGGAGTTCCGACTATAAAGGCTGCCTACGCAGCCTTGTTTTTTGTTGTCCACCGAGGAGTCGAACCTCGCTTCTCGGAACCAAAATCCGGTGTAATACCGATATACGAGTGGACACCGTCGCGCGAGCGACGGCTCAATACGATTCGCAACTACGTTGCTCATGTGAATCTTCGCCGTGCTCTCGCTCTCCCCAAAAATTAAAATTTTCGGGGGCCCCGATTATCCTAATTTTGGAAAGCGGGTGCAAAGGTACTGCTTTTTTTTGAATTGACCAAATTTTTTGCAATAATTTTGCACTTTTGGGTGATTTTTTCTTATTTTGCCACTACTAAGTAGTAGTTTTTTTTGCCTTTTTGGAAGAGGAGGTACTTTCCGTTGAGGAGGTTGGCATCGGTGAGTGGGGTGGCAGGGTCGGTGAGTTTCTCTTTGTTGAGAGAGAAGCCGTTGGCCTGAATCATCTTACGTGCTTCGCCTTTGGACGGGAAGATGTTCGTGCGCTCTGCGAGCAGGTCGAGCGGGCCGATGCCGGCTTTGAGGTCCTCCATAGGGATTTCGTAGCGTTCAACGCCTTCGAACACCTGCAGGAAGGTATCCTCGTCCAACGCGCGTAGCGCATCTGCGGTTGCGTTTCCGAATAAGATATTCGATGCTTCGACTGCTGCGTTGTAGTCTGCTTCGCTGTGAACCATGCAGGTTACCTCCTTTGCCAGACGTTTCTGGAGCACGCGGAGGTGCGGCGCCTGGTCGTGCTCAGCGATGAGCGCTTCGATCTCTTCGCGGCTGAGGGAGGTGAAGATCTTGATATAACGCTTCGCGTCATCGTCCGAAACGTTCATCCAGAACTGGAAGAACTTATACGGGCTGGTGTATTTCTTGGAGAGCCAAACGTTACCGGATTCGGTCTTACCGAACTTACCGCCATCGGCTTTGGTGATCAGCGGGCAGGTGAGGGCGAATGCGGTCTTGCCGTTCATCTTACGCATGAGCTCGATACCCGTGGTGATATTTCCCCACTGGTCGGAACCGCCCATTTGGAGGAGGCAGTTCTTGTGCTCGTTGAGGTACACGAAGTCGTAACCCTGGAGGAGCTGGTAGGTGAACTCGGTGAAGGACATACCTTGCGAGAACTCGCCGTTGAAGCGCTTCTTGACGGAGTCTTTCGCCATCATGTAGTTGACGGTGATGAGTTTGCCTATATCGCGCGTGAAATTAATAAAGGTGTAATCCTTCATCCAGTCGTAGTTGTTGACGAGTTCCGCTGCGTTAGGTGCATCGCTGTTGAAATCGAGGAAGTGCTCGAGTTGCTCGCGGATGCATGCTACGTTGTGACTGAGGATCTCTTCGGTGAGGAGGTTACGCTCGGCAGACTTGCCGGAGGGGTCACCGATCATACCGGTTGCACCGCCGATGAGGGCGATCGGTTTGTGTCCGCAGGCTTGGAGGTGACGCAGCATCATGATGCCGCAGAGGTGTCCTATATGCAGACTATCCGCCGTCGGGTCAATGCCCACGTAAGCGGTCGTCATCTCTTTCATTAACTGTTCTTCCGTGCCAGGCATGATGTCCTGCAACATGCCTCTCCAACGGAGTTCTTCTACAAAATTCTTTTTCATTATATTGGTAAATATGTCATTAATTCAATATTTGTCCGACGGCATTGTATCTGATGCCGTTTCGCTCGATCATCAGCTGTCCGTTCTCGATGGTCTTGACTGCCTTAACCGTTGCGGGTGT
Source organism: Paludibacteraceae bacterium (assembly GCA_017401985.1). Lineage (GTDB taxonomy): Bacteria > Bacteroidota > Bacteroidia > Bacteroidales > Paludibacteraceae > Colicola. Next base: position 10,622 of record JAFPNK010000086.1, on the reverse strand, counting down.
GTCCTCAATGCCTTCTTGGTCCTCTTCTTGCCGGTTGAGGATCTCGTAGGTGCAGCCTTGCTTAAATTCAACGATAGAGTTGTATTTCATCAGCGTACCGGTAACGCGTACTTTGTCGCCGACAACCACTGCATGCGAGGCTTTCGGACATGTGGCGCGGAATACTTCCACCATTCTTGAATCGGTCGCTTTGTCTGCAATCCAGAAGGATATATTGTGGTATTGGTCTTGGTAGGCTTCCTGAATTTGCGTCACATAGCCTTCTAAGGTATATGTTTTGCCGTTGTTATAAGGAACTTCTACATCCTCCTGCCCTACAAACAATGCGGCTTCGTAGCAATTCGTCGGGTCCGGAGCCTGTGCCAGACGCTCCATCTTAATACATCCGCGGCACCAGTCGTCCCCGCCGTCTCGATTCGGGCGGAAATAGATCCAATGCCAACCGGCTTGCTCAATGTGGCAATATTCATTGCGTGCGGGAAAATAAGCCAAATCGCTGCAGCCGGGGAGTGTACCGGAGCACCCGAATACTTCTTCCGTGTTGGATATCCTCACCATGATTTCTTCGTTGGCGGCATACTTAAACGGATATTGAGACATCCATTCTCCATATACTTCCGGATTACGGACGAGTTCACGGAGAGTGGAAATACCTTCGCCGATGTAAGCTACTATGTTCGTTGACGGATCGATGCCGTTAGGTTCTTCCGGCTCGTCTATCTCCGCCGTGATATACAATGAACTTATACGCCTGTGTCCGCCAAGCGAACCATCGCTTTTTTTGCCAACGGTAAATGTCAGTTCTTTTGTGCTACCTGTCCATGTAGTCCCGTCAAAGGATCCCTCGGAGGCAGTAATATCGTTCGTATTTGCGTAGTCCCCGCTGCCAAAGTTGAGTGTGATACCTGTCAGTGTGAACCCGTCAGAGGAAATAGAGACCTTCATTTGTCCGCCGCAATACACCCGAACAGCACCGGAATAGTATTTAGCGGCGTTGCTCGCTGACCCTTGGGGGAACGTAATGAGAACATGTTCGCCCGTATAGGGAGAGACCACTTGTCCGTCAGAATACTCTTCGGATGAGAAGTAGATGGACTCTGATACCTGTATACCAGCTATCATCGTACCTGCCATCAGCATTGCTGCGAATAAGGAGAAGAACTTTTTCATATTATTGCTGTTTTCAAAACCTTTGCGGCTGCAAAGGTACAACTTTTTTCTGACATATGCAAATAAAAAAGAAGAGATATGAACTATATATATACTATGTATATATATACAATTGAACATTGCAGAACAATCGCTTGAGAAGGAGTGGTTCTGTAGTTTATGGTCTAGATATAGTCTAGATATCGTCTAGTTATGGTCTAGCGCGATCAGATGAGTTTCAATAGGTTGTTGTTGGGGTGTCAGTAGATGAAATGAGAACCGCCACGCGGTTGGGCGTGGCGGTGAATAGTGATTGTTTGTTTATTGTTTATTTCTCACTTGGGAAGGACATGTCTCGGCGAACGAAGTGGCAAACCTCTGCGTAACCATCGTCTCTGTGAGAGAGAATCATGTAGTCCTCTGTCAGTTTCTCGATTTTCCACCAGTACAAATCGTCCTCGTTGTAGTCGCTGAGGGTCTTGTTGTAAGCCACCGTCATATACATATAGCCGGGTTTGAACCACCAGAAACCGGTGTCAAAGTAACCATCTACGGCAGAAACGCCCATTAGCCAAGCGAACTTATGGTTGTCGCCGAAGAATTCGAATTCGAAGTGCGGCGAAACTTCTTTAATGGCTGTCTCGCCTTCTGCATAGTGCTCATAATACGCGCACAACCAAGCGCCTTTGATGTTGGCTTCGTTGATGTCAAGGTCTTTGCCGGTAGGCTCGGGCAGGACAGAGAGATAATAGTGCATGTAGCCCTCAACCGGTTGGTCGCCGTCTATGTATTCAACATGTTCTTTGAGTTCGGCGCGCTTGAGACCCTTGTCAAAGCTGACAATCTCATAGGTAGCGGTGTACGAGTCATCTACGTCGTTCCATTCGTTCTTTGAGTAATTGACGGTAATGATACCATCCTTCACGGTGTAGGCGTTCTTCTTCCGGTCGCGAACGTCGAGGTCGTTGGTTCGAACGGTGATGAGTTGACGGTCCATCTGGTAGTACCCATATTCGTTGTTGAAGATGACGCTATCAAGCAACCATTCGCCTACAATATCCTTGGCGGTTACTTCTTTCGGATCAATTTCCTGACTCTCCGGTTTATTCGGATTGTTAGGCTCACAACTTGTGAATGCCAATGTGCCGGCTACCAGCGCGATGGCGAAGAATAAATATTTACGCATAATTATCAATTGTCAATTATCAAATTATTTTACTCTGTACAAGAATTGCTGGTTGCTGTTATAGAGTGTGCCATCCTCGCGGTAGGTGTAGTGGATGATGTGCATGAAGTTGCTGTAGAGTTCTACATTGCGGAAATAGTCCGGTTTCAGATCAGCCGGTTTATGTCCGGTATAGAGCGCCAGTTTGTCACCGTCCAATGCCCACCAACCGTCATAGGAATACGGGTCGCTATAAGAAGTTGCTACACCATTGGCCTGAATGTCCCAGATCTCATAGCCGTGATAGAACTTGGTCTCTCCATTCTTATTTCCTTCTGTGTCATAGGAGGAGTTGATCTCATAGGTGGTGCGCCATTTACCGAGGAGGTTAGCCTCCGTTACCGGCAGTTTGTTGCCTTCCGGTTTAGGAAGACGATACATGTAGAGTCCGCTTATCTCCGGATTCCAGATACCCATGCGGTCCAGATTCTCTCCCCATACATAGAAGCTGACACGTTGTTTCTCTTCATCACCATCCATGGCTTCCATTTCGATTTGGACACCGTCGCGGAATGTAAAGGTGAAGAAATGGTCGTCATGTACTTCCCATTTAGCGGTGTCGCCGCTATGGAAGACGATCTGCTCGCTATTCAGGATTTCCCACATCAGGGCATCATTGGTTTTCTCTCCGTTGTCCGTGAAAAGGGAGTCGGATACCCAAATACCGTCATATACAGAGGCGGGGTACTGTTGTTTCGGGTCGTTTCCCTCACAACTTGTGAATGCCAGTGCACCGGCTACCAGTGCAAGGGCGAAAAAGAATGATTTACGCATAATTCAATTATTTAACTCGTGTGTAATACTCTGTGCTGGTGGTGATGACTTCTCCCCAGTTGTGCTCTAAATAGAGCACCATGGATTCGTTAGAGAGGAATTTTACCTCGTACCAGTCTTGTGCCTCGGGATCGTCCCAAAACTCGGGCAGACAGTAACGGATTTTACCGCCGCTGAGGGTCCATTTCATGTCATCCATCGGGCCATTTATCTGATCGGTCACTACGTTACTGAGGGACAGGATACCGCCTGTCTTGAAGGTATAGAGGTCCACGCCCGGAGCTGTCATATAGGAATGGTAGTCCTCTACGCCGTCGTGAATGTCCGCGTCGTAGTTGTACTCCCATTTCCATGTACCTAGTATATTGGCCTCGGTAACCTCCACCGGTGTACCGAACGGATCAGGAATACGTGCCATGAAGATGTCCATCCCGGTTATGGATTGGAAGTGAACGAAGTCTTTGGTGGCTTTTACGATGGTGAGAGTGACAGGTACCGGATTGCCTTCAGCGTCTTCGCTGTATGGCTCATTGAAGGAGATTTTGCCATCCTCCAATGTGAATTCCAACGTATCCGTTCCCCACCAAAGAACAGCGTTTTCCGAAATGACTTTGATGAACGGGTGAGGACCACCGGTTCGTTCACCTTGCCAGTGGCAAGAGTCTACACGCCAGTTGGTGCCGATGTAATCAGCCATCTGGATTTCGGTCGGATTGGTCGGCGTGTTACCACCGCCTTCACAACTTGTGAAAACCAACGCACCGGCTACCAGCGCAAAGGCGAAGATAAAGAACTTTTTCATAAATTTAATAAATTAAATTTCTGGAGCTTCGGCTGCGTCGAGTTGCGTAAGCGAGCTTACACTCGACTTGCACGAACCTTCATGTTGATTTATTGTTTGATGTTATTTGATGCGAACAAAGACGGACTCGTAGTGACGATGGGTCATTCCCATAGAGGGATCGTAGTCGTAGTCGGAGCCGGTGACGAGGTAGTCGTCGTTGAAGACAAGGATATCCTCTGGATGACCGTACTCGTGCATGTCAGCGAGAGAGGAGTAGGTGCCGAAGCAAATCTTTTTCTCTGCGACGTTCACTTCCCAGATACCTTCCATGTCGGGATTCGGGCTGGAGTCTTCGTAGAGCATTTTGTTGTTCTCCTTGAACGTGATCCATGTGATCATACCACCGACGGTGTAACTGGTTTCCTCGGAGCCATCCACTTTGGTTTCGGTCATAGAGCCGATGACCATCTTGTACTTACCGAGCAGTGCCGCTTCGGAGATGGCATTCTGTTTGTTGCGGTCAAGGGTCGGGAGCGCAGAGATATAATAGGTCCGCACGTTTTCTGCATCACCAGTTTTGACTACCGTACCTTTTTCGTCCAACGAAACGATTTCGTACTTGGTCTCCATTTCGCCATCGTTGGTGATGTAGAGGAAGCCTTTTTCATATCGGAAGGCGCACACATTGTTGCCGATCTGGATCGAGGTCTCGCTGGGGAGGAAGATCGGCTGGCACATGTGGGTTGTGGTGAAATCACCGACATTCACAGAGTCGAGAAACCAAGTGGTACCGACGTAGTCCTTGACGTTGATGTCTTTCGGGTCTGTCGGGTTGTTACCGTTGCAAGCGGTGAATGTCAAAGCACCGAATACCAGTGCGATGGCGAAGATAAAGAATTTTCTCATATTGTTTGTTTTTTAGTTTACTGGTTAACTGGTGTTACTGAACGCGGACGAAGTAGTTGATATATTCCATGGAGTAGTCAGTGAAGGTCTCGAATCGATACGTCTTCATGACGTTACCGGTAAGTGTGGTAACGGTTTCTCCCCATTCTGCAGGAATCGGATCCGGTTTTTCAACAGCCGGATAGTCCGGTGTGCCGGTTGCATAGATGAGTTTGCCGCTTTGAACGTCCCACCAGCCTGTTTGGGGCTGTGCATCCCATATCTGGTCGAAACTATTGGTAATGGCGAATGTACCATCTGCGTTGAAATGATAGATCTCTTCTCCCGGCATGCCGTGAATCATGACATAGGGTTCATAATCCGGATCTTGGTTGGTGAAGCTGTTTTCGATGCTCTTGTTGTACATAAGACGCCATTTTCCGGTGATGTTCGCTTTGTTGACATCCAAATCCGGACCTTCCGGTTCTGCTACACGTGTCATGTGGATGAGACCATCTGCGCCATCTCCCTGAAAACCTTCCCATAGGAGGTTAGCGTGGTTCTTATCCGCACTGATGATCTTCAGCGGGATCGGAGTCTCTTCTTCGGTGTGGAGATAGAGGATGTTTCCTTCGATCTTGTAGTTAGCGGGCCAGCCGTTGATTTCTACGTCAGTCTCAGAGAGCACGTTGATATAGGCGTGCGGGGCAGGAGAAATGCCTTCGCCATCGCCAATAAGGGTCGAGTCGGTGATCCACTGAGTGCCAACATAGTCTTTGGCGTTATACTCACCCGGGTTAGACGGGGTGTTACCGTTACATGCGGTAAACAAAAGGGACAAAGTCACAAAGGACAATGTACAAAGGATAAGTTTTTTCATAATGTTTTATAATTTTTATTTGATTAGTTCTGCTGTTTCGCCGATGATGGAGCCGACTACTGCGTCCATGAGACGTGTGCGCTGGGAGTAGTTGCCTATTCCCTTGCAATGATCCACGGTGAGGGTAGCGAGTGTTTTGCCGGTTTTTATCTCGACGAGTTTGAGTTTGCCGCAGATGATGGCGCCGCCGGTTTTCATTCCTATGCCAAAGCCAGACGCAGCACCGCTTCCCATATCGACTTTGGTGACGGTAAGCACGAATTTATACTTTGCCTTAGCAGGATCAACCCAGATACAGTGCGATTTGAGGTCGTCGTCATTCGTCTTGGCGTACTCTTTCCACACAACAGGCGGTACGGTGATGAGGGTACCTTTTTTGTTTTTCTTGTTAAAGCACGGGCGTGCCGGGTATTTCTCCCAAGCGGTGCAGTTGACGATGAAGCGCTTGAGTTCCGGCCAGTCTTGTACCCAGTCTGCGCCTTGCGCTTTGTTATACTGGTCCACCGTACCGTGAGATTTCTCCACTTTGCCGCTACGGTCGAACTCGACCACTTGGGCTTTGGACCAATCGATCTCTACGTAGGCGTACTCGCCGGCTTGCTTGAGCACGCTCAAGTCACCGGACTCCAACTTGACTTCCGCAAAAAGGAAGGAACTGATGGTAACAAGTACCGATACAAATAAGATTCTTCTCATAAATGGAATGTATTAAATGTGTATTTATTTTATTTCAATACCCAGGGCGTTGTATATTCGTCCGTCCGAACGGAGGATAAAGAGTTGACCGTCGCGGATTATTTTCGCATTTTTACAGTTACTCATTGGGTCATTTTCTTCTATGTCGGTCGTCCCGCCTGTTCCCTGTGTCCAATAAACCATATTACCGCTATTCAGACCGTTGAAACCTTCGGGATCCACTACATTGGTCATGTCGATCTCCAGTACGTAGAATCCGTCGGCTGCAGTTACGGGCTGCAAGTTAATATGGAAGGCCGTCTCTGTTATCTGCTGGATAGTGACATTCGACATATTGACCTGTTTGCCGTTGCACGTCAGACGCAGGTCTTCGTAGGTGAAACTAATCGGTGCAAGCGGTTTGTTGAAGATGACAATCACGCCAGCTAAAGCAGTGTCAATCGTCTCCTGCGGAACACCCTCAAAGCGGTCAATATACAACTGCACATCCGGACGGTCGCTGAAATACAATTCATATAGTTCACTACCGGCACTCATGCTATCCACGAAGTGAATACGATTCTCATACAACGGTTTCTTTCCGTCACGAAGGGTGACATGTGTCTGCCAGAAATTGCGCAGGCTCATCTCCTTATTGTCTCTCGCGCGTACTACACGTACGAGGTTCTGCATGCCGACAGTCCGATCAGTGAGGTTGCCGTATACCCAACCACCGGAAGAAGAGACGCTCAGACTGTATTGGTTAGCCCCGCTCGGGTTCATCGAAGCGTTGCTTGCCTGTTGTACATCGACCACAGCACCATCCGCTCCGTACAACATGTCGGGTTGGTCTTTCGCATCGAGAATATCGTTGCACAACCATCCGATGCCTGCTTGAGGCATATCAATGCTGCGTATTAACTCATGTATGGTCACCGTGTCGAGCAGCGACATATCCGGGTTACCATAACTGGTCAGATGGGTCGCCGAGACGTTATAGTTGGTGAAATGACCCAACAGCGTGCTCGTCAGGAACCATTGTACGTAATCCGTCGTATGGGCTGCGATATCGCCTAAGTTATTGGTGATCGTGCCGTCCAGACCGAAGGATACCGACTCGCCGTTGTGGAGCGAGCGGGTGAGTTGGAACTGGATGAGCAGTCCTTTCTCGTTGTCCACGATCTGCGGCTGCTCGGTCTTGATACGCATGTTCTTCGCATCGCCATTACCGATGTTATTGATCAGGAGCGCGAACTCGGCTTCTTCCATCGGTTCGATCTCGTCTTCGGTCAGGGCATCGTCGCCTAATATGTCACGCTGCATGAAATAGGTCAACTGCAGGTTCGGTGACGGGCTGACCGTCAGGATCTGCGGCATTAGCGTATAGGTCATCTTGAGTCCCGTGTTCGGGTCTTTGTAACTCAGTTCACCACAGAAAGCATAGTTGACATCGGCTGTGGGAGCTGCGTACTTGGTCGGGATGAAGAGCACGGTAGCGACACCGGTGCTGTTACCTGCCAGCGTCCATCCGTCCTCCAGATTCATATTTCCGGTGAAGCCGTCCAGTGACTCCAGGTTGATCTGGAACTCATGCATCGTCGCTACAGCTCCGGTCTGCTGGTTGACTACCTTGAGCGTGAGTACCACGGAATCCATCGAGGCGGACTCGTGTCCGTTGGTCACGGTGAGTGTACCGCGGAACGCCTGACGGGCGAAGACTGCCTTCTGGCTGAACTGCAGCGAGATAGAAGCACATATACCGCCTCCCGGATCTTCCTGGAAGTCCTCCACCAAGTTATTCACCTCCGTTCTGAGCATAGAGGACAAGTCCACGTAACCTAACTCATTGGCGGCATTGACTTGCTCCGTATAGACCTCTGCGCAGCGGGTGACTCTATCCCAATTGATATAGTTGCCGTCCGTCGTGTCGCCAAGCAACGTATGTTGGATTCGGTCAATGAAGCGTGCATAAGCGCCTACCGAGACGGTATCGGGTTTATAGCTCCAGATGTCATTGCTGGAGCCGTCCCAGGTCTTGATGAAATTACCCAAGGCTTCGCCTTCCGAAGGCTCCATGTACCAGAACGCTGTGTCGCCGTATATCTCCAGTTCGATGGCATACATCGCCGCTACCGCTACCCAAGCATGGTCAGAGCGGTCCGCATAAGCGCGTATGTTCGACGGATATGCCGACAGGTTCTTTCCCGTCAGGAGCGACGTGGCGCGTTTGGAACCGGGTGCGCGATGTGCACGGGGCGCACCGAACAGGTCGCCGAGGTCCGAGAACAGATCCGGGCCGCTACCTCCGCCTGAACCGCCTGAACCGCCGCCACCACTGCCGCCGGATGGACCGCCGTCAAATGGGGTGCCACTACAGAAGTTGAGCATCGACGAACCGCATTGCCAAACCGACTTGGTCATAGTCACCACGATATCCACCGGAGCGAACAGGCTACCCAAGCAGTTCAGCAAGCCGGACGAATAGATACCGTCGGAAGACATGTTTCGTCCGTAGTTATACGCATTGATCGCACCGGATATGTTATCACCCCACGGGGTCACGTTGGGCACGATGAAGGTGATGATCGTCTCATAGCAATCCTTGAAATCACCCTGGAAACGGGAGATACAGGTGTCGCAGTTATCGGTGAACATAGGCTGTCCGCCGAACTCGTTGAAGGTGATGGTCGATACCTCATCCGAGCCAGTCTTACCTCCGTTCGGTCCGTCGTTTCCGGGCATGCCGGGGAAGACGGGCACGTTGCCGCAGTTATGCTTGAGCGTACCGCCGCCGCAGAAACGTACCTTTTTCTCTTCCGGTCCGCATTTGACTTTGTAGGAGACGCAATGATAGGTGATGCAGTCTTTGGTGTATTCATCCTCTTCGCCGGTGCCGCCACCGCCGCCGCCACCGCCGGGGCCGCCTGTTCCGCCGCCTCCGCCACCAGGACCGCCTGTTCCGCCGCCTCCGCCACCAGGACCCAAAAAACATTCCTCATCACAGAATTATTTGTCTTTTTTCTAAATCAATTAGTAACGCATCTATATTAATATCTTCCGAATTTTCGCTTACTTGATATCTATTAAATATACAACTTATAACCAAACTATCTTCTAAGCTAATTCCATTTTCTCTCATTTTTTCCACAAATTTATATATATCAATAACCTTCAAACTTTTACCATCTTTTTCTATTTCTTTGATATTTTCCTCTTCTAGGATTTCCCCCAATCCCACTTTTTTTTCTTCCATTTTTTCGTTTAATTCTTTCAAAAACTTATTCATTATTCTTTTGAAGTCTTCATCTGTTATAGTAAGTCCATCATCTTCTTCGTTAACTTCATCTGATTCTAATTTTTTTCCGCTGATAATATCCGTAATCCCTTTTAAGAAGTTAAGAATATCAAAAATGTAAAAATCAGAAATTGAAGTTGATTCGTCATTAAATGAAGAATTTTTCTTAAGAACGAAAACAAAAAAGTTAAAAATGTTTATTTTTTCTTGGTCGTTTTTGTTATATAAATTTTCCACTTTTATCATCTTTTTGAGGTTTTTATAAGAAATTAATTTTTTTTCCTCGTTTTGTAACAATTTTAATTTTTCTATTAAATTATTACAACTCGGGCCATATAATTGAATTAATTTCGTTAAATAAAGATTTTCGTCATCTTCTGATTGTATCAAGGAGAATTTATTATTTTCTAAAAAATCTTTTATTATTTTTTCTTTGAATATATTAATATCATTGGAGTAATTTTGTTCTAATTGATACTTGAATATTTTTGTCAATGTTTTGTGATCTTTTTCGTTTTTGTCCTCGATTAAATTCAGAATTTTTTGACTCAAATTAAATAAATAATTATTATTGTCCTCATTTGTGTCTGAATTTTCTTCGGAAATTATTTTTTCTATTTTTTCTTTCTTTAATCCTTGATTCATGAATATTATGGCTAATAAAAACTGAAAATTTTTATACTTTTTTTCTTTTGTAGTATTAACATTACTAACTTCTTTTTCTTTTATTTCTTGTTGTATTATTTCTTCCTTATTTTCCTTGGTGTCTTCTTTATCTTCCTCGTTTTCATTTTCATTAAATTTTTCTTTATTTTTTGAATTTATACTTGAGGGCGAATTATTAAGAACATTTTCGTCCTTTTCTTGACTTTTATTTTCTTCGATATTTTCTATATTATTTTCTATATTATTTTCTATATTATTTTCTATATTATTTTCTATATTATTTTCATTC
>JAFPNK010000085.1 GCA_017401985.1 Paludibacteraceae bacterium | reverse complement strand
CGCCGTAGAGAATCGTGGTGTCGTCTGCCACCTGCGCGTTGTAGTTTTTGGCTACCAACTCACGCAGATAAGCGTGCATCTCCTGTGCCTGAGCCGGTGTATCGGTCAGACCGGTACCGATAGCCCAAACAGGTTCGTATGCCAGCGTGATGTTCTTCCACTCCTCTGCACTCAGACCGAAGACCGAACCCTCGAGTTGCGCTTTCACTACCTCGTTCTGCTTGCCTACCTCGCGCTCCTCTTTTACCTCACCGATGCAGAAGATGACCTTCAGACCGTTAGCCAGAGCCAGACGCACTTTCTCTGCCAGCATCTCGTAGCTCTCTGCGTAGTACTGACGGCGCTCCGAGTGACCGAGAATGACATATTCCGCACCGGTGGACTTCACCATCTCTGCGCTTACCTCACCGGTGTATGCGCCCTTCTCGTGGTCTGCGCAGTTCTCTGCGGCTACCTTGATAGGCGAACCCTTCAGCAACTCAGCCACGGTGGCCAAATGGATGAACGGCGTGCCGATCACTACAGCGCATTTGGGATCTTTTACAGCTTCTTTCAATTCGGTAGCCAATGCTACACCTTCCTGCAGGTTCTTGTTCATTTTCCAGTTACCTGCAACCATTTTAATTCTTGCCATATGATATGATTTTATGTGTGATTTTATGATTTATTAATTGAATTCCACTTGTCGGAAATTTTTCTTCTCCATGACTGTGCCGTTCTGAATCACCACCAGTCCCGGATTGGCACGCACAATCGTCTTGAGGGTGACCGGATCCGCCACGCAGAACGTACTGAACGTCGTTTCTTCGTCCCACCCTAACTCTTCTGCCATTTTCACAATCTCATCTTCCCCTGAACCGGTCAGGAAATAGACAGTTGAATACTCATGGATTATATTCATCAGTTTGTCCATCTGCTTGCGGTCCGTTTTTTTGAGGTCGTACATCACCACCAAGGCAACCGGTTCTTCGGACTCCAGTATATCATAAGTGATATCATTGATCCACAGATATTCTCCCAATTCCTCATTGTATTCGCCTTGCAAAATCTCAAAATCATGAATCGTCGGTTCTTTGCCTTCCTCCAAGACACGTGTCTCTTGCTTTACAAACGTCCACGAAGAGTCACCTTGCAGGTCCGGACGTTCTGCGTAAACGAACTCTTGCTCATGACCGTCTTTCTGAAAGGTATAAAAGACATCAATCTTTGGCGGAATCTCATCTTCCATGAGGGTTGGGATGTGATTGCCCACTTTGTACGGCCGGAAATCCATCGACGGCAGGTGGGTGTAACTATAGTACATGATACCACCGGCTACAGCAAGACCGCATAAGGCGATGATCAGTTCTGCCCACCAGGACCACAATTGCGGAATGGCTTTCTGACAGCACAGCAGCATAATCACCAGTACCATCAGCACTACGTTCTTGTAGAACGTCTGCCAATTGGTCAGCACGAGTGCATCACCGAAACAGCCGCAGTCCGAAACCGGGTTGGTGAGGGCAATCCACAGTGTGAGGGGTGTCATGACGAGCATGAACGCGAGGGTGATCCAACTTGTCCATTTGGTGCGGACGTTCGTCAGCAGGCACACGCCGAGCAGAAACTCCAGCGCAATTAAACACACGGCAGCGATACCTGCGTACGGGAGCAGGTCATTGCACCATCCGCCGAAAGCCTTCAGATAGTCCTCAATCTTATAGACTGTGCCGAGCGGGTCAATACATTTGACGAAACCTGAGAAGAGAAAGGTCAGTGCCAGCAGCGTGCGGCTGGTACTACCGATGATGTGAGCAAGTAAGTTATTCTTCTTCATAGTGAATTAAATCAAAAATAGCGTAATTGATAATATCGAAATAGTTGCCCTCCACGCCTTCGGAGGCAATTGTTTTTCCGTTGTTGGCAAGGATGGTTTTAATGCGGATGATTTTTGCCATAATCATGTCAACAATGCCTTCTTTGCTCATCTCGCGCCATGCTTCACCGTAGTCATGGTTCTTGCGCATCATCAGTTCTTTGGCTTCGTTGAGCACCTCATCATAGAGTGCCAATGCTTCGTCATTGGATATATCCACGCCGTCCGCGTACCCTTTGCGGTCTTGAATGATGGCTGTGACGCCGTAGTTGACGATGGCGCGCAGGTTGCCTTCTATGTCATCTCCCACCAGACTGACGCCCGTCTCCTGACGCTGACGGATGTTACATACTTTGATGTATAGTTGGTCGGAGATACCTTTGAGACGGAAGATCCGCCATGAGGCACCGTAGTCCCGCATCTTGTCTATGAAGATCGCCCGGCATTTTGCCGTTACTTCGTCAAATTGTTTGCTGGTATCTGCCATTTTCCGATTATGTTTAATGTTTTATTTTCTGCAACGCTTCGTCCAACGCGACGAGCTTTTGCTCTCCCGTGCTCATGTTCTTAAGCATCACTTTGTTCTGCGCCATCTCATCTTCTCCGACAATCGCCACAAACGGAATCCGCTTGCTATCCGCATAGCCCATTTGTTTCTTCATCTTTGTCGGTTCGGGATATACTTCCACTGCGATGCCTTTGGCACGCAGTTCCTTCGCCCAACGCAACGCATACATCAGTTCGTCCGGTCCAAAAGTAGCGAAGAGAATTTGTGTGGCAGATTGCAGTTCCCTCGGGAATAAATCCAGTTCGGTCAGTACATCATAGATGCGGTCTGCACCGAAGGAGATACCAACGCCGGAAACATTCGGCAGTCCGAAAATGCCGGTCAGGTTATCATAACGACCGCCACCGGTAATGGAACCGATCTGCGCGTCCTGTGCTTTTACTTCGAAGATAGCACCCGTGTAATAATTGAGTCCGCGTGCGAGGCAGAGATCCAGTTCTATGGTCAGACCGCTTGCATTGTCAGACCGCTGCGCAGTCAAACCGGCTGCGTCTGCAAGACGGAACACTTCGTCCAATTCTTCTACGCCTTTCAAACCGATTTCGCTGTTGGCGAGAATATCACGGAGTGCTTCCAGTTTCTCTGCGGTAGTACCGCTCAGATGGAGAATCGGTTGCAGTGCTTGTACGGCCTCGTCGCTCAAACCCCGTTCTGTTAATTCGGCATTGACGGCATCCACACCAATCTTATCGAGTTTGTCGATGGCGACGGTGATGTCAACGATCTTGTCCGGTGCTCCGATCACTTCGGCAATGCCGGCAAGTATCTTGCGGTTATTGATGTGCAGGCACACGTTGATACCCAAACGGCGATACACCTCTTCTACTATCTGAATTAACTCCAGTTCGCCTATAAGACTGTCCGAACCAATCACATCAACATCACATTGATAGAACTCGCGGTAGCGTCCTTTCTGCGGACGATCAGCACGCCAAACGGGTTGAATCTGGAACCGTTTGAAGGGGAATGATATTTCTTCCCGGTGCTGCACCACATAACGGGCAAAGGGAACGGTCAGGTCATAACGCAGTCCTTTCTCCGGTGCCAGATCCGCTTTCTCTCCGCTGTTCTGAATACGGAAAAGCAGTTTGTCTCCTTCCTCTCCGTATTTGCCCATCAGTGTGCCGATATTCTCCATAGCCGGAGTCTCGATCTGCTGAAAACCGTATAAGCAGAACACACTCTTGATGGTGTCAAAGATATAATTACGGCGCGCCATTTCCAATTGACCGAAGTCGCGCGTGCCTTTGGGTATACTTGGTTTTTGTGCCATAAAATGTAATAAGTTAGCCTAGACGGCCCGGGAACCCCGGGAAGCCTAGAATATTTCTTTATATATTTTGTTCGTTGCTCCTAATTCGCTCTCTACGTATGCCACTGCTTTGGCTCCGATGAGTTTGGATTGCTCCAATGCGGTATCCAATGCCGCCTCCAGCTCGTCATAGCTGCTGATGCTACGACCCGCTCCTGCATCAATCAATCCCTGTGCTTCGCGGAACGAATGGTAGTTCGGTCCGAACACAACGGGCAGGCCGTATGCCGCCGCTTCAATCGTGTTGTGTATGCCTTCTCCGAATCCTCCGCCTATGTAAGCTGCTTGCCCGAACGGATAGATAGAACTGAGCAATCCGATGGTATCTACAACCATCACATCGGCGCGTTGCAAGATATTCAACCGGCTGACATCCGAAACGGGACCGAAGAGGGCAGAGTAGCGAACGATACGCCCTTGGAACAGATTGAATATGTAATGCAGATGCTCCGCATCAATCTCATGGGGAACGATGACCAACTTAGCGGGCAAAACCGCATTCTCCGTCTGGCGGCTCATGTACTGCTGCAGCAGGGCCTCGTCTTCCGGCCACGTGCTACCCGCAATGATCACTCGTTCGCAACCGTTGGCGAACTGTGCGAGCGGGGTCAACTTACTGCCGTTAATTTTTTGACCGTTAGCAATCACCTCGGCCATTCGGTCAAAGCGCGTATCACCTGCCACCGAAGTGTTGTTCACACCGTATTTGGCCAGCAGCGCTTTGGACGCCTCGTCCTGTACGTATAAATGCGTGAAACTACGAAGCACTTTCAGTTGCGTTCTGCCCCACCAACGGAAGAAATACTGATTCGGACGGAAAATGGAACAGATACTGTAGGTCGGGATATTTCGCTTCTTCAATTCCCGGATGTATGCCGGCCAAAACTCATATTTCACGAATACCGCCATTTTCGGCTGCAGTGCCTGAATGAAACGCTTGGCATTACGGCGAGTAGCAAAAGGAAGATACACCACTGCATCCGCCTGGTTGTAATGCATGCGTGCCTCGTAACCGGATGGAGAGAAGAATGTTACTACTATTTTTTGCTGCGGGTGCTCACGGCGCAGACGCTCAATGAGCGGACGGGCTTGCTCAAACTCCCCAACCGATGCGGCATGAAACCAAACAGGCGATTGGAGCTCAGATAGTTGCTGTAGGTGTTTGGCAAACGTTTCCTTTTGCCCACGCACCAACGTGCGGGCTTTCCGATGCCCGAACAATGCAGCGATACGTATGAATAGAAAGTATATAAACATTGTTTACTTCAAAAACCGCGCAAAGTTACAAAAAATATTTCATATACGCAAGAAAAATTTGCATAATTGCAAAAAAAGCAGTACCTTTGCAGTCGATTTCGTGTTTAGCTGCAAATTTAACGTACTAATACAAATAAAAACACATTCTATGACAGATTTAACAATCTTGATGTATGCCGTATTGGCGGCATCTGTTTTAGCGCTCAGTTTTGCCTATTTTTTCTATCGCTCAATGCTGAAGAAGGAAGAGGGCACAGAGTTGATGAAGACCATCGCATCGCATGTGCGTAAGGGCGCGATGGCGTATCTGAAGCAGCAGTACAAAGTGGTGACCATTGTGTTCGTGGTACTGGCTGCTGTTTTTGCTGTAATGGCTTATTTTAACTTGCAAAACGGCATTGTTTGGTTCGCCTTTCTGACCGGTGGTTTCTTCTCCGGTTTGGCCGGTTTCTTCGGAATGAAGACGGCGACGTATGCATCGGCGCGTACGGCCAATGCGGCGCGTCAATCGCTTAATTCCGGTCTGCAGGTGGCTTTCCGTTCGGGTGCCGTAATGGGTCTGACGGTGGTAGGTTTGGCACTGCTGGATATATCCGGTTGGTTCCTGGTGTTGCAAAAGACGGGTCTGTTGGCATTGGTTGGTGCCGAGGCGGATTTGATTACGATCACGACCACGATGCTGACCTTCGGCATGGGTGCTTCCACGCAAGCCTTGTTTGCCCGCGTGGGAGGTGGTATCTACACCAAGGCTGCGGATGTAGGTGCTGACCTCGTTGGTAAGACGGAGTATAATATTCCGGAGGATGATCCGCGTAACCCTGCTACGATTGCCGATAACGTAGGTGATAACGTAGGAGACGTAGCCGGCATGGGTGCCGATTTGTACGAGAGCTATGCGGGTTCGATCTTGGCCACGATGGCTCTGGGTGCCTCTGCTTTTGCCGGTTCGGCCGTTGAAGGGTTGCAAATGAAAGCCGTTTTGGCTCCTTCGTTGATTGCCGCTTGCGGTGTGCTCTTGTCCATCATCGGTATTTATATGGTTAAAACGAAAGAGGGTGCAGGGATGAAAGAACTGCTTCGTGCGTTGGCTATCGGTACGAATACGGCTGCTTTCCTTATTGCCGGAGTGACGTTTGCTATCTTCTATTGGCTGCTTGGTGATAATCCTGACGCACCGAATCAATGGTGGCAGGTGAGTCTTTCGGTAGTGGTTGGTTTGCTCGCCGGTGTGATCATCGGTAAATCGACGGAATACTACACATCGCAGAGTTATAAACCGACGCAGAAAGTGAGTGAGAGTAGTCAAACGGGTCCTGCTACCGTGATTATCAGTGGTTTGGGTTTGGGTATGTTGAGTACCGCAATTCCGGTCATCACCGTAGGTGTCGCTATTATTTTGGCTTACTTGTGTGCAAACGGTTTTGCCATTGAGTTCAGTGCCGCTAATCTATCGATGGGTCTGTATGGTATCGGTATTGCTGCCGTAGGTATGCTCTCGACGCTGGGAATCACCTTGGCTACGGATGCGTACGGTCCGATTGCGGATAACGCAGGTGGTAATGCGGAGATGAGTGGTCTGCCTGCTGAGGTTCGTCAGCGTACGGACGCGCTCGATGCGCTTGGTAACACGACGGCTGCTACCGGTAAGGGTTTTGCCATCGGTTCGGCTGCTTTGACAGCATTGGCACTCTTGGCTTCGTATGTAGAGGAGATCAAGATTGCGCTCATCCGTACAGGTGAAGCATTGCCGAACGGCGTAGAGGCTGCCAAAGCGACCCTTGTGGACTTCATGGACGCGTATAACGTCAACCTGATGAACCCGATTGTGCTGGTTGGTATCTTCATCGGTTCAATGATGGCGTTCCTGTTCTGCGGTCTGACGATGAATGCAGTCGGTCGTGCTGCCCAGAAGATGGTAGAGGAAGTACGTCGTCAGTTCCAGACCATCAAAGGTATATTGGAAGGCAAAGCCGATCCGGATTATGCACGCTGCGTAGCTATTTCGACCAAGGGTGCACAACATGAAATGTTGTTACCGTCTATTCTGGCGATTATTGTGCCGATTATAACCGGTCTGATCCTGGGTGTAGCCGGTGTGCTTGGACTGCTGATTGGCGGTTTGGCAACGGGCTTCGTACTGGCTGTGTTTATGGCCAATGCAGGTGGTGCTTGGGACAACGCGAAGAAGTATGTAGAGGAAGGTCATTTCGGAGGAAAGGGTAGTGATTGTCACAAGGCGACTGTGGTTGGTGACACCGTAGGTGATCCGTTCAAAGATACATCGGGTCCGAGTCTTAATATCCTCATCAAACTGATGTCTATGGTATCCATTGTGATGGCCGGACTGACCGTTGCGTACCATCTTCTCTAAGCAGCCTAGAATTCCTAGGACGCCTAGGTTGCCTGGTTAAAGAGAAAAGCGGAGTTTTTGCTCCGCTTTTTCTCATTTATAGAGGAATCGTTTGATGGACCGTTTAGGTGTTTTTTCAAACGGTTTGTCTTGTACTTCAATATCTGCCACTTTGCTGTAGGACGGAATGAGTCCATTGAGTTTCTGCAAGTTAGCTTTCATCAGTTGTTGAATCTCTTCCAGAGTCATGCGCTTTGTCAGTGTCTCATCCGGGAATACGAGCGCCACCAGTTTACCTTCGCGTTCTACGATAAGCGATTCGCCGACAGCCTCTTGGTTGTTGAGTTTGTCTTCAATCTCCTCCGGGTAGATGTTTTGTCCGGAGGCACCCAGGAACATGGTTTTGCAGCGCCCTTTGATATAGATATTCTTTTTCCGATCCAGTCGTCCGAGATCACCGGTACGCATCCATCCGTCTTCCGTAAAGACCGCATTGGTGGCATCGGGATTTTTGTAGTAACCCAGCATTACATTCTCGCCCTTTACCAGGATCTCACCGATGCCTGCTTCATTGGGCAGGTCAATCTTCACGTCCATGTTGCTCACCGGCACACCGCCTGTACGGGCTTTGAAGTACTTAGGCGGATTACCGCCAATCAGCGGACCGCATTCGGTCATACCGTAACCGATGGAGAGCGGGAAATGAATGTCCATCAGGCACTTCTCCACAATCGGATTCATAGCCGCACCACCGCAAATGAAATACCGTAATTTACCTCCGAATGCATTGCGAAGTCCTTTTTTAACACGTTTCTTGATAATATTGCCGATAACCGGAATATGCCAGAACGTGCGGATAGCCCATTTGCTGAGCAGCGGATCCAGATTCTTCTTGTAAATCTTCTCTATTACCAGAGGAACTGTAACCACCAAATAGGGTTGTACCTCTTTCATCGCTTTGAGCAAAATAGACGGGGTGGGAGATTTCGTCAGGAAGAAGATGTGCGTACCGGAACAAAGGGGATATAGTAGCTCACAGACTTGTCCGAACATATGTGCGAGAGGCAACATGGAAACAAGGCGTTGTCCCGGTTCCACAGGCAGGATCTTCATTCCGACTTCGATATTATTGCTGATGGATCGGCCGTTGAGCATCACTCCTTTGGGACTTCCGGTAGAACCGGAGGTATAATTGATGAGCGAAAGCGCGTTCTCGTCTGCCGCAAAATGGATATCTTCCGGTTCCACGCCGCGAGGGAACTTGGACAGGAAAGCAGCGTGCCACTCTTTCTCGTTGGGCACAGTGCCTTTTTCCGCTTCGTACAGCATACGCCAGTCCTCCAAAGACAATGCCGCTTTCAGTTTGGCAGGCATCTTCTGGTTCTGCAAGTCTTTCCAAACATAGGGTCCGACAAACAGCAATTCGCTATCCGAATGCTCCAATAAGTGCGAGATATCTTCGGCTGTAAAATCCTGTAATATAGAGACTACCACTCCTTCGTACGAAGTAATGGCCAGATAAGCGACAGCCCAATTGGCGCAGTTACGACCGGCAAGCGCAATCTTATCTCCGCGCTTAATACCCAGCTGCTCAAACAGCACGTGAAGGCGTAACATCTCCACGGCCAACTCGCCAAATGTGTATTCGTGATTCTCTCCGTAGTCGGTCAAAGCCGGGTCGTTCCACTGGTGAGACATCACATCTGTCAGGTAATGTAAATAATGTTTTGTCATAAGCTTATACCTTTGCCGCGCAAAGGTAGTGCATTTTTTTTACATACGCAAATATATTTGTATTTTGTTAACTACATTATACAAAAAACAAGCGCGTGGTTTCACAATCACGCGCCAGCTTCGATTCCCTTAGGAATCTATCTACTTACTCACTTAATTATTTACAGAACGTTATGGTTACTCACGCCATAACGTGGGGTGTTACTTGCGAATCAAGCTTATTTGTACAAGTAACGTTTGATAGATCGCTTCGGAGTTTTCTCAAACTCGGAAGAGACTAATTCTATTGCACTAATTTGGCTATAAGCCGGCAGGTCTTTATTAACCGCTACGCGGTTCTCCTCCATCAGTTGTGTGATTGTTTTAGAGCCCATTAACTTTTGACCTTCTTTCGAGGTATCCGGGAAGACGAGAGCAATCAGTTTATGGTCACGATCCACTACGATGGATTCCACAACGCACGGCATAGAGTTCAGTTTATCCTCCAGCTCCTCCGGGTAGATGTTCTGTCCGGAAGGACCGAGAATCATGTTCTTCGAACGGCCGTGGATATAGATATTTCCTTTCTTATCCAGCACACCAAGGTCTCCTGTACGCATCCATCCGTCTTCGGTGAATACGGCTTTAGTAGCCTCTTCGTTCTTATAGTATCCCTTCATCACGTTGATGCCCTTGACCTGAATCTCACCGTCTTTCTCGGTCGGGTTCTCGGAATCAATGCGTACGTGGCACTGCGGTAGCTCTTTTCCGCAACTGTGGAAAGCGTATGCCCACCAGTCTTCGTAACTGATCAGCGGACCGCATTCGGTCATACCGTAACCTACGCAATATTGGAACTTGATGTCATGCAGTACTTGTTCTACTTCGCCGTTGAGCGCAGCACCACCAATGATGAGGTAACGCAACTGACCACCGAACGTCTTGTCCAGACCTTCTTTTACCTTACCGCGGATGATATTCTTAAGAATCGGGGTCTTCCACATGATCTTGGCACCACGGCTGCTGATCTTCGGCAGCACACCTTTCTTAACCACCTTCTCAATTACCAAAGGTACGGTCAGGATCATGAACGGTTTGACTTGTGCAAACGCCTTCATCAGCACGGTTGGGGTAGGTGCCTGGGTGAGGAAATAAACCTCTGCACCGTCACACACTTGGTACAAGAACTCGAACATCAAACCGAACATGTGTGCAATCGGCAACATAGACAGCACGCGATCACCCGCTTTGTGCGGAATACGCTGACAAGCGAACTCTACGTTTCCGCTCAGGTTCATATGCGTCAGCATCACACCTTTCGGGTTACCCGTCGAACCGGAAGTGTAGTTAATCACCGCCAGGTCTTCGTAGTTATCGGTCGGATAAACAACTTGTTCGCGTGTGATACCGTTCGGATACGCCTTGGCAAAGGCAGCAGCTGCACCCTCGTATGCTTTGCGAACCTTGTCGCTCGCATCGACAATCGTCATGTCATCCATGAAAATGGTGGCTTTCAGACCCTTCATCTGCGTGGTGTCAATCTTTTTCTTTACGTTCGGACCGACATACAGCAGAACGGCCTCTGAGTGATCTACCAACGAGTAGATACCTTCCGCCGTAAAATCCGGAAGAATGCTGACTACCACTGCTTTGTAGGTCTCTACAGCCAGGAATAACAGACCCCAATTGGTGCAGTTACGACCGCAGAGCGCAATCTTATCTCCCTCTTTAATGCCTAATTGCTGCCATGTGACATGCAGTTTGACTATCTCTTGTGCTATCTCAGCGTATGTGTATGAATTTACTCCATCCAGGTCTTTCATTGCAAGCGTGTTCCATTTAGAAACAATCGTTTCCTGCAAGTAAGACAAATAGTGTTTTGTTGCCATAAACAAGTAAAATTTGATTTTCGGTTGCAAAGGTACTGCTTTTATTTCGAATAATCGTTCGAAAATAGTATTTTTCTTTAATTTTTTAACAAATTATGAAATTCAGAATATGTTTTTTCTAATAAAGAAAAGTCCATTTGTGTTTGTCCCAGGCCATTATCGTAGCTGTCTTTGATGTGCGTGCACATGAGTGCGATTTGTTCGCGATCAATATCCCGTCTGATCAGACCGGCCCGTTGGTCGTGATAAATCGCCTTGCGCCATAACTCCAATTCCTTAAGTGCCAGCCGTTGTGCTTTACGGTGAAGAGAAGGGAATTTACTATAGGCGGTGAACATGAGGTTGTTCACATTACTGGTATTAATGGCTTTGTTGTCAAAACTGAGTAAGGCTTCTTCCAGGCTGTGCAGATAGGTCATCATGGTCGCAATCATCTGATCCACCCCTCCATTCTCCGGCATTGAGTTCAGTGCCCGCAGTTTGGGTTCCAGAAAATAGCGCTCCATACACGTGAGGAAGATCTCGTCCTGGTCCTTGAAATAATAATAGAGCGTACCGCGGCCAATATCCAGCGCGAACTGCAAGTCAGTGATACTCACGTTCTGGTACCCCTTAATGGCGTACAGCTCCATCGCCTTGCGAATAATATATTCCTTTCTATCCTTCAATGTATAAACTTCCTAACTTTCTAACGTATCAAAGTGCAGCTTTGATACTCAAACTTCCATTAATGCCGGGCATTAACACCCCTCCGTAATCGTAATAATGCCGATTGGTCATGTTCGCGCATTCCAGTGCTACGCGTACGCGCGCCAATTCCATATATATACTTCCGTCCAGTAGCAACACCGGCGTGAACGCATTACCGGCTGTACCGTGTATGTCAACATATGTTCCGCAGCGGTCTTGCCATCGGAGT
>JAFPNK010000084.1 GCA_017401985.1 Paludibacteraceae bacterium | reverse complement strand
CGGGTGCAAAGATACAAAAAAAATCTGACATATGCAAGACTTTTGCCGTAAAAAAATAAATTGCCTCCTTTTATCTGCCATTTTGGCAGACATCCGTTGGTTGGCACAACATTTGTCATAGACAAAGTGGAAAATAACAAAAACAACATATTTTATGAGTAAGATTCAACCCTTAGCAGACCGTGTGCTGGTTAAGCCTGCGGCTGCAGAAGAAAAAACAGTAGGAGGTATCATCATTCCGGACAGTGCCAAAGAGAAACCGCTGCGCGGCGAAGTGCTCGCCGTAGGCGAAGGAACCAAAGACGAGGCCATGGTCCTCAAAGCCGGCGACCAAGTGCTGTACGGCAAATACGCCGGTACGGAACTCGAACTCGACGGCGAGAAATTCCTTATTATGAGACAATCTGACGTATTAGCAAAAATTCAATAAAAATGGCAAAAGATATTACGTATAATACGGAGGCGCGGGATGCGCTGAAGCGTGGTGTGGACCAATTGGCTGACGCAGTCAAGGTAACACTGGGTCCGAAAGGACGTAACGTCATTATTGACAAGAAATACGGTGCTCCGCATATCACCAAAGACGGTGTGACGGTAGCCAAAGAGATTGAGTTAAAAGATGCAGCCGAGAACCTCGGTGCGCAGCTTGTTAAGGAAGTGGCTTCCAAGACCGGCGACCAGGCAGGTGACGGTACCACGACCGCTACCGTACTGGCACAAGCTATCGTAGGCGTAGGTCTGAAGAACGTGACGGCCGGTGCTAACCCACTCGACCTCAAGCGCGGTATCGACAAAGCGGTTGCTGCCGTAGTCGCTGAGATCAAGAAGAACGCTGTCGTCGTAGGTAACGATTTCGATAAAATCGAACAGGTAGCTACCGTCTCCGCGAACAACGATGCCGAGATCGGTAAACTGATTGCAGACGCGATGCGCAAAGTATCCAAAGACGGCGTCATCACCATCGGTGAAGCGAAAGGTATGGACACCACCATTGATGTCGTACAAGGTATGCAGTTCGACCGCGGTTACATCAGTCCGTATTTCGTAACGAACACCGAAGAGATGCTCGTGGAGATGGACAAACCGTACATCCTTATCTACGATAAGAAGATCTCTAACCTCAAAGAGTTACTGCCTGTGCTCGAACCGGCTGTTCAGAGCGGCCGTCCGTTGCTCATTATCGCAGAAGATGTCGATAGCGAAGCGCTGACCGCACTGGTGGTTAACCGTCTGCGTGCACAACTCAAGATCTGTGCCGTCAAGGCTCCGGGCTTCGGCGATCGCCGCAAAGAGATGCTCGAAGATATCGCTATCCTGACCGGCGGTACCGTCATCAGCGAAGAGAAAGGTATCAAACTTGACCAGGCAACCATCGACATGCTCGGTACGGCTGAGACCATCACCGTCAGCAAAGATAACACCACCATCGTCAACGGTGCCGGTAACAAAGAGGCTATCGCAGCCCGCGTAGGTCAGATCAAGGCACAGATCGCAGCCACCAAGTCCACTTACGACAAGGAGAAACTGCAGGAGCGTCTGGCTAAACTGGCAGGCGGTGTGGCACAACTGAACGTAGGTGCTGCTTCCGAGGTGGAGATGAAAGAGAAGAAAGACCGTGTAGACGACGCACTCTCCGCTACGCGTGCGGCAATCGAAGAAGGAATCGTGCCGGGCGGCGGTGTGATGTACATCCGTGCACAGGCTGCGCTCGAAGGTCTCAAAGGCGATAACGAAGACGAACAGACGGGTATCGAGATCGTACGTCGTGCCATCGAAGAACCGCTTCGTCAGATCGTTGCCAACGCCGGCAAAGAAGGTGCTGTAGTGGTAGATAAGGTTCGTAACGGCAAGGCTGACTACGGTTACAACGCCCGTAAGGACGAGTACGAGAACCTGTTCGAAGCCGGTGTGGTTGATCCCGCTAAGGTAACCCGTGTGGCACTGGAGAACGCGGCTTCCGTAGCCGGTATGTTCCTCACCACCGAATGCGTCATCGTCGATCATCCGGAGGAGCACCCCGCTCCTGCCATGCCCGCAGGAGGAATGGGAGGCATGATGTAAAAAAAAAGCACCGTTTGGTGCTTTTTTTTTAGATATCCATGGCCGTTTCTATCTGTGCGATGTGCTGACGCAGCACGGGGTCAACCTCCAACTGTGATTTGATGATGGCGACGGAGTGCAGCACGGTCGCGTGCGTACGTTTACCCATTTTGAATCCGATCTCGTTCAGCGAGCACTCGGTCAACTCTTTGCTCAGATAGAAAGCCACATGGCGGGCGTACGCCACTTCCTTGGAACGGTTCTGCGACAGAAGGGCTTTCTCCGGCAGGTTATAGTGCTGCGCCACAGCTCCGATGATATCATCCACCGTCGTGATCTTCGGTTGAATAGCCACGATGTGACTCACCACTTTCTCTGCCAGTTTCAAATCAATCTCGCTGTCTGTCAGCGTGGAGTGCGCCAGAAGCGACGCCAATACACCTTCCAGATCGCGCACCGAATCGCGTACGTTCTGCGCGATGAACGTCACCACATCATCGCTCAACACAATGCCGTCACGACGCATCTTGGACAGCAGTATCCCTCGACGCAATTCGTAATCAGGCCGCTGCACCTCTGCCGCCAATCCCCATTTAAAACGGGTCAGCAGACGCGCCTCTATGTCCTTGAGCTCAATCGGCGGACGATCGGAGGTTAAGATCAACTGCTTACGGCTCTGCTGCAGGTAATTGAAGATATGGAAGAACGTGTCCTGCGTGCCTTTCAGTCCGGCGAAATACTGGATGTCATCGACAATCAGCACATCAATCGACTGGTAGAAATTGAGGAAATCAGGCACCTGATTGTTCTTCGTTGCATCCTGATACTGCAGTTTGAACGTGTTCGCGCTCACGTACAACACGCGTGCCTGCGGATTGAAGACGCGAACCTGATTACCGATCGCATTCGCCAGGTGCGTCTTACCTACCCCGCTACCGCCATAGATGAAGAGCGGATTGAACGCCGTAGCACCCGGCTGCTTGGCAATCGCCAGTCCCGCCGTACGCGCCAGCTTATTCGGCTCTCCGGCAACGAACGAATCGAAGGTATAGAGCGAATTGAGCTGCGTATCAAAATTCGACACCACCCGCGGGGATGCCTGCAGCGCTGGTCCCTGTGCCGGCGCTCCTCCCGAAGGCAGACTCGTGCCTGCACCCGATGTGGAATCAATCAGCACACGGTACTCCAGACGCGTTCCCTGACCGAAAACGCGGAAGATAGCAGCGGACAATAAAGGAATATAATTCTCCTCAATATACTCCGCCACAAACTGCGATTTAACCTGCAGCACCAACACCCCGTCTGCAAACTGCAACGGCACAATCGGCGCGAACCAAGTCTGGTAAGCGCTGCTCGTCAGGTTGTCAGCCAAGATGGTCTGGCACTGAGCCCATTGTTGTTGCAATGTCTGCATTATATTATTATATATAAGGTGTTGTTCTTTTTCCGTTTTGAGCGTTAAAAAACTCCGGGCTAAATGACCCGAAATTTTTCAAAAGCGAGTGCAAAGGTACTGCTTTTTTTTGACATACGCAAATTTTCACAAAACGGCAAAAAAAGCACATAAACGTAACTTGCGGATTTTCAGGCACTTACGTTAAATTAACAGAAAATCAGTCATTTACGGCACACCACCTGTTTATAACTCACTGATTTATAGGAGGTTTGATATATGCAAGAGAAAAATAATTTTTTGTTAACAAAATACGCAACTTGCATATTTAGTGCATGTTGCGCATTGTTAATTTTTTTTACAATTTAGAAAATGTACAAACAGTGGAACACTTTGTTTTTCGCTTTTTTCGACATTTACTTATCTTTTTTTCTGCCGAACAGTGAGAAGTGAACGTATCGCTTCGGGCGAGCCTTGATATCCGTCAAAAGGGAATCGGCAGACTGCACGGTAGCATCAATATGATGATACAGACCTTGATTGTAAATCAACTGTCCGAGTGTACCCTCTTGCGAGCGCACATCGATAAGCAGCGCATTGACGCCGTCCACTGCCGTATCCACGCGCGCCACGGTAGCTGCCAGATCGGCTTGTTGCAAGTCTGCCACGATGGCATTGAGATTAGCCACCGCCGTATCGGCGTTATGGACAATGCCGGGCACTTGATAAGCCATCATGTGCTTCAGGTCAGCCGACACCGCTGTCAAGTCTCCGGACACGCGGTCCACGTTCTCCAACGTAGCATGCAGATGATCGCCTTCCAATTGGCTCTGCAACTGGGCCACCAGCGAATCAACATCCATCACCGCCTGATTGACGTGCGCTAACAGTTCGCCTTGCAGGCTCTCCACCAGTCCTGGCACATAGGTGGTCGGCAGATAAGCACCGTGAGCAAGTGGTTGCTCATCGCTCATCGCTAACCGCTCACCGCTAACCGGGAACTGCAGTTCCACCGCCGTACCGCCCAGCAGACCGTCTGCCACAAGCGCCATGCGCGTGCCTTGCGGTAACGCTATATCGCTATTAATAGCGATCTCCACGGTGAAAGCGCTGTCGTTCGTGAAGTCATAATCGATGGCATGAACGGCTCCCACCTTATGGCCGCGAATATACACCGCCGCCTGTTCCTCCAAGCCGTGCAGATGGTCAAAACGACCGAAATAAGCATTCGTCGGAGAGAAGATATTAATGCCCTTCAGGTAATTGAACCCGAAGAAAAGGAGAAAGAAGCTGAGGGCAGCCAACACTCCTATTTTGATTTCACGTTTGTATTTAATTTCTTTCATTTTTCTACTTTGATGATCCAACAATCAGGGAACAGTTTCTTTATCTCCGGCAGTCGTTTCGCTACCTTCGCGCGGTCCGCATCCGCTGCCGTGTAATACTTGTACCACCCGTTGAGTAGCACATAGTCGCACGTCAGTCCCTTCAACTTGGCATCATTGGGCGCCAACGGCTCTTTGGATGCGCAGACCTGAATAGCGTACAACGTAGTGCCCGGCGCAGGTGTCGCTACAGCCGCGGTCGTATCCGCAGGTGCAGGTGCCGGTGCTACTACCGGTTCAGGTGCTACCACCGGTTCGGGAGCAGGAGCGGGTAACGTATCCAACTCCGCCTGGCGCACTGCCTGACGGTGCGTATACGCGCCGAAGGCATTAACCAGCGCCTGTGCCATCTGATTGATGGACGTTTCTTTGTTCAAGAACTTCTCCTCGTCGGGATTGGAGATGAATCCCATCTCGAACAGCACGGACGGGCAAGCCGTCTTGAGCAGCACCCAGAAAGCCGCCTGACGCACACCGCGATCCTCACGGTTCAGATGGCCGACGAAGCGGTTCTGTATCTGCGTGGCGAACTGCAAAGACTGGTCCATGTAACTGTTCTGCATCAACTCGAACATGATGTACGAATCAATCGAATTGGGATCGAAACCCTGGTAGGTCGTTTTGTAATCCGACTCCAGTTTCATTACGGCGTTCTCTCGCATCGCCACGTCCAGGTTCGCCTGCATCTTCTCCGTACCGAGGATGAACGTCTCCACACCCTGCGGCGTATGCGATTCGGCGGAATTCGTATGAATGGAGATGAACAAGTCCGCATTCGCGCGGTTGGCTATATCCGCACGTTCCTGCAGCGGAATGAACACATCCGTCGAACGGGTATAAACGACTTTCACATCCGGATATTGCTCTTTGAGCAACTGTCCCAGTTTGAGGGCCAGTTTGAGGTTAAGATCTTTCTCTTTGGAGAACTTCCCAACCGCACCGGGATCCTTGCCGCCGTGACCCGCATCGATCACCACGGTGTAACTCGGCTCCGCCATCACGGACAGCGAGAAAAGGAGCACCAGTAGTATGTATAGCCGTTTACGCATAATAAGCCAAATTTAAATTCGCCGCAAAGGTACGACTTTTTTTCGACATACGCAAATATTTGCACTTTTTTTTCCTTCTAAAATGATCCACAAGGTGTATATTATATATAGATATATAATATAATATAGAAAGTGCAAAAAGTGTAGTCAGCAGGGGTTTTATGGTCTAGTTATGGTCTAGGTATATTCTAGTTATGGTCTAGCATTGTGCGGTAAGGCGGAGGCACCATACAGCGAATTTGGACGAAAGGCAAATGGAGAGAGGTCTAAAAAGACAAAAAGACAAAAAAATCTCGCGTACGCTTGCGTATATGATTTTTTTTTTGTACCTTTGCAGCGATTTTGGCTTGTTGCCGATTTAGGTATGCAGAAAAGCGAGTTTACACAGGAAGAAGAGTTGATGATCCAGCGTGAGTTTGAAGCGCTGTTGGACGATTATGCGCATACTCCTCACCGTCAGAAAGTGGAGTTGATTACGCATGCGTTCAATTTCGCGCACAAGGCACACTACGGTGTACGTCGCCTGAGCGGCGAGCCGTATATCATGCATCCGCTTGCTGTCGCGCGCATCTGCGTGAAAGAGATCGGTTTGGGTAGCACGAGCATCTGTTCGGCGCTGCTGCACGACGTGGTGGAGGACACCGATTACACGGTGGAGGACATCCAGGGTCTGTTCGGTGACAAGATTGCCCAGATCGTTAGCGGCTTGACCAAGATCAGCGGCGGTGTGTTCGGAGACCAGGCCAGCGAGCAGGCGGAGAACTTCCGTAAGTTGCTGCTGACCATCAGCGATGACATCCGCGTGGTGCTCATTAAGATTGCCGACCGCTTGCACAACATGCGTACGTTAGGTTCGCAGCCGAAGAACAAGCAATACAAGATTGCCGGCGAGACCCAGTATATCTACGCACCGTTAGCGCACCGCTTGGGTCTGTTCCCCATCAAAACGGAGTTGGAGGACCTGAGTTTCAAATACGAGCATCCCGAGACCTGGAATGAGATACACGATAAGTTAGAGGCGATCAAAGAGAAGCAGTTCGAGAGCTTCGAGGAGTTCGCCCAGCCTATTCGTGAGCGTCTGACGAGCATGGGTTACCAGTTCACGCTCAAGGCGCGACTGAAGACCGTCTATTCGATTTGGAAGAAGATGATGGTCAAGCAGTGTGCTTTTGAGGACGTGTACGACATGATGGCCGTGCGTATCATCTTCACGCCGAACGAATCGATGAGCGAGAAAGACCAGTGTTGGATGATCTATTCGGCTATCACGGAGATATACCGTCCGCATCCGGAGCGTATTCGCGACTGGATCTCGACGCCGAAAGCGAACGGTTACGAAGCGCTGCACGTGACGGTGATGGGTAAGAACGGCGAGTGGATTGAGGTGCAGATTCGCACCGACCGCATGCACGAGATAGCGGAACACGGATACGCGGCGCATTGGAAATACAAGACGGGCGAATCGGATGATTCGGAGCTCGATAAATGGCTGCAGGAGATAAAAGATATCCTGGCGCATCCGGACAAGGACGCCATGGAGTTCCTGGGTACCTTCAAGCTGAACCTGTTCGCGCAAGAGGTGTTCGTGTTCACGCCGACGGGTGAGATCAAGACGATGCCGTTAGGTTCGACCGCATTGGACTTCGCGTTCATGCTTCACTCCGAGTTAGGCGAGCACTGCATTGGCGCGAAAGTGAACCACACCCTGGTGCCGCTGTCGTACCGATTGAAAGGCGGTGACCAGGTGGAGATCCTCACCTCTAACAGTCAGCACCCCGAGAAAGAGTGGCTGAAGATGGTGACGACCGCCAAAGCGCGGAACGGACTCAATCAGTATTTCCACCGCGAGGAACGGCGTTACACCAAGCACGGCGAGCGGTTGGTGGAGGATGCGATCCAGATGGATAAAGATCTGGCGGCTAACCACGACATGGCTTTGGCACGGTTATTGAAGCACTACGGACTGACACAACCTAATGATTTGTATCTGCAGGTAGGTCAGGGACTGATCCGGTTGGATAATCTGCACGACATCATCTACCCCAAACGCGGTTGGCGGTCGTACATACCGTTCTTCGGTTCCCGAGGCGAGGATGACCGGATAGCATCCGAAGGCGGAAAGAAAGAGGAAGTGGTCAAGCCGAAGAAAGGACCGCATGCGATCGTGCTGACGGATGAGAACTTAGGTAAGGACTATCTGCTGAGCGACTGCTGCCATCCGATTCCGGGCGATGAAGTGCTGGGTTATCTGGATGAGCAAGGGAAGATGCATATTCATAAGATCGATTGTCCGGAGGCAATGCTGCTTAAGTCGAGTTACGGCAAGCGCATCTACTCGGCCAGCTGGAACACCCACCGCGTACAGTCGTTCGTAGAGACGATTGAGTTGAAGGGAATAGACCGTTTTGGCGTGTTCATCCAAGTGCTGCAGGCCATCACGACGCAGTTCCACATAAACATACGCGCCATCAACATGTCCAGCGATGATGGTATTTTCCAAGGCACGATGGAGCTCTATGTATATGACCGCTCCGAGCTGGACGAGTTGCTGAAAGCGATACGCAAGATCAGTGACATCAAAGATGTGAGAAGGAGAGTGGAAAGGTGAAAGGTGAAAGGAATTAAATTAACATTTATATAAAATTAGGTATATGAAAAAGATTTTTAGTACACTGTTTATGGCACTCGTAGCAGTAGCCATGATGGGTCAACAGCCGGTCATCACGTTTGATAAGACCGAGCATGATTTTGGTAAGATTCACGAAGAAGACGGCCGTGTATCGGTGGTATTCGAATTTAAGAACGAAGGAATGGCTCCGTTGGTGCTGAGTAACGTACGCGCCAGCTGCGGATGTACGACTCCTACATGGACGCGCGAACCGGTTGAGCCGGGTCAGACGGGTAGCATCACCGTTACCTATAACCCGAACGGACGCCCGGGTCGTTTCCAGAAAACAGTCACCATCACTTCGAACGCTACCGAACCGTCGTTCAAAGTATATATCAAGGGTGAGGTTATTCCGAAGCCCGCTAAACCGGTGAACAAATACACGATTGCCGTAGGTGATATCAACATGAAGAGCCTGGTGCTGGATCTCGGTACCGTGAAGAAAGGTGAGAACAAGAGCGGCGAGATGGAGTACGCTAACCTCACGCAGGCTGATCACCAAGTGGAACTGGCTACCAATGCGGTATATGAGAGCTATATGATCTCGCAGGTAACACTGGCAACAGTGAAGCCGAACGAGACCGGTAAGTTCATCTTCGCGCTGAACACCAATGCCACCAAGTTATACGGTCCGGTTGAGGTGAATGCCTATGTGGTAGTGGACGGCAAGAAAGAGTTGTCCGACACCTACAAACTGACCATCAAGGCCAATATCGTAGAGGACTTCAGCAACATGACCGTTGAGCAGAAACAACAGGCTCCGATCATTGAGGTAGCTGCTGAGAGCAACGCCGGCAAACTGGCTGCAGGCAAGACCTATAAGTTCGTCGTTCCGGTGAAGAACACGGGTGTTAATCCGCTGGAGATCCGTCGTGTCTATTCGACCGATGCCCATCTGAACCCGAAAGCACCGAAACCGGTTAAGTCGGGCAAGAAAGGTGCGGTAGCTATCGACATCAACACCAAGGGTCTGACCCCGGGTTCGTACAGCCGTGAGGTGGTTATCATCAGCAACGACTACGTGAACCCGATTAAGAAAGTGAAAATCAACTTCGTAGTCGAGTGATAGACCATCCGGAAAATAGCGCAGAGTACAAGGGTTTGACGGTCAACGCAGGTGTGGATAACTTGCCGTCCGTCAATCCTTATGCTACGTTCCGCCGCAAGAAGACGGTGTTGGCCCCCGAAGAGTATTTCGAGGGTATCCGTCGCGGTGACGTCACTATTCTGAGTCAGGCCGTGACGCTGGTCGAGAGCAATCTGATGGCGGACCAGGCTATTGCGCAGAAAGTGATTGAACTCTGCCTACCCTACGCCGGTCATTCGATTCGCGTAGGTATCACCGGTGTTCCGGGTGCCGGTAAATCGACGTTCATCGAAGCGCTGGGCAGCGAGTTATGCGCGCACGGCAAGAAGATAGCCGTGCTGGCTATTGACCCGTCGAGCGAACGCAGTAAGGGTTCGATTCTCGGCGACAAGACACGAATGAACGAACTGTCCGTTCAAGCGAACGCGTTCATCCGCCCCAGCCCGTCCGCCGGTTCGTTAGGCGGCGTGGCCCGTAAGACGCGCGAGACGATCGTGCTCTGCGAAGCGGCCGGATACGACACGATCCTGCTGGAGACGGTGGGCGTAGGACAATCCGAGACGGCAGCACACTCGATGGTGGATTATTTTCTGCTGCTGCAGGTAACCGGCACGGGCGATGAACTACAAGGCATCAAACGCGGTATCATGGAGATGGCGGACGGCATTGCCATCAACAAATGTGACGGTAATAATATAGAACGTGCACGCGCCGCGCGCGTAAGTTTCAAGAATGCACTCATGCTCTTCCCGCCTTCCGAATCCGGTTGGAAACCCGAAGCGATCTGCTGTTCCTCTATTGACCACTCCGGTGTGATGGACGTATGGGAGAACATCGAACAATACATCGCTTTCACCCAAAAGAACGGCTATTTTGAGGCACACCGCACCGAACAAGCCAAATACTGGATGTACGAGACCATCAATCAGGCATTGCTCGACGGATTTTACAAGAGCGAACAGATGGAGCACCAGATAGAAGTGGCCGAAAGACAAGTACTGAATAACGAAATCAGCAGTTTTATAGCTGCACACAATTTATTAGCTGCTTATGGCAGTAACAAGTAAAAATAGCAAACGCACAACGCAAACGACGATCATCAAGGTCGGCGCGAACGAGATGGGTAAGTTACCCCCTCAAGCCCAGGAGTTGGAAGACTCGGTACTGGGTGCGCTGATGATTGAGAAAGAGGCTTACGGAACGGTAGCCGATCTGCTACGTCCCGAGGTGTTCTACAAAGATCAGAACCGCGTTGTGTTCGAAGCCATACGTGAATTAGCGTCCAAAGACCAACCGATTGATATTCTGTCCGTTGGCGAGAAGCTAAGGAGCATGGGAACGCTGGAGAAAGCCGGTGGCGCTGTCTATCTGGCCGACCTGACGCGTCGTGTAGCTTCCGCTGCGCACCTCCGTTACCACGCGGAGATCATCTCCAAGAAAGCCACGGCACGCGATCTGATTGCCTTGGCCGCACAGATAGAGGAGAAAGGATTCGACGAGACACAAGACGTAGACGAACTGATGCAAGAAGCCGAGTCCGGCATCTTCGAGATCTCCCAGCGCAGCCAGAAACGTGATGTGACGCAGATCGACCCCGTTATCGAAGAGGCGTTCAAGCGTATGGAAAAAGCATCGATGAACACGGGTCAGATATCCGGCATCGCGTCCGGCTTCACCGCGCTGGACAAGATCACATCGGGCTGGCAGACACCGGACCTGATCATCATCGCCGCTCGTCC
Source organism: Paludibacteraceae bacterium (assembly GCA_017401985.1). GTDB lineage: Bacteria > Bacteroidota > Bacteroidia > Bacteroidales > Paludibacteraceae > Colicola. The sequence goes on along the minus strand of JAFPNK010000084.1, from coordinate 1,597 downwards.
GGCGATGGGTAAGACCGCGTTCGTGCTCTCGATGGCGAAGAACATGGCTATTGACCGCAACATACCGGTGGCGATCTTCTCGCTGGAGATGAGTAACGTGCAGTTGGTGAACCGATTGATCATGAACGTGTGCGAACTGGAAGGTGACCGCATCAAGACGGGTAAGATGAGTCAGGAAGAGACACGGCGACTGAACACGAAGATCAACATCATGAAGGGTAAGCCGTTGTATTTGGACGACACGCCTTCGCTCTCCATCTTCGAGCTGCGCTCCAAAGCACGTAAGCTGGTTCGCGAGCACCAGGTGCGAATGATCATCATCGACTACCTGCAGCTGATGAACGCCCAGGGTTCGTCCTTCGGCAGCCGTGAGCAGGAGGTGTCTATCATCTCGCGCAACCTCAAGGCGCTGGCCAAGGAGTTGGATATACCGATCATCGCGTTGTCGCAGTTGAACCGTGGCGTGGAAGCGCGTCAAGGTGTTGAAGGTAAGACACCGCAGTTGAGTGACCTGCGTGAATCGGGTGCTATCGAGCAAGACGCGGACCTCGTTTGTTTCATTCACCGTCCCGAGTACTACCACTTGTACAACGACGACAAGACCGGTAAGGACCTGCGCGGACTGGCACAGATCATCGTCGCCAAGCACCGTAACGGTGCCACCGACAGTATATGGCTCCGCTTCCGCGGTAAGTACGCTAAGTTCCAGAACGAGGACGAAGCGATTGACCCGAATGAGTTGGACCCGATGCCGAGTACCGGTACAGAGAGCGTCTCGATTCAATCGAGCATCAACAATAACCAGCAGGCTTATTCGTTCGGGCAACAGATGAACCCCGACGGGGCTAATATGAACAATTTAGGAGAAGATTATAGTCAATTTCAATTATAGTATGCAAAGAACAGTTATCATAGACGCGCTCAAGCGTACGGATTTCGGAGCTGAGATCAATGTGCGCGGCTGGGTTCGCAGCCGTCGAGGCAACAAGAACGTATCGTTCATTGCTCTCAATGACGGTTCGACAATCAAGAACATCCAGATCGTGGTGGATCTGGCTCAGTTTGATGAAGAGCGCCTTAAACCCGTTACCACCGGTTCGTGTATCTCGGCAACCGGTATTCTGGTAGAGAGCCAGGGCGCGGGACAGACCGTGGAGATTCAATTGAAGGACCTGGAGGTGTACGGCACCGCCGATCCGGAGAAATACCCGCTTCAGAAGAAGGGCTTGAGTATGGAGTTCCTCCGTTCTATCGCCCACCTTCGTCCCCGTACGAACACGTTCGGAGCGGTGTTCCGCATTCGTCACAATATGGCGATGGCCATTCATACCTATTTCCACGAGCACGGATATTTCTATTTCCACACCCCGCTCATCACGGCCAGTGACTGCGAAGGAGCCGGTCAGATGTTCCAGGTGACAACCAAGAACCTGTATAACCTCAAGTACGACGAGAACGGTCAGATTGATTATAGCGACGATTTCTTCGGCAAGCAGGCCGCGCTGACGGTGAGCGGTCAGTTGGAAGGTGAATTGGGCGCGATGGCGCTGGGTAAGATCTACACGTTCGGTCCAACCTTCCGCGCTGAGAACAGTAT
>JAFPNK010000005.1 GCA_017401985.1 Paludibacteraceae bacterium | reverse complement strand
CTCGTCCGGCATCGACAACGACCCGTTCAACCAGCGCTACAACCGCTCGTCCGGCATCGACAACGACTCGTTCGACCAGCAGCGGTAGCAGAAGTGGCGGCAGTAGCATCAGCACCGGCGGTAGCCGCGGAGGCGGCGGAAGCAGTTCCGGTGGTGGTAGCAGAGGCGGAGGCAGTAGCTCCGGTGGTGGTAGCCGCGGTGGCGGTGGAGGCGGAAGCCGTAGATAAAAAGAAAAGGTGGTCACGCGACCACCTTTTTTATTGGTTAATAAGTTAATAGGTTAATATGCGGCGAGCATATGAGCGGGATCGAGCAGTTGATCGAGTTGCTCTTTGCTCAGCAGTTGGTGCTCCAGCACCAGATTATACACGCTCTTGCCGGTCTCTAAAGCCTCTTTAGCAATCTTGGTCGATGCTTTATAGCCGATAACGGGATTGAGCGCGGTGACAATACCGATGGAGTGTTTGACGGTTTCCAGATTATGCTCTCTGTTGAGCGTGATGCCGTCAATACATTTCTCGCGCAGAATAGCCATTACGTTACGCAGCCAGGTGATGGACTCGAAGATACATTCGGTGATGATGGGTTCCATCACATTGAGTTGCAGCTGTCCTGCTTCGGCAGCAAAAGTGACAGCGGTATCGTTACCGATGACCTTGAAGCACACTTGGTTGGTTACCTCCGGAATAACGGGATTGACCTTACCCGGCATGATGGAACTACCCGGAGCCATAGGGGGCAGGTTGATCTCGTGCAATCCGCAACGCGGACCGGAAGCCATCAGACGCAGGTCATTGCAAGTCTTGCTCAGTTTGACAGCCAATCGTTTGAGCGCAGCCGAATAGCTGACATACGCGCCGGTATCCGGTGTGGCTTCCACCAAGTCACTCGCCAGCACAAACGGTTCGCCCGTCAGTTCGCACATCTTTTTGATACACAACTCCGCGTATCCCGCGCGTGCGTTCAGACCGGTACCGATTGCCGTACCGCCCATGTTGATTTCATATAGCAGGTTGACGTTACGCTCCAGATTAGCGACCTCTTCCTCGAGGTTGTTGGCAAACGCGTGGAACTCCTGACCGCTGGTCATCGGCACTGCGTCCTGCAATTGGGTACGTCCCATTTTGATGGAGTCGTTGAACTCATCGCCTTTCTTACGCAGCGAAACGATAAGGCGCTTCAGTTCGTCCTCCAATCCGCGGTTCATTCGGATGAACGCATAGCGGAAAGCGGACGGATAGGCATCATTGGTGCTCTGTGCGCAGTTCACATGGTCGTTCGGAGAGCAGAACTGATACTCGCCGCGCTGATGTCCCATGATCTCCAGCGCACGGTTGGCAATGACCTCATTGGCGTTCATGTTCACCGTCGTACCGGCACCACCTTGTACCATGTCGGTAGGGAACTGGTCGTGCATCTTGCCGTCAATAATCTCGCGACAAGCTTGCGCGATAGCCGCATAGATCTCATCGTTGATAACCCCTAAGTCATGATTCGCTTCTACGGCTGCTAACTTGATGTATGCCATCGCGATAATGTACTCAGGGAAATCGGACATCTTCAGGTTCGATACCTTGTAATTGTTGATGCCACGTTGCGTCTGAACTCCATAATAGGCCTCTGCCGGTACTTGCATTTCGCCCAGCAGATCCGATTCAACACGAAAACTCATGATATTACAATATTAGTGATTTAACAAATTCTACACGATTGAAACATTGCAGATCGGTCATCTGTTCTCCCAAACCGATATATCGTACCGGAATCTTGAATTGGTCGGAGATACCGATGACTACGCCGCCTTTGGCAGTACCGTCCAGTTTAGTGATAGCCAGGGAGGACACCTGTGTGGCTGCTGTGAATTGGCGTGCCTGCTCGAATGCATTTTGTCCGGTGGATCCGTCCAAAACGAGCATCACATCATGCGGCGCATCCGGCACCACTTTCTGCATCACATTCTTGATTTTGGTCAACTCGTTCATCAGGTTGATCTTGTTGTGCAGTCGTCCGGCCGTGTCGATGAGTACCACGTCGGCATCGTTTGCCTTGGCGGACTGGATGGTGTCAAAGGCCACGGAAGCCGGATCCGATCCCTGCTGCTGCTTGATGACCGGCACTCCCACGCGTTCGCCCCATATGCAGAGCTGTTCCACTGCGGCTGCACGGAAGGTATCGGCTGCGCCGAGATAGACTTTCTTCCCGGCTGCTTTGTATTGGTAAGCCAGTTTGCCGATGGTGGTCGTTTTGCCTACACCATTCACACCCACTACCATAACCACGTAGGGTTTGGCCGGCAGCGGAGCGCTGAAATCCAACACATCCTCCACGTTGTTTTCCTGCAGCAGCGAGGCGATCTCGTCCACCAGCAGTTGGTTCAACTCGCCGGTACCGATATACTTATCGCGCTTCACGCGTTCTTGCACGCGCTCAATAATGCGCAGGGTAGTCTCTACACCAACGTCCGATGTGATGAGCGCTTCCTCCAGATTATCCAGCACATCGTCGTCTATGGTCGATTTGCCGGCAATAGCGTGACTGATTTTACTCAGCACTGACTCCTTACTTTTCTCCAGACCTTTGTCTAAAGTTTCTTTCTTTTCCCTGTTGAACAGTCCAAAAAATGCCATAGTTCTCAAATTTGCCACAAAGGTACTACAAAAAAATGACATACGCAAGAGCGTATGCCACTTTTCATCAAATAAATGCTATTCCGTGAGCCATTTGACGGCGTGATGATAAATCTTATCAAAATCATCAATCGCTTCCAGCGGGAAAGCATACACCAGCGAATGCGTTTTGCATCCGACACCGGCAGGGCACCTCATGTCTTCGTAGGTAGCCATAATGACTGCATTTTCCCCTTCGGGTCTTATTCCCTCCGGATGGCAGGTGAACAGTTGCTCTTCATTAGGCTCGAGCACCAATTGGTAAATGCGGTGTCTCGGACTGGTAATGCGTCCGCTGCGTGTGGCGTGTGCTGCGTAGTAGGATGCGTGCAGGTACTGTTTGGCCCATGCAGGCTCGATGGCGCTCAGATGATCGGTACTCAGCAATAAGCGTCCGCCTTGATCCATGTAGCGCGCCAGTTGGTTACGCAGCGATTCGTTGAGGGGTTGTCTCTGTCTGCCGCAGACGACATCCACCATCAGATAGGAGCTGTCCGGTTGCGCAAAAGCGCCGGTACAACTGACGTACGATATACGCATGTGGCGCAGCGCGCGACCGTGCAGAACGGCATAGTCGTGCGTGTTACCGACGGTGATTTGTCCGGCGTGGTCACGATAGCACGAGCCCCAACCGCAGTTATCGTCGTTGAGCCATCTGTCGGAGCGCAGGTAATCCCATTGTTGGCCGATGTAAGCACAACTGAAGCCGTCTTCGCAAGCGTACGAACCCGGTACGATACCGGCATAGGTGCTGTCTGCGTACCACTCAGGACCATAGACGTCATCAAAAGCATCCACAATAAGTACCATCGGCATATTATCCCGTTCACTCAAGTAGGCGCTGACCACAGGGCTCGGATAACTGAGTCCTCCCTCATTACCGGCCACTACATAGAAGTTGTATTTGAAACCGCGCTGCAACTCCAGTTGTACGGAGGTGGCTTTTTTGACCTGTTGCACATCCCACTCGCCGTCATTGGCTTGGACATAGACCAGATAATAGGTCGGTTTGGCAGTCGGTTCGATAGAGTCGAGTCGTTCTTCCCATTGCAGTAAGCCGTTAGGACGGATACTAATCTGTTGCACAGGTAAGGGTTGCACGACAGCGTTAGGACCGTTCATGTACCGCAATATACCTTTGTACACCGCGCGGGAAGCGACAAAACGGAAGCGAGGATCCAATCCGTATCGCATGTCCGCCATGTTCTTATGGCTCAGTAACTCCAGAATCAGACTCGGCACCACCGGTACACGGCTCTCGCAGTAATTGGATTCCCGTAACTGACGTCTGGTCCACTCAGGAGCGATAGTCTGCAGATCCGTGGTGATCTGTGTTTGAATCCAGTCTGCCAGGTTGCGATTGGTCTTCTCTCTGTCGCGTCCGTCGCGGAGGGTAGTGTGCCCGTCGTCGTCACGAGCCGTATAAATAGCTAGTGTTCCGACAATCGTGCTGTCGTCTCCGCTGTCCAGTCCGTCAGTGTGCAGCGCCACGCACAGGTCTATCGGGGCATCCAAGGAGTTGATCCACAAGCCGCGGCACTTCATGTCATCTTTGTACTCGTTGCCATCGTACAGATCCCATAACGATTGGTCGACATGATTGGACTGCAGCCAATAACGTGCTCCTTCCGCCCATTGTGGTAAGCCGGATACACCTAATTCCGTTTGCTCCAACCCTGCACGGGTGGAGTAGGTCGTGGCTCCGGCATTCTCCAACATGGTACGAATATGCCGCACGTACTCCTGGCTGTACAGATCCTCCACCGTGGTCCACAGGGTAGCCCGTTGCCAGATCCACTCGTTGCGGTCACGATTGAAATACAATCCGTGGCTGGGGTAGATGGCAATGTGCCGGTTCGTCAGATCTTTGGCTTTGCCGGAAGCGGTGTGTCTTCCTGCCGCGCAGTCGGTGATGAGCGTCTCAATATTGGTGTTCTTACTCAAAATGGTCACATCGCCGTTCTCGTGTCCGAGTGTCCATAGACTGACCTTGCGCTTCAGTTCCGCCACATTAGCAGGTGTCCAGCGGAAGTCGCGAAGCGTTCCGTTGGTGTGCAGCGTGACGTTATTCCCGCTGACACGCATCTGTTTGACGCGTACCTTAGGGCACCACACGGTGGAGAAGCCCGTGAAGGCTGTCAGCGAGTCGCCTAATGCATTGATTCCAATCTGCGCAGAGACGGTCGGAGTGACCAGCAAAGCACAGAGCGCAATGAGGAAGATTCGTTGGAACTGTTTAGAAATCCTCATCACTTAAGTCTGAGTTGGCTTTGCGGTTCAGTTGGACTGCTTCTTGATAGGACTTGAGCAAATCGGCCGACATACGAGCCTGGTATCCTTCGACAATGTCGTAGTCTTTGGAATCGTTCTCTTTGAAAACGACACGTACCTTCACGACACCTACACCTGCCTCCAGTTTCTCAATCACCTCCGGAGTCACTTCGTAGGTGGTCGTGGTGCGGAAATAGGTGATGGTGGAAGTACCTTTCTTATCGGTAGTCTTCTCTTTAACGACGCTGTCACCTATGCGGTTGAGACGAACTGCGGTACCGTCCGCAAAACGAATCAGAATACGCGAAGCGTCGGTGAACTCGTTGTAGGTGTTCGTGTTGACGGTCCATACAAGCATGGTGGTGACATCCACACCGTCCACACGGTCCTGGCAGAAGGCAATCTGCGGCTTCAGATTCTTGTTGACCGAGATGTCCACATGCACAAACTTGCCACGTTGCGGCGTAGCGTTAACAATCATGGTGGTAGCCATTACCAGCGCTACCAATACAGCTAATACTTTTTTCATATATCATTAATTTTTGATGGTTATTGCTCTATTAACCGGTCGTACGCGGTATCCCGCTGCACGCAATTGTTCTATCAATCCTTTGTCTCCTCCCAGATAGACCGCATTGAGAGTGATGAAGCATTTGCCTTCTTTCAGATGCGGCTGAAGGCGTTTAACCCATTCTTTGTTCCGTTGGCAGTACACCTTGTAATCGGAAAAGGAGATGCTCGTTGTGTTGTTCGGTCCTTCCACCTGATACGCGAGATCGCTCAATCGGCCGTCCAGGTACATCGTTCGGAGAATTCGCTCCTGTTTGACTTCATTTTCTGGATACTGGATCACTTTGAGCAGTTCCTTGCACTGCCAGTGAAACGGTTCTCGGTCGAAGAGCATATACATCGTTTCTCCGATGTTATCCAGTCCGATGACAGGTATGTCGCGTTCGGCTGCTACCGATTCGAAGAATGATTCCATGGATCGTTGCTCGTCGTATTGCAGCCACTGCTTCATCAGTTCGGTGCGGAACATCTCCGTCAAGTAGGCCGGTTTCATCCGACATAATTGGTCTAAACCCATTCCGATATTAATGCGAAGACTGTTGTCAATGTACTCGTATTCGCTTTCGCTGTAAAAATTGCTCAGTTTGACCGAGTCGGGTAGGATGGCAGCTTGGCGCAGAGCGGCTATGGCTTCATAGTCCTGCATGGCAAATTCGGTAATCACCTTGTTGCATTGTCCAAAGCATTTGAACACATTGGGTATTGTATCCAGGAACTGCATATCCACCAGCCGGTTGGTAGCCAGCAGGTAGGATTTATGTTTCGCTCCGTTACCTGATATCTCGTATAGCAGTTGCGCCTTTAACGGTGAAAGGTGAACGGTAAAAGGTGAAAGGAGCAGAGTGGCTACAAGTATATGTCGTAATGTTGTTTTCAAAGTCAATTATTTAAATCTTGATATTAAGTTATATGCCTGATAAATACCCAGTTCGCCGGCTTTGCTTAAGTCCGCGAGTCCTTTCTCGTTCTCGCCGGTATAGACGTATGTCAATCCGCGGTTGAAATAGGCTTCCGCAAAGTCGTTATCCAGTCCGATGGCTTGCGTATAATAATCGATGGCATCGTCCCATTGTCTTTGTGCGCACAATATATTGGCCTTGTTGTACAGCGCAAAGACGAAGTCCGGTTGCCGTCTGATCACTTGGTCGTAGTCGCGTAACATGATATCAAAATCCATGTTTACGGTCGCTTCCTGTTCACCGGTGGCTCGTTGGTACTCGAGCAGGCGGTACCTCCAGTTGGCGCGGCAGAAGGTGATGATGACTGTCATGGCCGGATTGGCAGCCGGAGACTGCAGTGCGCGCGTGCAGTCATCGATAGCACTGGTGTAGTCTTGAACGATAGCAAACTCAATGGCGCGTGCCAACAGAAGGGAGACAAGAGCAGCGTCTTCCGGCTGTTGCGTCTCAAGCCTTTCGTCTATCTGTTGGCTCAAACGAGTGATTTCGCTGAAATGAAAATCCACCATCTCTGCCGTCAATGTGATCTCCTGCGCGGTGAAACGCAACGCAGCCGGAAGTGCCTCGCTTCGGTTCAGCGAATCCACGATGGCGTGGTAATAGTTGGTACTCCTTAAACTCTGATCCTGACTATAATAACTGAGCACTATATTGGCCTCATTAATCACGTCTTGATAGCGTTTCTGTACCGTTCCTCGGGTCTCGGACTCATATTTCTGATCCTCCTCCTGCACCTCTGTCTGGTTTTGCGCGGTGGACGAAGAGAATTCCTTACGGTGGTCTTTTTTCTGCGGTTGTGCCTGCGCTATTTGCAGGTCCGTATTGGGTTGTGCAGCCAGCTGTGCCTGGATCTGCTCTTTGTTCTGCTCCAATTCATATGCTTTTTGCCGGTAGCGATAAGCGGCAGCGGTCTGCCCTTGCTGCGTTTTGGCTTGTGCTGCAAGGTAATACGCCGGCAGGAAATACGGGTAACGCGCGATCATGGAATCCAAATCCGTCACAGCGGAACTCCACTGCTTGAGTTGCATCTTCACCAGTGCGCGCTGGTAACGCATCTCCGTGTGTTCCGGAGCCAGTTCGATGGCGGTATTCAAGTCCGCGAGCGCATTGTTATAATCACCTACGTCTTGCCGCATCACTCCTCGGTTGTAATAGCAATCGGCATCCCGAGGCGCCAGTTTGACCGCCTGGTCGTAATCGGACAAGGCACCGCGGTAATTATGTCGTCTGTAATGCAGCAGACCGCGGTTGATATAATCGCCTGCCCATTTGGAACCCAGATTGATCGCTTGCGTGAGTTGTGCGTAGGCTTCTTCCTCCCGCTCTAACATCAGATTGGTCACACCGAGCGCCGACCAAACGGCCGGATTGGTTTTGTCGTACGTTGCCGCCTGCTCAAATGCCGCTAATGCCGCCAAGGTGTCTTTTTTGAGGAACGCCACTTGTCCTTTCTCGCTCCATACAGATGCGGATTGCGGTTCGCGACGCAGAATCCACTCTATGTCTTCCAACGCCGCATCGTATTGCCCCATCTGCGCACGCGTGTCAGCGCGCAGTAACATATAGGTGCGGTTCTCCGGAGAGAAATGCAATGCCTCCGTATAGTCCGCCTCTGCCAGTTCCCATTGGTTCAGTTGGCGATAGACATAACCGCGGGCATAATAGCAACCGGGTGAGAATGGATTGCGCTCAATAGCGGCATTGCAATCGTACAACGCGCCTTGATAGTCCTCCAATTGAATCTTGGCTATTGCGCGATAGAAATACGGTTCGGCCAAGTAGGGCTTGAGACGGATCACCTGGTTGAAATACTGAATAGAGAGCACATAGTCTTCAAAATACAACGCGTTCCTTCCGATCGCGGTAATACGATCGGTATTGAGTTGCGCAAATGTACAAAGAGACAATGTACAAAGCACAGCGGTTACTATGTGTCTTTTAATTCTCAATTTGAATTATTACTTGCATCCGGCATTCGGGTCAAACCACTTCGGTACGTCAAACTGCTCGGTCGGGCTGTAGCCTAAGTCGGGATCAGCGTACACTTTTTGCATGTAAATGGCACAGATAGGCAGCGCCATCGAAGCACCTTGTCCTTCGGCCATGTTATCGAAATGGATACCGCGGTCTTCTCCGCCTACCCATGTGCCGCTGACCAGCGAGGGGGTGAAGCACATGAACCATCCGTCGGAGTTGTTGTTGGTCGTACCGGTCTTACCGCCCATAGGCGCATTGATACCATATTTGAAACGCACGCGCACACCTGTTCCGTGATCCATCACTGCACGCAGCATATGAATCATCTTATACGAGGTGGTCTCGCTGATGATCTCATGCGTGCGAGGCGTGAAGGTGCCAATGACGTTTCCGTTAGCATCTTCAATATGCGTTACGTACAGCGGTTCGGTACGAATACCCTTGTTGGGGAAGGTCGTGTAGGCATCTACCATCTCTTCCACGCTCACTTCACAGGGGCCCAAACAGAGCGATATAACCGGATCCAGTTGGCCTTGAATACCGAACGAGTGCATCAGTTTGACGAGTTGCTCCGGGGTATAAAGGGACATCAGATAAGCGGATATCCAGTTGGAGGAGTTCATCAAGCCCCACGTGAGCGTGACTGTGTCCCCTCTGTATTTATCGTGCGTGTCGCGCGGCGACCATTCATTGCCGTTGGCGTCCAGCAGTGTGATCGGTTCGTTCACCGTCTTGTCGCAAGGCCACATACCTTCATCCATCGCCAGTGTGTAGAGGTACGGCTTGACGGTCGAACCCACTTGACGGCGTCCTTTGGTGGTCATGTCATACTGGAAATGAGCGAAGTTAGGTCCGCCTACGTATGCCTTCACGTGACCGGTGTGCGGGTCCATGGACATGAATCCGCAGCGCAGATAACTCTTCTGCCATTTGATGGAGTCGTACGGACTCATGATGGTGTCAATCATGCCCTTGTCGTACGTGAAGATCTGCATCTCACGTGGTGAGTGGAACGCGCGCATGATGGAGTCGTTGCTCGCACCGTTCTTTTTCATGACCCGGTAGCGGTCTGTTTGACGGATGGCGCGATTCATGATGCCGTCAATCTCTGCTTGCGTCAGCGAGCGGGAGAAAGGAGCGTTCTTTTTGCGTTGCAGTTCCTTGAAAAAGGCTTTCTGCTGCGCCTGCATATGTTCACTCACTGCCTCCTCGGCATAGCGTTGCATACGCGAGTCGATGGTGGTGTAGATCTTCAAACCGTCCTTGTAGAGGTCATATTTGGTACCGTCCGGCTTGTGATTCTTCTCGCAGAAACCGTACAACGGATTGTTTTCCCATTGCCACTTGTCCAATTCGTATTGTTGTTTGTTCCACTCCGAGTAGTCGCTCTCTTTGGGCTCTTTGGCTGTCAGCGTCAAGCGCAGGAACTCGCGGAAATACGGTGCAAGTCCTTGTTTGTGGTCCACCGAACTGAAGCGCAGTTGGAGCGGAATAGCTGACACGGAATCCCGGGTCGCTTTATCAATATATCCGTATTTCTCCATTTGGCTAAGCACCGTGTTACGTCTGTTCAGTGCTCGCTCCGGATGACGAACGGGGTTGTAGAGGGACGGGTTCTTACACATGCCGACCAGCATAGCCGCCTCTTCCAGTTTGAGCTTGTCCGGAGTGGTGGAGAAATAGACTTGTGATGCGGATTGAATGCCTACGGCATTGTACAGAAAATCGAACTGATTGAGATACATCAGCAAGATCTCATCCTTCGAGTACAGTCTCTCCAGTTTGGTGGCGATCACCCATTCGATAGGCTTTTGCATAGCTCGCTCCATGAAACTGTTTGCTCGCGGAGACCATAACTGCTTGGCTAACTGCTGCGTGAGCGTACTACCTCCACCGGCGCGTCCGAGTTTGAGTACCGCGCGGAACATAGCTTTGAAATCCACACCCGTGTGATCGTAGAATCGCGCGTCCTCGGTGGCTACCAGCGCATGAATCAAGTCCGGAGACAGATCCGTGTACTGCACACCG
>JAFPNK010000083.1 GCA_017401985.1 Paludibacteraceae bacterium | reverse complement strand
TCTTCTGAAGGATGATGGCCGAGATCTCCTGCGGTGTATAGAGACGTCCGTCAATGTCGACACGCGGGGTGTTGTTGTCGCCACGCGTCACTTTATACGGAACACGTGCGATCTCAGAAGCAAGACGATCGTAGGTCTCGCCCATGAAACGCTTGATCGAATAGATCGTTTTGGTCGGGTTTGTGATGGCTTGACGTTTAGCAGGGTCGCCCACTTTACGCTCACCGCCATCAATGAATCCAACAACAGAAGGGGTTGTACGCTTACCTTCAGCGTTAGCAATGACGATAGGTTCGTTACCCTCCATTACGGCTACACACGAGTTTGTGGTACCGAGGTCAATTCCAATAATTTTGCTCATAATATAAAATTTTTAAATGTTTTACAAATTTTATGACCGTCCTGCGGACTGTAAGACCGCTACGCTGTAGGACCGTTTCACTGTAGGACCACTGCGTTGTAAGACGATTCACCCTAATAATGACAAATACTATGCCAAATAAAAAAACCTGCCAAATTGGCAGGTCTTTGGAGAGGAGATCCGCCAATCATGGCGGATAGAGGGAGCCATGCGGGCGGGATGCCGCCAAGATTGGCGGATAGAGGGGATGGATTATGACAGATCGTAGCCGTAGTGCTTGAGGCGGGAGGTGGAGGAGCGCCAATCGCGGTCGACTTTGACGAAGAGTTGGAGGAAGACTTGTTTTTGGAGAAAGTCCTCGATATCCTTGCGGGCTTGGCTCCCTACTCTCTTAAGGGCAGAGCCGGCCTTGCCTATGAGGATGCCTTTCTGGCTGTCGCGTTCGCAGTAAATTATCGCGCATATATGCACGATGCTGCCTTCGTCCTTGAAGGACTCGACTTCTACTTCGACGGAGTACGGAATCTCTTTGTCGTAGTTCTGGAGGATCTTCTCGCGGATGATCTCATTGACAAAGAAGCGTTCAGACTTGTCGGTTAGCTGATCTTTGGGGAAGAATGGCGGTCCTGCAGGCAGAGCGTCCTTGATGGCGTCGAAGAGTTGAGCGACACCGAAACGCTCTTGTGCGGAGATGGGGAAGATCTCAGCTTCAGGCAGTTGTGCGTGCCAGAAATCGACGAGCCGTTCCAAGGTGTCTTGGGTGGTTAGGTCGATCTTATTAATAACCAAGAAGACCGCGGGCGTTGCCCGCTGACAGACCGCTTCACTGACAGAAGACAGACCGTCCTTAGGACTGACAGACTTAGATGCAGCACATATCTTTTTTACTTTATCGAGGAAGTCGGCATTGCGTTCGGGGTTATCCTGCACCTCGGTGACGTAGAGCAGCACATCGGCGTCGACGAGCGCAGAGCGGCTGAACTCAAGCATTTTTTCCTGGAGGCGATAGTTAGGCGAGAGGACTCCCGGCGTGTCTGAATAGACCATTTGGAAGTCCTCGCCGTTGACGATGCCCATGATACGATGCCGGGTCGTCTGCGCCTTGGATGTGATGATCGAGAGGCGTTCGCCGACCAGTGCGTTCATCAACGTGGACTTGCCAACATTGGGATTACCCACAATGTTGACAAATCCTGATTTATGATTACATGACTGCGTCATACAACTCATCTACGGAGTTAAAGAGTTTAGCCGGCGACAGTTTGGTTACCTTGCATCCCAGTTTGGTTTGGATAGCCTTGAGGTCGATCTTCTTCGGGTCGCCCATGAGGATGATGGTTACCGGTTTGCCCTTGATGTTCTGCTCATAGAAGGCTTGAATGTCTTCGATGGTGAGTGCATCGATAGCAGCTGCGTTGACGCGAGCGGGGTCATCGGTGTAACCGAGACGCTGCCAGTACTCGAAGTACTGCGATTTGTAACGCATCGACGGTTTAGCGGTCTGTCCAGCCTGACGGAGTGCAGCGCGAAGGGCTTCCATGTTGGTCGAATCAACCGGCATATCGGTAAGGATATCCATGTACGCGCTGATAGCGTCTGCCACTTTGTCGCACTGCGTTCCTACGTAGCCGTAGAAGAAGCAGTTTTTGCCCGGCAGTTCGGCTGTTCTATCTACACCGTAAGCGGTATAAGCCATAGAGCGTTTCTCGCGGATCTCGTACATGATCAGACCTGTGAAGCCACCAGACATATACTGGTTGAAGGCGTCAGATTGTACATCGGAAGCGATGTCATAAGGACGACCGTTGATGTAGAAATAGAGGTCTGCTTGCTGTACGTTGCTGTTCGGCAAGAAGAGGATCGTCGGTTTGTCATAAGTCTTGCGGTCCTGAACGAAGGGCGAAGCCGAAGGACGCATACCTTCCGTCAACGGCAGGTGAGCAACGAGTTGTTCTTGCGGCATAGTACCACAGTAGAACACATCGAGTGCGTAGGTACGAGCTTCTGCCAAGAGCGACTGGATACGCGGCAGACCGAGTTGCCAGATGTCAATGAACGGCACCTCATCCAGGTACGGGCTCTTGTCGCCGTAGAGGGCATAAGACAAGAGGGCACTCTTCTGAGTGGCAGTACGTTTCTGACGGCTAAGACGGTTGTAGAAGACATAACCTTTAACGTTATCCAACTGTTTCTGCTCGAGGTACGGCATGAGGAGTTGACGCGTTACGAGGTTCATCACCTTCTCGTAGTTCGCTTCTTCACCGTTGATATTGATATAGAAGTACGACTCATCGCAGCTATAACCTACATAGGCATGGAGTGCGTTGATTTGCTCATCGAAGTCTTTACCTTCCACAGCCGGGCTTCCCATGATACCCGCATCGTTCATCATGCCTGCCATATAACCGAGCAGCGGCATCTCATGTTCACCGATTCCATAACGGAGGGTGAGAGAGAAGATGTTATTCTTGGTGTTCGGCGTGTAGTGCAGCGTCACATTGTCCGAGATGGTAGAAACCTGCACATCGCTGAAGTTGTTGAACGTACGTGCGATCTGCTCGTGCGGCAGTTGTTTGAACACCTTAGCGTACGGAGTCTCTTCGTGCGAAGGTTCAACCGGCTTGATGTTGGGTTTGGGCAGCGGGTTCGCTTTCCAAGTCTTGGTTGCTTCGTCGAAGGAAACCGTCATGTACGGTGCATCGAAGTACTTACGTGCAATGCGTACGATCTCCTCTTTGGTGAGGTTCTGGATACGCTCGTTTGCTGTAAAGATATCATCTGTCGGTTTGCCGTAGGTGAAAGCATCCACGAGCAAGCTCATCTTGTATGAAGGTGATTCTTCGCTTCTTTTTTCTGATTGATCATAGAGGCTCTTCACCGAAGCAATGAGTTCGTCCGAGATGTCACCATTCTTAATTTTCTCTATCTCTCGCATGATGATCGCTTTGGTCTGCGCATCGGATTCGAACTTCTGCTGGTTGGCATCATAGTACGGGATAGCTTCTACGATAATACGGCCCGTGTTACGCATCGAAAAAGGATAGACACCAGCGCTTGTTACGTCACCTTTGGTCTCCACTTTGTCCAACAAGCCTACACGACCGTTAGAGAGAAGGCCACAAACAAATTCCAGCACATCCTGATCCGGGTCTCCCTCTTTCACACCATTATAAACCAGGAACAACTCAGGGTTATATCCAAGGTTATAGTGCTTGGTGGGATTGCCTGCGAACGACACCTCCGGATAAGAAGGACGCTCGGGCAGCGGTTTGGGTTGGAGACGCGAGAAGGTCTCTTGTATCATCGGGATAGTCTTCTGCGTATCGAAGTCACCGACGATGATAAGTGCCATGTTATTAGGCACATACCAAGTCTCGTAGAACTCAATCAGTTTGGACAGACGGGGGTTCTTGAGGTGCTCGGGCAGACCGATGACGTCACGCTCGTACGGGCTACCTTTGAACATATCTGCTATGAGTTGTTTCTGTGCCTGCGACGAAGGGTCGTTGGCGTACATGTTATACTCCTCAAACACGTTCTCGAGCTCTGCCTGGAAAGTACGGAAGACAGGGTTGATAAGACGGTCGGAGAAGATGGTAAGCCAGCGGTACATCTCAGCTGCCGGGAAGGAGTTGTGGTAGGCAGTGAGGTCGTACGACGTGTATGCATTCACACCTGTTGCACCGATGAGATCGAGCAGAACGAAGAAGTCTTCGAGCGAAGAGATCTCAGCCTGACGCATGGAGCACTCATTGATCTGGGTAGCGAGTTCTTCACGAACCTTCGGATCGGTTGCCTCGCTGTACTGATCATAGAGCGCGATGATGGAATCGTAGATCGGTTTCTCTTTTGCCCAATCGAGGGCACCAATCTGCTGCGTACCTTTGAAGAGCATATGCTCAAGGTAGTGCGCGAGTCCGGTGTACTCAGCGGGCTCATCTACTGCACCTGCGCGAACAACCACGTAGCCGGTTACATCCGGTTGATCGTGGTCTTCCCACAGCATGACAGTGAGACCGTTGTCTAACTTGTACTCAGTCAGTCCCTCACGGGTAAGGGCTGAGCAGATGGCGACGCTGCTTATCAGCAGCAGTGCGCTAAGTAAATACTTTTTCATACTCATTGTCTATTTAAAACATTATTTTGGTAATTCTCTAAAATCACGGCATAATATATATGTTATATATATTATAGGTATGGGTGGGATACGTAAATGTCTCGTGCCAATCTCGTATCTGCCTTGTGCCGCTGTCGTTGCGTTCCCTACTCTACCATTCCAACAGCACTTTGCCACATTGTCCGCTAACCATGACGTCGAAGCCTTTCTGGAAGTCATCGAACTTAAAGCGGTGAGTGATGACAGGGCTGAGATCGAGTCCGCCAAGGAGCATCTGCTCCATTTGATACCAGGTCTCCCACATTCGTCTGCCGGTGATGCCTTTGATTGTCAAGGCATTGAAGATGACGTCGGACCAGTTAACCTGGGTGTTGGAGGGCAGGATACCGAGTTGGGCAATGTTCGCCCCTTTGTACATATGCTCAATCATATCGTTGAAAGCAGCAGGTGCACCGGACATCTCGAGTCCAACATCGAAGCCGCGAATGCCGAGTTGCTTCATTGCGTCTTCCACTGTCTCGCCTTTAGAGCCATCGACGGTGAGCGTTGCACCCATTTTCTTGGCTATCTCGAGGCGAAGCGGGTTGATATCCGTCACCACGATATGCTTTGCTCCCGCGTAGCGGCAGATACCGGCCGCCATGGTTCCGATGAGTCCTGCACCGGTGATGAGCACATCTTCGCCGAGAAGCGGGAACGCGAGTGCGGTATGGGTAGCGTTGCCGAAGGGATCCATGATGGCAGCGAAGTCATCTGGTATCTCCGGACGCAGTTTGACTACGTTGGATTCCGGGATGGTGACATACTCCGCGAAACAACCGTCCTTGCCCATGATGCCGACAGAGATCGTGTTCTCGCAGACGTGTCCCATGCCGCGGCGGCAGTTACGGCAGTGTCCGCAGACGATGTGTCCTTCCGCCGTGACACGTTCGCCAATCTTGAAGTTACGTACTCCGGCACCCACTTCGGCTACTACTCCGACGAACTCATGGCCCATGGTGTAAGGCGGTTTGCAGTGCGTCTGCGACCACGCGTCCCATTTGTACATGTGCAGGTCGGTTCCGCAGATAGCAGCCTTGGTCACCTTGATGAGCACATCATTGACACCTACTTCGGGCATCGGAACCTCTTCCATCCAGATACCCGGCTTAGCATATTTTTTGACTAATGCTTTCATAATTTATTTCAGTACAGCAAGTTTCGTGCCAATCTTCGTAAAGGCTGCGATACACTTATCTAATTGTTCGCGCGTGTGCGCTGCAGATACCTGAACGCGGATACGTGCCTGGCCTTTCGGCACTACGGGGTAGTAGAAGCCGGTAACGTATATACCCTCCTCTTGCAGCGCCGCAGCGAATTCCTGGCTGAGACGTGCGTCGTACAACATGACAGCACAGATGGCAGACTGCGTCGGTTTGATATCAAAACCAGCCGCTTTCATTCGCTCTACAAAGTAGGCGGTGTTGTCGTGCAGACGATCCTGCAGTTCGTTTGAACGCGTGAGAATCTCGAAGGTCTTGATACCGGCCGCAGCGATCATCGGCGGAATAGAGTTCGAGAAGAGGTACGGACGCGAGCGTTGACGGAGGAGGTCGATGATCTCCTTGCGACCCGTTGTGAAACCGCCCACCGATCCGCCGAACGCCTTACCGAGCGTACCGGTGATGATCTCCACTTTGCCGCGGAGGTTATAGAGTTCGGTTACACCGTGTCCGGTCTTGCCGACTACGCCGGCGGAATGGGACTCGTCGACCATGACGAGCGCGTTGTATTTCTGCGCCAGTTCATAGATCTTATCGAGCGGGCAGACATTGCCGTCCATCGAGAAGACACCATCGGTCGCGATGATACGGAAACGCTGTGCTTGTGCCTCTTTGAGTTTGGCTTCGAGGTCTGCCATGTCGCCGTTCGCATAGCGATAACGCACGGCTTTGCAGAGACGTACGCCGTCGATGATAGAGGCGTGGTTGAGCGCATCGGAGATGATGGCGTCCTCTTCAGTGAGCAGCGGTTCGAACAGACCACCGTTCGCATCGAAACAAGCGGCATAAAGGATGGTATCTTCGGTGCCGAAGAAATCCGAGATGACGCGCTCGAGTTGCTTATGGGTATCTTGCGTTCCGCAGATGAAACGAACGGAAGCCATACCGTAACCACGGGCATCCATGCGGGATTTGGCCGCTTCGATGAGCTCCTTGTTGTCAGCCAGGCCGAGGTAGTTGTTCGCGCAGAAGTTAATCACTTCCTGTCCTCCCTCTACGGCGATGCCGGAAGACTGCGGCGTGATGATCACGCGCTCGTTCTTATATAATCCTGCTTCGCGGATCTCATCCAGCGTTGATTGCAGGTGTTTTTGAAAAGAATCGTACATAGTTGTTAAAATAAACTAGGCGGCCTAGGAAGCCTAGGAGGCCTAGGAGTCCTAGTTAGATAATTCCCTGCTCAAGCATTGCTGTTGCGACCTTCATAAAGCCGGCGATGTTCGCACCTTTGACGTAATCGATATGTCCGTCCGGTTGACGTCCGAATTTCACACACTGCTCGTGGATAGACTCCATGATATGATGGAGACGAGCATCTACCTCTTCTGCTTTCCAGCTGAGGTGCTCTGCGTTCTGCGTCATCTCCAGACCGGAGGTAGCTACTCCACCCGCGTTGACTGCTTTACCCGGGGCAAAGAGCACACCGTGGGATTGGAAGAAATGGATAGCGCCCGGCTGGCATCCCATGTTCGATACCTCGCAGCAACACCAACAACCGTTTGCTTTGAGTTGCTTAGCGTCCTCTTCCGAGAGTTCGTTCTGGAAAGCGCACGGAAGGGCGATGTCGCACGGCACAGACCATGCTTTCTTGTCGGCCGTGAAGGAGCAGAGTGCCGGGAATTTATCCGCCATGTCTTGCACTTTATTGCGATTCGATGCACGCATAACGAGCATGTAATCAATCATCTCTTTGGTGATTCCGTTCGGGATGGCTACGACACCGTCCGGGCCGGATATAGCCACTACTTTCGCACCCAGTTCAACGGCCTTGGTGGCAGCGCCCCATGCTACGTTTCCGAAACCGGAGATGGCTACTGTCTTGCCTTTAATATCTTTGCCGGCCTCATGCAGCAGGTGTTGAGTGAAATAGAGCGCACCAAAGCCGGTTGCCTCCGGACGGAGAATAGAGCCGCCCCAAGTCATGCCTTTTCCGGTGAGGACACCTGTATGATATTCGCGTGCAAGCTTCTGGTACATACCATTGAGGAAACCGATCTCGCGGCCGCCTACACCGACATCTCCGGCAGGGATATCCTGATCCGGACCGATACAACGCCACAATTCGAGCATGAAGGCCTGGCAGAAACGCATGATCTCCGCATCGGACTTACCGACCGGGTCAAAATCCGAACCACCCTTCGCGCCGCCCATAGGAAGGGTCGTCAGGGCATTCTTGAATGTCTGCTCGAAGCCGAGGAACTTCAGCATCGACGGCGTCACAGCGCGGTGGAAACGAAGGCCTCCCTTGTACGGGCCGATGGCACTATTGAATTGCACACGGTAACCGAGGTTCGTTTGTACCTCACCTTGATCATCAATCCACGTTACGCGGAACGTGAAGATACGATCGGGCTCGACCATTCGCTCCACGATCTTAGCCTGCTCGAACTCAGGGTGCTGGTTATACACCTCTTCGATAGACTCGAGAACCTCTTGAACGGCCTGCAGATACTCTGCCTCGCCCGGATGCTTCGCAGCTAACTGCTGCATGATAGTTTGTACTTTCATTGTCTTATGTGTTTTATGGTATTTGTTGTTCAACCTTTGCGACTGCAAAGGTACACAAAAAAAATGACATACACAATAGTATATGTCACTTTTTGTAAAAAAAGTCAGTTTTTTAATATTATTTGACTTAGTTACCGGCTGAGACACCGCCTCCGCCGCCAAGACGGTTGAGTTCGTCCATGTCACCGACCTTACGGTTCTTATGCTGCTGGTACTGGCCGAACATCCAGGTAATAGAGAACGTGACGCGTTGTGAGCGTGTGGTGTTCTTGTACCAACTCTCATAACCGGATGCAAGTTCCATACTTCTATTGAAGAAGGACAGCGAACGCGCCAGATCTTGTACATTCAGATTGAAGATGAGACCTTTCTGCATATACATCTTCCGCACGCCGAAACTGGAGAAGAAGGTGCTGCCAGTCTGGTCGTAACCGGTGTGCATCGGAGAGGACCAGTTCGCATCGAGTGTGAGTGTCCAATCTTTAGGCAGGTAGGCGGAGAGTGTTCCGTTCACATAGCCGTAGTGACTGCGTGCCTCGTACTCCGGCGTGCCATCGGCTTGCTTCTCGTACGATTTGTTGATGAAGTGCAGCCAACCGCCATTGACAGTGAGCGCGAGCCATGCTCCTTGCATCACCTTGGAACCATCTTCCATCGTAGCGTACTTGGGCACGATAGGCAGTTCGGTGAGGGACAGGTTAACGCCGTGGGTGGTACAGGTTCCGAAATTGATCCATTGCACATAGCCCATTCCGTTGTCAAGAATGGTGGTTTTAGAGGAGAACATCTCCTGGGTGTGCGCAAAATTGAAGGTAACGTTGAGGTACTGCGTCCATGAGAAATGGAGTTCTACGTCGTTATTAAACTCCGGTGTCAGTTCGGTATTACCTTTCTGGTAGCTATAGGCATCCACGTACGTGATAAACGGGTTGAGCATCCAGTAACTCGGTCGTTTTATTCGACGGGTATAACTAGCACTAACGGCAATAGGTTGTTGCAATTTGCCCAGCGGAGAAGATGTATAGCCCACATAAGCCGTCGGGAAGGGGTCGAAGTACGATTTGGTGGTTACCGAATCGGCTGTTTTCCAATCGCCGTAGCTATACGTGTATTCGCCACGCAGTCCGAGTTTGGCAGTCCAGTGTTCACCGAATTGTTTACCTACAGATATATAGGCCGCAGCCACATGTTCGTCATAGCGGAAGGCGCTTTCGATGGTGGGACGATTGATTCCGTTCCGCATTGAGTCGGTAGTCATGCGGTTATCGGTAGAAGACAGACCGTACTTGATGCCGCACTCGATCATACCGGTTTCCCAGAACTTGGTTTGAAAATCCAACTTGGCGCTGTAAATATCCACTATCTGCCGGCTCGCGATATCCAGTCCGAGTGAGGTGTTACCCAGGAATGGCTTATTATAGTCAGTACTTTGGGTGTTGATGGAGCGGTTGTTGTAGCGGTTATAATCGATGTTCACCGTCAGTTCGCGTTCCAGTTCCTCATTGAAAGTATGGGTGAAGTTGAGGTTCGCGGTGTGCTGGGGCGCTTGCAGGCGGTTACTCGATCGGGTGGTACTGGTGGTCGTGTCCGTACCTTGGATAACATAAGCACTGTTACGTCCCGGTACAATCTGTTGGTTCACATCCATATACGGCACCTGCAGAATGAATCCCAGCGTATTCTTGTCATTTATATACCAATCGTTTCCTACTTTGAGCATGTAGTACTGGAATGCTGCATCATAGCCGGAGCGGGAATAAGATTCGGTCGTCGGAGTCTTGCGGAAGGTTTCAAAATCAATATCGTTCTGCGCGAACACTTGGGTTAGTTGGCCGAAAGTGTAGGTTTTCTCTCCGCGGTAATTGAGGTTGAGCGAGACCATATCCATATTCAGCCAACGGTTCACATCGCCGAAGTACATTCCGCCATAGGCAGCCGAGAGCATTCCGTTGAGTCCCTTCATCATGTTCCGTTTGGTCTTGATATTGATGATACCTCCTTGTCCGGACGCATCGTATTTGGCCGAAGGATTGGAGATGATCTCTATCTTCTCAATGGTGTTACCATCCGTACCATCGAGCATGGCTTTGAGTTGTTGTCCGCTGAGGTACGAGGGTTTGCCGTCCACGTATATCTCGACAGACTTACCGTTGACGGTGATGTTACCATCTTTGTCAATTCGCACACCGGGTGCGCGACGGAGTATATCATTTCCGTTCGAACCTGCCGCGAGCGGTGACTGAGACACATTGACCACCAGTTTGTCCATCTGCCGTTCGATAAGCGGACGTTTGGCTTTCACTTCCACTTCCTGCAGCACCTCGGTCTCTTCGTCAAGCACAAAATCCGGTCCGCCGAAAGCAGTGCGGTAACCGATGTAAGAGGCTTGAAGAAGGTACGGTTGAGTGTTGATCTCCAGCGTATAGGCTCCTTCGTCATCGGTGATATCACCGGTGATGAGGGTTGAGTCTTGTGTTAAGGCGGAGATGGTGACGAAGGGCATAGCTTCGCCGCGTGTGTTCGTTACGTGTCCATTTATTGTTTCAGCAGCTATCACAGCGCAGAAGGCAAACAAATAGAATGTAATAATATAAAAACGTTTCATCGTTATATTGTTTTTAAATCTCGGTGCAAAGGTACTGTTTTTTACCGAATTGAGATATGAAAAAACGGACATTCTATATTGTAGGGCTCTTTTTTAGCCGAAAAAAACCGAAAAATCGTCCGTTAACGGGATGCCTAACATGCGGAAGTGGCTGGGAGAGACGCAACCCATTTGCTGAAACTCCATGGCCATGTGACTTACATCATAGTAACCATGCTGGAGCGCAATCTGCATCAGATCGATAGGTTGTCCTATCGCCGCATTGCGTTGCATATGCTGCAAGGTTTTATGAAAACGGCGCAAGCGGATGAATTGCTTCGGCGGGATGCCGACATAATTGCGGAACACGCGCAAGAACTGACGTTCTCCCAAACAAGCAACGGATGCCATTTCTGCCGCAGATATATTCCCTTTCGCTTCATCGCACGCTGCTATCACTTTGCGTAAGCGGGTGTAGTGGTAGTCCTCTTTGCGTGGCAAATGGCCGATAAAAAAGGCATCGATCAGTTGTGCTGTTTCTTGCGGTTTAGAAGCTTGCTTGAACAGTTTGTCTAATTGCATCAATCCCTGATCTCCTGATTCGGGTGCGGTAAGTACCTTACCTGCCAATTTCTGCAAGTCGATACCCAACAAAGCGTACATACCACCCGGTTCAAAATCCAATAGCATGCCGTCAAACCAGCCGCTGAGGGTTGTCAAGCCTATCGTCTGCTGGTTCGCACCGAGTAACGTGAGACCGTCAGAAAAGACACCATTAAAATCCACTATCACATTGCGCATGAAAATCATACTACCGTAATTAGGCAGAAGGGGTTGCACATGCTTGCCATTGATGAAACGCGGATCATCGGAAGGGGGCGTCATGGTGTCCGTAGAACCTTCTGCGCGCACGAACACGTAGCGCGTTATATAAGGTCTAAGCACTTCAGAGGGTTGAATAATTTGCGAAAACATAGTACGGATTTACGATTTATTTTTTACGCAAATAGATATAGAAGGTAGTTCCTTTCGGTGAGGTCTCAAAATCGATGCGTCCGCCGGAAGTTTCCACTATATGTTTGGATATCGACAATCCGAGTCCGTTGCCGTTGGATTTGGTAGTGAAGTTCGGTTGGAAGATACGCGATTGGATGTCCTCCGGAATACCGGTACCATCATCGGAGATAGAGATCTGCATCTCATGATCCGAATAGGCAGCATTGAGCACTACGATGATGTCTGTCGGAGATGCTTGAAGGGCATTACGGATGATATTGACAAAGACCTGCGATATCTGCTCCTTGTCCGCCAGACCGATGACACCCGAATCAGCTCCGACATAGCGGATGGGTATCTGCTCATCATTCGCCCGTTGGAGAGTGATGACGTTCGACAGTTTGTCGGCTATATCCACTTCGGTTGTTACCACTTCGGGCTGCTTGGCAAAAGTAGAGAAGGACTGCGCGATGTGCGCGAGGTTGTCTATCTCGGAGATGAGCATCGGGGTGGCTTTCTCAAAATACGCGTCGAACTGCTCGGTACCCCGCAGGCGTTGCAGTTTCTGCACTGACAGTTTCATCGGCGTAAGCGGGTTATTGATCTCGTGCGCTATCTGCCGCGCCATGGTTCGCCAAGCGCCTTCACGTTCGGAAGTAGCCAATTGCGTAGCGGACTCTTCGACTTGGTCAACGAGAATGTTATACCGCTCAACAAGCGCACCCAATTCGTCGTGATAAGGATAGTCAATATGGTTATCCTTACCTCCTATTGCAAAATGTCGCATTTTCTCCGTGAGGGCGGATAACGGGGCTGTCATGCTCTTGGCCGCTAAGAAAGCGAAGAAGAGGGACAAGAGGAGCACGATGATATACGGAGGCAAGAGGCGTGCCAGGAGCGCATCCACATGTGCATTTCGTACTTGTTCGCTCAAGAAATACGGCACGGCGATATATCCGATGGTAACGAATGAGCCGTTGTGGAAGGGAACATAAGAGACCAGGTAGGGTTGCGATCCGACTTGCTCGTAACAAACGGATGCGCGTTCTTCGGTAAAGAACGCTTCCGGCGCCATGCGACGTGAGATAAGGCCGCTGTTGAAGAGCGCCGGTGAAGAGGAGGCTATCAGTTCTCCGGACAACGAATAGACGTGTATGTCTTGGTTCATATCCACAGCCAGGTCGTGCAAGTCCACGGCCAAGCCGGTTGCATTCGCAGACGTCAAAGGTGTATCCCAATAGTAGAGGGAACGGAGGTAAGACTGAATATACTCCGAACGCATATGCAAGTCGTGCCGCTGATGCTGCTCATAGTTGGTGTGCACATAGCGGATAGACATGAAAAAGACATAGATGAACACAGCCAGCACGGGCGTGAGGATGATGTACATGATACGCGTCGAGAGGCGCATGTTACGAATGCCTCGATTACGAATCAAGCCGATTATTCCGATGAGGATAACCAAGCCGAACAGCACATGACAGAGAATAAAATACAGACGCGACAAGCTGTATGGTTTGCTTTTATCCTCATACAAACGCCGGAAAGAGAAGGTCTGGGAGGCAATGGTTTCAATGTCCGTAAAATCCTCAAACTCTGTGTATTGAAGCGGCAGGACGGTAAGCACATTATAGATACCGGCTTTGGTCCAACGGGCTTTGGTTTGGGCATTGCTGAACGTCATGTCGCGCCAAGTGTCGTAAGCGTTAAGATACACTTCATCCGACGCAAGGCGGTTACTGGACCAATAGACCATTTGGCGCGAATCGAAGATATAAAAGAGCACCTCCGGATCTTTCTCCGCTATCAGGCGAATGCTATCCAAGGAGGTATTACGAATCAGCGCATCGCACAAAACGGCCGTTTGTTGCTCTGCTTTCTGCTGCTTTTTCTGTAAGTTCTCAGCATCTGACGAGCAGGAAACGAAAGCCCAAAGGCTCATCGCCAGCAGACACACCCCTATGTATCGACCAATTTTTACCATTGCGGGCACAAAATTACTAAATTATTTTGACATATGCAAATTTTTTTGTACCTTTGCACCCGTTTTTCGAGAAAGAGCGTTTTATGTCCGAATTATTTATACAACTTGGTACGGCTCTGCTGCTTGGATTGCTGACTATTTTGGATCCGTGCACGCTGATGACGAGCATTACCGCGATTGGATACATCGATAAAGAGATTAACAACAAACGTCTGGTTCTGACGAACGGATTGATGTTTGTGTTAGGTAAATTAGCGACTTATGTGCTACTCAGCATTCCGTTTTTAATGGGCGCACAGACCGATGGCATCCAACACGTGCTGAGCCATTGGGGAGAACCTATTCTGGCCGGTTTTATGCTCATTTGCGGTGTTGTACTACTTTTCAGCGGACATCATCACCATGAGCACGACCACGGAATCAGTAAGTGGCTGAAAGAGACGGATAGCAAAGAGAGTTGGCTTTGGTCGTTTATCTTGGGTATTTTCTTCGCGATTGCGTTCTGCCCGCACCGTTTGATCTATTTCCTGACGATGATTGATATCACGCTGACGCTGCCGAGCGGTTTGAACTGGTTGATGCCGATCGTATTCGGTTTGGGAACAGGTCTGCCAATCATGCTGATTGCATGGCTCGTTAGTTACAGCGCGGTGAGCATCGCCAAGTTGACGAGTAAGATGAATTCGTTCGAAAAATGGTTCCGCCATATATGCGCAGTGTTATTCTTGATTTTAGGCGTTTACCTGGCCGTTCACTGCGTGATGGAGTATCACGATCACGATCATTGTTGTCATCATGAGCACACCGAACTTCCGCTTTAAGCAGTTCACTGTTTGGCACGACCGGTGCGCAATGAAAGTAGGCACGGACGGGGTGCTCTTAGGATGTTGGTGCCCAACATCCCATTTTAGATTTGATATTTCAAATTTTAGAATTTTGGACGTCGGCACAGGTTCCGGTCTCATTGCTCTCATGTTAGCGCAACGCTGTCCGAAGGCGCAGATTGATGCCATTGATATTGATGAAGCGGCAGTAAAGCAGGCAAAGGAGAATTTTGAGCAATCAGTATTCAGCCATCAGTGTTCAGTTTTCAGGTCTTCATTGCAAGACTGGAAGCCGAAAACGAAATACGATCTGATCGTCTCTAACCCGCCCTATTTTCAAAACAGTTTGAAGAATCCTGATAAGGGACGGGAATTGGCACGCCACACGGATAGTCTGAGTTATGAGGACTTGATTCAACACTGCGCACGCTTGCTGGCAGCGGATGGACAGTTAGCGATTATTCTTCCTGCGGAGGCAGAACAGGAGATTAGACAGACTGCAGAACGCTACTCCTTATATTGCACGCACGTGACGCGCGTGTATAGCAAGGAGACGAAGCCGGCGAGACGAGTGTTAATGGCTTTCGAGATCACGAGATCACGTGATCACGTGGTCACGCCCAAAACCGACACCCTTGTTCTTGAGAACGAAAAAGGCGGCCGTTCAGCCGCCTATTCGGAACTCTGCAAAGAATTCTATTTATGATCCGCCAAAATTGGCGGATTTATTTTGCGACGTTTACTGCGCGCACCTCGCGGATGACGGTTACCTTCACTTGTCCTGGGTACGTCATTTCGTCTTGAATACGTTTCGCCAGATCGAAGGAGAGGAGTTCGGTATCCTTATCGGAGATCTTGTCTGCACCTACGATGACACGCAGTTCGCGACCGGCCTGGAGTGCGTAGGTCTTTACTACGCCCGGGAAGGACATAGCGAGGTTCTCCAGATCTTTGAGACGCTTCACGTACGACTCGACTATCTCGCGACGGGCTCCCGGACGGGCACCGGAGATCGCGTCACACGCTTGGACAATAGGAGCGATGAGTGATTTCATCTCACACTCGTCATGGTGTGCACCGACAGCATTGCAGATATCCGGTTTCTCTCCGTATTTCTCACAGAGTTTCATACCCAGTTCTGCGTGCGGCAGTTCAACATCATCGTCTGCCACTTTTCCAATATCGTGCAGCAATCCTGCGCGTTTGGCTGCTTTGACGTTCAGGCCTAATTCTCCGGCCATAGCGGCACAGAGGTTAGCGGTCTCGCGGCTGTGTTGCAACAGGTTCTGTCCATAAGACGAACGGTATTTCATTTTGCCGACTAAGCGAACCAGTTCCGGATGGAGGCCGTGAATACCAAGGTCGATGGTGGTACGTTTGCCCACCTCGATGATCTCATCTTCCACTTGTTTGGTCACTTTTGCAACCACTTCCTCGATACGTGCCGGGTGAATACGTCCGTCTTGCACGAGTTGGTGCAAAGAGAGGCGTGCTATTTCACGGCGTACGGGATCGAAAGCGGAGAGGGTGATAGCTTCGGGTGTATCGTCAACGACGATCTCCACGCCGGTAGCTGCTTCGAGCGCACGGATATTACGTCCTTCGCGACCGATGATACGACCTTTGACTTCGTCATTCTCAATATGGAATACCGAAACGGTGCTCTCTGCAGCAGTCTCGGAAGCAACACGTTGGATGGTCTGGATGATGATTTTCTTGGCCTCTTTGTTCGCTTCGAGTCGTGCATTGTCCATGATCTCGTTGATATACGACAATGCCGCGGTTTTGGCTTCATCCTTAAGCGCTTCGACGAGTTGTTTCTTCGCTTCCTCGGCCGACATACCGCTTAACTGCTCCAACTGCTTCTCTGCCTGTTGATGCATTTTTTCCACTTCCTGTTGCTTAAAGTCAAGCGCTTGCTGGCGCTGGTCAACGGCTTGTGTTTTTTGATTTACTTCGTTGAGGGCACGTTGAACATCTCCCTGACGCTGATTGAGCTGTTGCTCACGTTGTTGCAAACGTTGTTCGTGTTGCTGTATGCGTTTGTCCTGCTCGCGCACGGCATTGTCGTGCTCTAACTTCAGGGCGATAAATTTCTCCTTAGCCTCAACAATCTTATTTTTCTTCATCACCTCTGCTTCTTCGGCTGCTTTCTTGAGCAAGTTAGCCGCAGAAAGGCGAGAGATGAGGTAGTAAATACCGGCTCCAACGAGAAGTCCGGATCCTACGCTGATGACAATAATGATTGATGTAGTCATTTGTTTATCGTGTTATTAATTAGTTGGTTCAATTCTTTTATCTCTTTCTCGACGGGCGCCAGGTTTTTCTCGCGCGCATCGGATTGGAGGGCCACCGCCACTTCGAGCGCAGTGTACATCCATAATTGTTCTGCGGACGCGTTAGGCCGCAGTTTAAGGTAATACTGATAGCGTCTGTTCAACAAATCCGCTGCCGCGCGGTAGTTGGGTTCCTGTTCACGCGGTACATCGAGGCCTACGGTGTGGGCATCGAGATGGAGGTTGATATGTTGCTTATCTGTCACTAGTCGTTAGTCGTTAGTCGATAGTCAGCGCTTTAGCGCGGCGATGGCTCTATCGACTTGAGCGATGAGCGCATTGATACGCTTGAGTGCTTCTTCATTCGTTTCCGCAGCAGAGAGGGCATTCGCTGTGGCTATGCGGCGATTCTTCTGCTGCAAATCCAGCAATTCCGCATGCGTACGAATTAATTCCTGCCGTTGCCGCTCGGACTCCAAACGCAATGCTACATTCTCCTGCTGCAACGCTTCGTAGCGCTGTAGCAAGAGATGCACATTTTGCGATAAGTCAGAGAGAGCCTGCATATCAGAAGCTATAACCTACGCCGAGGCCGATAACACCTTTGAACTGTACGCGCTCTGCCAAGTTTCCGTTCTTATCTGCGATAAGGGTACCCGGATAGTACTTGAGGTTCGTTTGAAGCGTCACCTGCAGGCATTTGAGGAACTGATAGCTCATCATTACATCCCAGTCTACATCGAACTGACCAAAATGGCGGTTCATGTTCGAGTACTGGAAATACGGATCACTAATAGCATAGCCTTTACCCGCGTACGGAGTGAAGAGCGCGAGCGTGGTTCCGATTTTGAAATCGTTGTATGTGTATGCGATAGCGCCTTTGAAGCTCAAACCGAACTCAGCACGTGCATTGCGGTCGTACATTTTGTTACCATTCGCATCGTAATAAACGACGCCATAACGATCCTTGAGCGAAGAAGCCAGGTCGGTGTGCAGTGCTTTCTCGGCCTCATAGATGAGTGTAGAAGCGGTGCCGGACGGATTGAGCGCCTGCCATGCCTCAAGTGTGTATTTCTCATTCCATTTGTCGCCTACGTAAGCGGTGGTAACACGTCCTGCGATCGGGGAGAGGTAGAGGGAGAAGTCTGCGCCGTTGACGCTCTTCTTCCAGTCAATACCGACTGATACATCGGTGTATGAAGGAGCGAGCCACTTGGAGATAATGGGGTTGTAACCAGTTTCGTAACTGCGGCCAAGCGCATACTGGCTCTGGAAAGATCCCATCACGGTGAGGTACCAGGTCGGCTTGAATTCCCAACCGAATTTGGTAGCCAGTTTGATATTATCGCTGGATTTCTGGAAAGCATCTTCGTCCTGATCAATCCAAGTCATTCCGTAATCTGTATCAAAATTGGTCTCCCATGCAAACGCATTCTTGTGATAGAGCAAGTGCAACTTCGCATACGCAATGCCGTTCACGTTATTCTTACCACCGGCAGCCCAGTTAACGAGTCCCGTAGCCGCAGCATTGAGTCCCACTGTACCATCGAATTTCCACGCCTTATCACCTGTGTCGGCAGCTTTGAGGGCGTCACCTGCTTTAGCAGCAGCTTCTGCATTTGACGTTACTTTCGATTTATCGACCGTTTGCGCAGTCATCGTAAGCGATGCCAAAAGGCAGAGCGCTACGGATAAAATTGATTTTCTCATTGTATTCAAATCTGTTTGTTATACATCATTTGTTCGGTTTTAACAAAAAACCGCACAAAGGTACAAAAAAATTCTGACATATACAAATAAAAAAGGTACGCGCGATGAATTTTTACATAAAATATCAATTTTTACACATTTTTTTTCAATATATGCACATTTATGTGCAAAAAAAGTAGTAATTTTGCAGCGTGAATTAATATCCCCTAATACGGGCATACAGAAACGGAATAAAAATAACACAAAAAATATGAAAAACATTTTAAGAAAAGTATGTTTCACTTTGTGTGTCATTTCGACCTTTGGTGTACTTGAATCCAAAGCGACAGACATCATTTGGGATTTTTCAGACAGACCCGCTCAAAGTTTCTCCAATGGAACTTCGTATTCATTCACCGCGAATGATGGTGTGACAGAAATGCGTTATTCCGCAGGTTCATCCGATGCTATTGTAGCCAAATCAGGCACCAAGGACGGTTACCTCAAAGAAAACGGAGCCACCGGAAGCGGAACTGTTTACGACTTGGATGGGACAACGAATATTAAAAAGAATCGGCTCATTCGCTTGTACGTATCGGGAAGTGGAACCCTCACTATTTCATGCTCAAACAATATAGGTAAATACAAGATTTTTGATGGTTCTGCCACAGGCACCTCATTAGACGCAGCGTATACAGCCAACACCACTTCCGGCACATTAACCCCCACGAGTGGATTACTATGGATTGAAACGACCACGAAAGGATATATCACTCAGATCAAATGGTCACCGAGTGGTCCTGCCACCCCGGTAGCGGTGACGGGTGTGTCGTTGAATAAGACGAGCACAAGTATTGAGCAGGGACAGGACGAGCAGTTGACTGCTACTGTTGCGCCGAGCAATGCGGATGACAAGAGTGTTACCTGGAGCAGTTCGGACGCTTCGGTGGCATCGGTGGATCAGACCGGTAAAGTAACGGCGAATGCGCAAGGCACCGCCACTATTACTGTTACCACCACGGACGGAGGCAAGACAGCCACATGTCAGGTGACAGTCACTGCACCGGCACCCCCGACAGCCGTTACTGGCATCAGTTTGAACAAGAGCACTGCTTCTATTTCTGCCGGTACTACAGAGACGTTAACGGTAACTTATACCCCGACGAATGCGAACAGCGGCAAGGCTATTACTTGGACCAGCAACAACCCTGCTGTAGCCACGGTTAATAACGGCGTAGTCAACGGTGTAGCAGAAGGTACCGCCACTATTACGGCTACCTCGGAAGGCGGTTTTACGGCTTCATGTACCGTGACGGTTACTGCCGCTTCTTCGGTACCGAGTACGAATCTGACACTTCACGTTCCGGAGAAATACGAAGCGATAGAGCTTGCGGGCGGCTACAACACGCCTTTAACGTATGTTGGAGGACGCGAATATGAGGTATATTACACGGAGCAGACCCCATCAGGCGGTTTCCCGACCTTCTCCACCACACCTGCTGCAGAATGTAAGGCAGATGGCATCAGTGGATCTACCACTACTACGAAAAACGTAGGACGAGAAGGAGACAAGTGGTTTGAAGGCACCGTTTACAGTCACTCTGAGTGTAAGGCTGCCACTTCGGAAGACGAGTTTGTTTTTGCCACCAAAACGATTCGTGAACACCGTCTTGGAGAATCTGATACATATCAGTTCCATGTGAAGGGCTTTGACCAATTCTCCTTGTGGGGAATGGACAAAAAACTGGATCCGAAGAATGGGGATCAGATTTTTGTTGTGAAGATTGATGGTGTAGAACAACCCATAGATGCTTCCCTATACAACACGACCGCCTACACCATTCGCCGCTATCCCATGACGACCGGCGAGCACTTAATTGAGATTTCCACTACATGTTCCGGATCCAATGTATGTTACATGGGCGGTTTCTCACTGCGCGTAGCACAAGAGCCGCGCACCAAGTGGTTAAAGGGTAACGATAGCACCCAGGTGATTTATCAGACAGCGGCTATTCGCCCGGTGACATATGTCACCAAGTACAATAACATAGCCGGTGCAGAGACTCGTTTGGAATGGGATGGTCCTGTAGGAACCGGTCTGGCGTTGACTAAGATTGAAGGTTCGCTCTCCGACACACTGCTATTAAGCGGTGTAGCCAATTGTCCGGTTGGTGTTTATCACTACAATGTGGTATCGTACCATAACAATATTGAGACTACTCGTGTTCCGGGTTCGTTCATTGTCAAATCTTCCATTAAGGCCGCATCCGTGCTGAATATTGACGCTTATGTCAATGAAGACATAGAGGAGCCTGTTGTCTTCCACTACTATGCTTTGAGTGCAGACAATGTTCGGTTAACGTGGACACAGACCGTACCGGCAGGTATTACCGGTAGTGGCAATAACGGCACGTATACGATCAGCGGTCGTCCTACAGCAGTCGGTACATACCCCTACTCTATCACGGTGGATGGCGCGGACACTACCCTGACAGGAACAGTGGTAGTACGCGAGTTGAATATGGGTAATAACCCGATCATGTATCTGTATAAGAACAACCTGTCGTACGAGAACGATCCTGTTTATCAATACCTGACCAGCGCAGCAGGAGGCAACAAGAATCTGGTTGCCCGCAAAGCGCGTACGGAGGGACTGCGTACACCGGATCAATATGCCCAATACAAATGGATCTTGATTTCCGAAGATGCGGATGCAGACAACGCGGAGGTTTTGGCGATTGTTCGCGGAGGTGTCAATGTGCCGGTTCTGAACCTGCAGGGCTTCACCTATTCGCCCGACCGTCTTGGATGGGGTTATCCGGACAACGGAACGGTAGATACGATTACGCATAACGGTTGTAACATCTTCGTTCAACGCAATGACCATCCTATCTTCTCCCGCTTCAATCTGAAAGTCGGAGATAAACTGTCGGTATTCGACAAAGTGGAACGCAACGGTATTATGCCTATTGCCATTTCCGGTGAGGCGATGCAGAACACGCTCTGTCTCGCTACGGGTTACACCCGTAATATTGAGGACTACGACCAGGACGGCGAGTTACAGACTGCTATTCATGAGATTCCGGCAGCAATGCGCGGCGGCAAGAAATACATCTGTATGCCTATGGCCATCGGAGCTGGAAACAAGTTGAGCATTCAAGGAAAAGCGTTGTTGGATGCGATTGTTAGCTATCTGCTGGACGAGAACTTGCCTACGTTCATTGCTCCGACACTGCGGATTGATCGCTTTTCTATTGCCGGCGTGGACGGAATCATCAACGACGCAGAGAACACGATCACCGTTACTATCGACACTACACAGATCACCGATTTGGATCTGACTGCTGTTAAGCCTTCTATCACACTGGCCGACCCGACTTACACGCATGTAACGCCGGCTATTGGTGAGGAAGTAGATCTGCAGTACAGTTCGTTCCTGCCGGCTAAGTTCATTGTCTCGGATTATATCAGCAGCCGTGTTTATTTCGTAACGGTTCGTCAATATGCTCCGCAAGGACTGGAGGATGTGTATGAAGCCGGACAGTGGGTGAATGTGTTTGACATCTACGGACGTAAGATTGCCACCACGAATGAGGACATCTATCAGATGGAATTGCCTCACGGCGTTTATCTGATCATCACTGAGAACGGGCAAACGATTAAACTGATGCGATAAGCCATGCGAACAGAGAAAGAATTAGAAGGCGTAACGCTGCTCGGCAACCAAGGCACGAAGTACAGCGACCAATATAACCCCGAGGTGCTGGAGACGTTTGAGAACAAGCACCCCGAGAACGAATATCTGGTTACATTCAATTGTCCGGAGTTCACCACGCTGTGTCCGAAGACCGGACAGCCTGATTTCGGACATCTGTACATCAGTTATATCCCGAGAGAGCGAATGGTAGAGAGCAAGAGCCTTAAACTCTACTTGTTCTCGTTCCGCAACCACGGCGATTTTCATGAGGACTGCGTGAACATCATCATGAAGGATCTGGTGAAGTTGATGGATCCGAAGTATCTGGAGGTGACGGGTTTTTTCATGCCCCGAGGCGGTATCAGTATCTATCCGTTTGCCAACTACGCAGATGCGGAGCATCAGGAGCTCAAAAAGCAGCGACTTTTTGAGCAATTAAAGGTGAAAGGTGAAAGGTGAAAGGATGAAGGATTCATTAATTGTACTTTCCGGAGGATTGGATTCGACCACGATGCTGTATGAGTTCCGCAACCGCATTGCGTTAGCAGTGTCGTTTCACTACGGCAGCAATCATAACGACAAGGAGTTAGCGTTCGCCAAACTGCATTGCGAGCGGCTTGGAATTCCGCACAAGATCGTTCGGTTGCCGTTCTTCAAGGAGTTGTTTCACTCCTCGCTTTTAGAAGGCGCGGAGGCGATTCCGGAAGGCAATTATGACGAGCCGAATATGAAATCCACCGTGGTTCCGTTCCGTAACGGAATCATGTTATCTATTGCAGCGGGCATCGCGGAGAACGAGAAGTTGCAATATATCATGTTAGCCAACCATGCCGGGGACCATACTATTTATCCCGACTGCCGTCCGGAGTTCGTGGATGCGATGGACAAGGCGGTTCATGCCGGTACTTGGAACGGCGTACATCTATTGACGCCCTACACGAACATCTCCAAAACGGAGATTGTACGGCACGGACTCAAGCTCGGTATCAATTACGATGAGACCTGGAGTTGCTACAAAGGAGGCGACAAGCCTTGCGGTGTATGCGGAACGTGTCGCGAACGGGAAGAAGCATTGCGCGAGGCGCAGAGTGAGATTGAAGATTGAGAATTGAAGAACTATGTACTACGTACAAAAGACAATAGAGATTTCGGCAGCACATAATTTGACGCTGTCGTACGAGAGCAAATGTGAGTCGCTGCACGGCCATAATTGGATCATTGTGGTTTATTGCAAGGCGAAGGAGTTGAACAGAGACGGAATGGTAACGGACTTCACGCACATCAAGAAAGTGGTGAAGGACACGTTTGACCACAAATATATCAATGAGGTGCTGGATGTGAATCCGTCTGCGGAGAACATCGCCAAATG
The DNA here is from genome assembly GCA_017401985.1 of Paludibacteraceae bacterium. Lineage (GTDB taxonomy): Bacteria > Bacteroidota > Bacteroidia > Bacteroidales > Paludibacteraceae > Colicola. The sequence continues at coordinate 5,733 of JAFPNK010000083.1, read as the reverse complement.
GATCTGCGACCATGTGGAGAATTGCTACAAAGTGAGCGTTCAGGAAAGTGAGGGGAATGTTGCGATCTACGAAAGAGACTAGTCGCCTAGTCATCTAGACGTCTAGACAACTAGTCATGTATAAAGTTAACGAAATATTCTATACGCTTCAGGGCGAAGGTGCGCACAGTGGGATTCCCGCTGTGTTTGTTCGCTTCAGCGGCTGTAACCTGCGTTGTCCGTGGTGCGACACCGAGTTCTCGGAGTACACTCAGATGAGTGCGGAACAGATCGTAACCGAGATGCTGTCGCTGTACGACCTGCCGAACGAGCGCCGTAAGATGTGCGTGCTCACCGGCGGCGAACCGAGCCTGCAGGTGAATGCAATGCTGATAGAAGCGCTGCACAAAGCAGGTTTTTATATTTGTATTGAGACGAACGGTACTCGTCCGTTACCGGAAGGTATTGACTGGATCACTTGTTCGCCTAAACATGGCACGACGATTGCTTTAAAACACGTCAATGAAGTGAAAGTAGTGTTCACCGGTGACTACGATCCGGAGATTTGGCGGACACAATTAGAGGCTGAACATTGGATGTTACAGCCTCTACGATACAACGGTGAACTGCTTATGGAAAGCGGTATTGACGAATGGGAGAATGACAGTAATGATAATTTGGATGAAACCGTCCGATATATACTGGATCACCCCTTCTGGCGCTTAAGCGTTCAGTTACACAAGATAGCGGGTCTGCGTTAAGCCTCTTTGGTGTCAGCAGGTTTAGCTTCTTGGATAACCTTCACTTCTTCCACCTCTACATCTATCGGTTTAACCGTTTGCGGTTCAGTAGGTTTCGGTGCGGTAGTATTACCGCCCATTTTTTTGAGAAGCACTGCATGGTTAGCCGTCTGGATGATCTTGGACAACGCCTCTATTCCGCGGTCGTCATATTCGCCGAGATGGCGTCGCATCAAGGCTTTGGTTTCCGCTTGTACTTCGTCTGTAAAACAGGTAAGTAAAGCAGTGATAACCGCTATCACAGCCACCAGATCGTCTGCAAATCCTAAGCCCCACACTAACACCTCAGAGATAAAGTCTATCGGGCTGAGGATGTACAGCAAAGCACCGAAGATAAGCAGTTTCTGTTTCGTCGATACACTACGAGACCTGACCAACTGGAACAGTAGCACGTTCGGATAGACTAATGTTCCACCTATCGATTTGATCATATACAAGAGTTTCTCAAACACGTTCATTTGCGAGAAACTCCGTCCGGGTTTCGCACCCTCAATCGCTTTGTTCTCTTCCATAGTTATCGTTTTCGGGATGAATCAATATTGCGCGGCATCATATACAGCATCTGCCACTTCGGACGAAGCGAGATGCTCGATGATGCAGAAAGCGAAGTCAGCGCTCAGGCCGGGACCTTTCGCCGTGATGATGTTTTTCGATTCCACCACGAGGCCGCCCACATAACTCTCTCCAAGGGGTTCCTGACAACCGGGATAACAGGTTGCCTGTTTTCCTTTCAAGATACCTAATTTGCCCAACACCATCGGTGCTGCACAGATAGCAGCAATTGGTTTGTCGGCTTTGTTATGCTCGACGAGCAGTTCGCACAACGCGGAACAATCGCCCAATTTGGTTTGTCCACCGGGCAAGATTAGCATCTCTGCGTCGGAGAAGTCTATACGTTCAATCAGTCCGTCCGCTTCCACGGCGATGTTATGTGCGCCCAGCACCATCGGGTTGCCGGTAACAGACACAGTGGTCAGTGCGATCTTCGCACGACGGAGTAAATCAATTGTAGTGATTGCTTCGATTTCTTCGAAACCATTGTCTAAGAACAAGTAGTTCATAAATTTAATGAAATTACGAATTACAAATTAATTAAACTTAAATATATAGGTAATTGTTCCTCGCGTTCGTCACCCTCTGACTGCATAAAAACACGTTTTTATGGTAAGTCTCTCGGGGCCTCCGCTCTTCGGTCCGCAAAAAGACAAAATCTTTTTACGTCCCGAGGTACTAGTTCATATTAAATGTATATGTTATCGTTCCGATAGATTCTCCCTCTCCCGCAGTCCACTTAGTATTTTTAATTGCATTTATTGCACATTGAATCATGGCCTGATCACTAGTATTAGTTCCTGTAGTGCTAACCGCACTTATCACATTACCCTCCTTATCTAAACGTATTTTAACCACAACTACACCATAATGTTGGAACTCACATGTAGGTTCTGGTAATTTACCATTTCTTATATTACGTCCTGCTAAACCACCAATACGTCCATCTCTAGAGCCCACGGAGCCGTGTCCGATGGGGTTACCTTTCTGTCCGTTTCCTTGTCCGTCGCCGGAGCCGGAGGTGTTGCCTGTTTGTCCGAAGAGTGCACCCATTCCTTGAGCACGAGCGATGGCTTCAGCCTCTTTGGCGCGACGCTCGGCTTCAGCCGCTTCGCGGGCTCTGCGTTCCTCTTCCAGACGTGCCTGTTCCTCGCGTTGACGTCTGCGTTCCTCAGCTTCGGCCTGCTGGCGTTTTCTCTCCGCCTCTTCGCGTGCTTTACGAAGCGCAATAGCCTCCGGATCTTCCTGCGTAATCAGCTCGTTGTCTGAAGGAGCAGAGGGCTGTTCAGGAACCGTGGTCTCGGGGGTTGGCATAGGCAGGGTTTCCGATTGCTCGGGCATGTATCCTCCTGCGTCTTCCACGTTGCCGAACGCCACCTCGATGCCTTCTTCCTGTTCAGGAAGGATGGCTATCATGCGTGCGAACCAAAGGACAAGGAACACGAAGAGCATAAAGAGCACCGTGCCGACGGTTGCAATAATATGTCGTTTTTGCTTTTTAGTCATGAATGGTTGGTTTTACTGTCTTTTGGTAGCCACAACCAGTTTCATATGATGTTCATTCGCTATATCGAGGACACGAACGACCTCTTTGTAGGCTACGTCCTCGTCGGCATGCAGCGCGATGTACATGGTCGAATCGGACTGCTGAATACCACTCAGATAACCCTCAAGATTATCGGGATCGATGGCCACGGGTTTCTGTTGTCCCAGGGCTACGAAATAATTGCCGAGGTTATCGATGGACACTTTCGCCACCTGCGGTTGCGTCGTCTTCTTGGCACGCGCGGTAGGCAGGTTGATTTTGATATCATTGGGTGAGCTCATAGTGGAGGCCATGACGAAGAAGAGGAGCAAGAGGAAAATCAAGTCCGTCATCGACGACATAGCGAACGTCGCTTCTACCCTGTTTCGTCTCTTTAGAGCCATAAGTTTTCAGCTTTCAGTGTTCAGAAATCAGATTAAGCAGGTTCGTTGAGCAGGTCCATGAATTCCATTGTGCGGCTCTCGAGCAGGCGAACGACGCGGTCGATACGAGCCACGAGGAAGTTGTAGGCGAACATTGCCAGGATACCGACAATCAGACCACCGATGGTAGTTACCATCGCCTGGTACATACCCGAAGAGAGGGTGGACATCTCGATCATACCGCCGGAAGTCTGAGCCATGTCATAGAAGGTCTGCACCATACCGATTACCGTACCGAGGAAACCGAGCATCGGAGCTCCTCCGGCGATGGTGGCCATGATAACCAGACCCTTCTCCAGACGGCCAACCTCGATGTTACCTACGTTCTCCACAGCCACCTGCACGTCTTGCATCGGACGACCGATACGCGAGATTCCTTTCTCAATCATGTGCGCGGAAGGAGTGTCCGTTTGTTTGCAGAGGTTGAGCGCGGAGTCAATCTTGCCGTCATGGATATAATCGCGAATGCGGTCCATGAAGGATTTGTCTTCGCGTGTAGCTTGCTTGAGTACCACAAGGCGCTCAATGAATATATAACATGCACCAGCCAGAAGGATAGCCAGAATAATCATGATCCATCCGCCATACATGGCCATTTCCCAGAGATTCATCGACTGAGTTGTTTCTTCGATAGCTGCCTGAATCGGTTCCGCAGCGAATGTTGTGTCAATTTGTAATAACATAGTTATTATTTATGATTTGTGATTTTTGATTTCAAATTTTTGATTTATTTTTTCAAGCAATCCAGGTATTCTTGAATCGTTTCTTGGATACCCAGGTACAGGGCATCGCAGACGATAGCGTGTCCGATGGACACCTCTGCGGTCCAGGGGAAAGCCTGAACGAAAGGCTTGAGGTTCTTGAGATTGAGGTCGTGTCCGGCGTTCATTCCAAGTCCCAGTTCGTGCGCTTTCTCTGCCGCGGGGCGGTATTTCTCGATCGCTTTTTTCGGGTTCTCGGCAAATAGTTCAGCGTACGGGCCGGTGTACAGTTCTACACGGTCGGCACCGGTGCGGAGCGCATACTCCACCATCACCGGATCCGGGTCCACAAAAATGCTGACACGGATACGAGAGGCGTGCAATTGGTTGACCACTCCCTTGAGAAAATCAAGGTTGCGTCTGGTGTCCCATCCGTGATTGGACGTCAGCTGGTTCGGATCGTCCGGCACGAGCGTCACTTGAGTAGGACGGATATCCGTCACCAGCGCCAGAAACTCATCCGTCGGGTTACCCTCCACATTCAGTTCCGTCGTGACCATCGATTTGAGCTGGTACACATCCTCCCTACGAATATGACGCTCGTCAGGGCGCGGATGCACCGTTATTCCCTGCGCGCCGAACAGCTCGCAATCAACCGCAAAACGCTGAACATCAGGTAGATTACCGCCACGCGCGTTACGCAACGTAGCGACCTTATTGATATTAACACTGAGTTTTGTCATCTTCTGTGTCATTAAAACCGCTGCAACCGGTTTAGAACCGGAGCAATTTATTCGGGTGCAAAATTACAACTTTTTTTTGATATATGCAAATAAATTTGCAAAAAATGGTGCGGAGAATTATTTTTTCTTCTCTTTCTTGGCCTCTCGGAGTTCATCGAGGTAACTGGCGGTAATCACACCGGACGGGAGCGCGATGACGGCTACGCCGAGGACGGCGGAGATCATACTGATGACACGTCCCAGATCGGTGGACGGGCATATGTCTCCATAACCAACCGTGGTCAGCGTGGTGGTGGCCCAATAGAGGGCGTCGAAAAAGTCCGAGAACATCGCGGATTCTTCCACATTGAACATCACGAGCGCCGTTACAAAGATATAGAACACGGCGATGCCGAAGATGGTGAGCAGGATGCTTTTTTCTTTGCGCAGGACACGCAAAAGGATCTGCACATTCTTGGAGTAGCGAATGAACTTGAACACGCGTAAGATCTTAGCCAATCGCGTGATACGCAACAACTTGAATGCTTTGTTCATCACCAGAACAGATGGTAAGATAGACAGCAGATCGAGGATGGCAAAAGCGGTGAAGGGGTAAGTCAGGAACGCTACTGTTCGGGGGCGTTTAGGCAGCCGGTAATCGGCCGTCATCCAACGCAACAGATAATCGATGATAAAGACCGTGACGGACACTTTGTCGAACCACACAAACCAGATGTTTTGCTCGCGAAAAGCCAAGGGGACGATGCTGATGACAATAAATGCCAGCATCAACCAATCATATATCCTGCTTGCCCACGAATTACTATCCGTTTCAATAATGTCAAAAAGCTGTTTTCTCCAGTTACTTTTAGTCATGTTTCAATCGTGCTTAAAACCTTTGCGGCTGCAAAGGTACTACTTTTTTTGCACATATGCAAATTTTAGAAATTAAAAATTCAAAAAATTGACGATTGTCCTGTTCATTGTTCATTTTTCTCAATCGCAAAATCG
>JAFPNK010000082.1 GCA_017401985.1 Paludibacteraceae bacterium | reverse complement strand
GTATTTTGACGAATTTTGTATAAAGGTTGTACATACGATGGTTTGGACTTAATGTTTTGAACACCACTAAGTTACTAAAAATCAGCGATATGTGCAACTTTTTACTCATATTTATCAACTTAAATTAATTCCGCCAACGGATTGTTTATTTAATTGCTGTTCTAAAATACACATAAAAAGCGCAGACCTCGTTGTTGCTTATCGCAAATCGAGGCCTTCGCTAACCTATCAGACTATAAACAACAATGAAACCTACGCCGATATGACAACACGCCTGCCAAGATAGCAGGACGAGTATTTATCGTCATACCCGTAGGCGTTCAATTGCGTACTTTGTGAAGGTCTGAATTGATAAAAGTTTGCGAAGCTTTTGATTTGCCAACAACAAAGCGTCAATAAACGCCTTTTCAATATGTAATGAATCCCTCTAACCCTCTCCACGAAAGAGATCGGCGTAGATAGAATTCCAAGAAATGAGCACCTTATCGTACACGCGCGCTGCGTTATGCACCCATTTCGGGTGCAAAGGTAATAAAAAAAAATGGATTGTGCAAATTTATTTAAAAAAATCGTTCTAAAAAGTGAATTTTGCTACAATTTTGTGTGAAAGTGTGAAAGTGTGAAAGAGACGAGCACTGCTGCTCGCCTCTTCCGAATCTCGTGTTTGACATCACGAGCACTGAACAAAATTAGAGTTTCTTCCACTTGGTGTCGGAGAGTTTTTCGATCTTGCCGTTACCACGCCAGCGGTTGAGAACCATGCTGATAGCAGAACCTTTGACGGACTGACCTTTGCGGGCACGAAGCTTGATGAGGTCGGCGTTGGTAAACTCTGCCGGAAGCAGTTCAAGTAGCGAAGTTGCTGAACCACGTTCACCGGAGAAGATGTCGAGTGCGCCGGTTAACTCTTGTTCGAGTTGATCGCCCCAGAGTTCCATCTGATTGCGGAACACATATTCAGCAACCCATTCTGCGAACTGGCCTACGGTCTTGGTGAACTTGCGGTTTTCAAGGAGATAGCAGAGCATACCTGCGCGGAAGCCGATGACACCTGCACGACGACGAAGTGTATCCATAGCGTGAGAGTCTGCGTCGATGGCTTGCTGACGCTTGGCTTCAAGCCAGTTAGCGATAGTTTGACTGAGTTGCGGACAGACGATGGTTCCTTGCTCTGCGTCCAGTTGTCGCGCCCAACGAATAATCTCTGCTCGTTCTGCTTCCGTATATGGAGCAAAGACAGGGATTTCGGTGAAACTGGTGTCCGGTAATTGTGCGAAACATACACGTGTTGCAAGTCCGTTTTCGAGGTCTTTGAAGAACCGCTTCATAGAGTTGGGAGTTCCAGTCAGAAGCAGGTTATAATAGACCTTGATGTGCGCATTGAACGAAGCATCGGACATGTAGGCTTGACCGTATTCCGCGTTATCAAAGGCCAGACGGTAGATATCGCTTTTCTGCGACCAAACACCGGCTCGTTCGGACTTGACCAGCGTGTCCATTTCCTCACCGATACCAATGAGGTGTTTGCCTTCGGCATAGGTGAGCAACTGGAGCAACTTGGCGATACTAATGGCTACGCCATTGTTACGCGGACACGCGTGCGGGTCTTCGGGTTGGTTCTTGCTGTTCTTGGACGCGCGGAGTTTGTCCTTGTAGGCTTGCTCTTTCTCGCGTTCGATCGCGTCTTGCTCGTTGATCGGAGTGAGGAGCAAATCCAGCGGTTTGCGGATGAACGACTTACCGGATGCAGCCGGTGCGGTGATACAAGAGAAGAACGAAAGCGATTGTTCCTGACGGTCGAGATACTCGAAACGGATGCGTGTTGCCAAAGTGCCGAGGACAGGAAGCGAAGCAATGATCATCGCAGCACGATAGTCTTCGGGCAAGCGGCGGCATACCAGTTTGAGCAAACGCGGCAGTTCTGGTAATGCCAAGTCGGTTGATTTAGCCATTGGCGGAATACCGCCAAGAGCAGAACACTCTCTTTCACAAATAGCTATTGCGGACTGGAGCACAGTAGGCAGATAGCCTTTGCGTGGACGACCGATAGCGGAAGCGATGACTTGACGTCTTTCCGGTTCAGAGAGACCGAAAGTCGGGAGCACTTGCAGCAACAGATCGACGTTGAAATCACAGATGTAGCGCATGTAGTTGGCGAGTGTAAAATAAACGGTGTTGCGTTCGCCTTGCTCGGCTCCGTCAGCGGCTCCGATGGAGAGCATGAGTTGCTGCACGATGTCGGCATACGGAATGCCGCGATAAGATAACGAGCCTACCTCCGACTCCTCCCTAAAGGGAAGAGAGGTTCCCGAATTAGATTCGGGGCTAACAGACGAAGGATCAACGTGAGGCGGGAGAGCCGGTAGTTCTCGGAGATCAGGACGGTCTTCTTCGGAGAAAAGTCCGGCAGCATATATCCAAAGGATATAATCACGCGGAACAACGTAGCTAGCACGTGCCAAATCTTTCGTCACGGCATCATACTCGGTGATGTTGAGCGCAGTAGCCATACGGAGTTGTGCGGCTTCGATGGATTCCCGTTCGAGACGTTCACCGATGATACGGATTCCGTGACCGGAAGC
>JAFPNK010000081.1 GCA_017401985.1 Paludibacteraceae bacterium | reverse complement strand
GCGCGCGTGGCAAAAAAATATAAAAAGTGCTATTTTATCCCCAAAAATAAAAAACTTTCACCTCTCACCTTTCACCTTTCACCTTTTTTTTGTACCTTTGCACCATGAAACGAATCATCCTTCTTTGCGCAGCCTTTTGCGCCATCCTCTCTGCCTTTGCGCAGGAGACGTATCTCTATGCGAACAAAGATACGAGTGCCTTGTATCTGGATATCCATCGTCCCGCACCCGGTGTGCCAACCTCCTTGGACAGTGTCCCCAAACCCGCTATTATCTATATCTTCGGCGGCGGATTTATGTCCGGTGCACGTAACGAAGCCTACCAGCGGCCGTGGTTCGAAGACATGACTAATGACGGTTATACCGTCATCTCCATCGATTATCGGTTGGGAATGAAGGGCTACAAGATGGGCAAAGGGCTGGCCGGTCTGGCTAAATCCGTGCGGCCGTTCTACACCTCCCAGCAACTGGGCGTGGAGGATCTGTTCTCCGCCATCGCTTTTCTCGATGCCCATCCGGAACTGGGTATCGACGTGCGCAATATAGTCATCACCGGTAACTCGGCAGGCGCTATCATCTGTCTGGCGGCGGCGCAACAAGTGGCGAACGGACAAACGACAGGCTTACCTGCCGATTTTGCCTTCAAAGGCGTCATGAGTTTCTCCGGAGGTATCATCAGCCTGAAAGGGGCTCCTAAGTTTCAAAACAACCCCTGTCCGATTCTCTTCTTCCACGGTATGAACGATAATGCGGTCGTGTACGACCATTTCAGCGCGTTCGGTATGGGAATGTGGGGAAGCAGTTACCTCGTTCAGCGGCTTCATAAACAAGGAGCGAACTATTCTATTTGGCGGTTCCAAGACCGTGCGCATGATGTTGCGGCGTACATGCATCTGCTCTGGCCGGAACAGAAAATGTTCCTGGAGAACAATGTGATTCGCCAAACGCACGTCCTCATAGATGCCACCGTCGATAATCCCTCTCTGCCCGTCTGGAAAGAGTGGGGTAGCCTCACGCCCCAACAGATGTACAACGGGCAATAATGGCGATAGACTGTGTTAGAATGCTGCATCCGAAATGGTGTGGCATTTTTTTTTATTTTAAAATGTTGTATCTGGCATGCTTTTTGCTTCAATACTTGCGGTTTAAAAATTTACAAACAATGAAAAAAACATATGTCATTCTTTCTTGCGTGTTAGCCTTGGCGCTGACCGCTTGTACGCAAAACGAAGAGGTATATAGCCTCGTTGGTAACTATACCTATAAGGTGTCAGGCGTCGTGACCGTGGACGCGGTAGGCGATACGCATCTCACGCCGGAGACAGGTACGATGTCCATCACCACTACCGACAAGGATCACGAAGTGATCATGAGCTTCAATCATAACGGCGGCGATGCTTATGACATCCGTGCGAACGTCACGAAAGACAGTATCTATATCCACCCGACGCATCGGTATATTGAGGTCGAAGTGGCACAAGACACTTTGGCTTTCGGCACGATCACCCATCGCAACGAGACCTATGACGTACAAGTGTCCGGTTCCGGTCATATGCTGAGCAACGGTAATGTCAGTTTCAATCTGACCTATGCCGGCAAGGCGCTCAATGATCCGAACGATAAGATAAACGGAATGAATATCTTCTTACATGGTACACGCAATGCGAAATAATCTTTTCCTTATTATAGTATTGCTTTCCGCGCCCGTATGGTCGCGTCCGCTCACGCTGGAGCAATGCCGTGAAATGGCGTTGAGCGCCTCGCAGACGCAGTCCGCACAGGAACTGAAAGCAGCGGCAGCCGATAACCGCAGAGCATCTGTTGCGGCGATGTTCCCGCGTGTGACTGCCAATTCGGCATATTCATGGACGACTGCCAAAATGACACTCCTGCCATCGGAAATGGATCTGGGTGCCGGAACGGCCATCATCTCGCAAGACGGTTCGTCGCATTTCTTCTGGGATGAAGGTTCGGCCATGGGACAACTCGTGCAGAGCACGAAAGGAACAGGGCTGGTAGGTGATCAGATGCAACAACTCGCTGCTGCCTCCGGACAGATGATAGCCGACGGGTACAAGCAGATATACGACCAACTCAACCTCGACCCGACCCATGTGTTCGTGGCACAGGTAGGCGTGACGCAACCCATATACGTAGGCGGACGGCTTATTCAACTCAACCACATGGCGCAGATAGCCGAACAGACCGTTGCACTCGAGGCCGATAAGAAACATGACGATGTCATCGTCGCGGTGGATGAAGCTTACTGGCGCGTCGTGGCCGTGGCGAAGAAAAAAGAACTGGCTGAACAGTACTACGCTCTCCTGTGCCAATTGGAACGCGATGTGCAAGAGGCGGTGAATGAAGGAGTGGCTACCCAAGCAGACCTGCTGCATGTGGCGACCAAACGCGGCGATGCAGAAGTGAAGAAACTGCAGGCGGAGAACGGACTCATCCTCTCGCAAATGGCGCTGGCACAAGTGTGCGGATTACCGCTGGATGAACCGATCGAAGTGGATATAACCGAATTGACCGAACCTGTTCTGCGCGACACCGTGACGGACTTCAATCAGTCGGTTGATAACCGCGCGGAACTGCAGATGGTGCAGAATGCCGCTGAGATGGCCAGAGCGAATGCCAAACTGATTGCAGCCGGTCTGCAACCCAACATCGTGGCGTCGGCCAATTATATCTACTCCAACATCAGCGCGAATAACGGCCTGAGTAACGATTGGAAGAACACCGGTTTCTTCACAGCCGGTGTGGTGGTGAACATCCCTATCGTGCACGCGGACGATATCTATCGTCTCAAAGCGGCGCAACACACAGCCCGGGCGGCAGAGTTGCAGGAAGAAGAGGTGCGGGAACTGCTGTTGCTGCAAACGACCCAAGCTAACCAAAAACTGATGGAAGCGCAGCAGAAGATAGTTCTTGCCCAACTCACTCAGCGGAACGCACAAGAAGTGCTTCGTATGGCACAGGAGTCCTATGACGCCGGTATGATCACCGCTTCCGAACTGATGCAAGCGCAGACGCTGTGGCTGTCGGCCGCGACCGATCTGGTGGATGCTGAAGTGGAGGCGAAGAACACAGAGACCTTGCTTCGCAAGTATTTAGGAGAGTTGTAACAACATCGATATAACGATCAACGTTATAACGACATAACGAGATATTTTTTATGAAAGAGAAAAAAACAGAAAGTCTGCTGTTGGGTCTGATTGCCCTGCTGACAGTAGTCGTTATTGTGGCGGTTGTGGGTGTGTTGGCACTCCGTCCGGAGAAGACCCTTATCCAAGGCGAAGCGGAAGCCGCTGAATACCGCGTGTCCGGTAAGGTGCCGGGACGTATAGAGATGTACCTGTACGAAGAAGGAGAGCAGGTCAAGAAAGGCGATACGCTCGTGGTCATCTACTCGCCTGAAGTGGAAGCCAAGAAAGCCCAGGCGCTCGCTGCTCGTGAGATGGCGGAAGCCGTTAACCAAAAAGCCAAGAACGGTGCCCGTAATGAACAGATACAAGGGGCGTTCGAGCTCTATCAGAAAGCCAAAGCCGGTGAAGAGATCTACCGTAAGTCTTTCGAACGCGTGCAGCGTCTGTATGACAAAGGTGTCGTCAGCGCGCAGAAACGTGATGAGGTGGAAGCGCAGTACAAAGCCGCTGTAGATACCGTCAATGCCGCGCGTAGTCAGTATCAGATGGCGCTCGCCGGTGCACGCGAGGAAGATAAAGCAGCGGCTGAAGCACAAGTGGCACGCGTCGATGGTATCCTGCAAGAGATAGCGGCTGCCGAAGCGGAGAAATACCTGCTGTCACCGTGTGACGGTGAGGTGAGTGAACTGTTCCCGAAAGTAGGTGAATTGGTCGGGCAGGGTAGTCCTGTGATGTCCATCGTCGATCTGAACGATGTATGGTTCACGTTCGCTGTGCGCGAAGATATGCTGTCGCATTTCCCGATGGGAAGCGTCGTGCAAGTAACCATCCCTGCACTCGGCACGGAGACTAAGTATCCGCTTACCGTTACGCACATCAAAGCGATGGGAACCTACGCCACCTGGCGTTCAACCCAACAGAACGGCGGTTATGACGTCCGTACGTTCGATGTTAAGTGTCGTCCGACAACTACCATCCCCGGTCTCCGGCCCGGTATGACCGCGCTGATTGCTGAAAAATGAAATACATTTTTCTCAACATATGGAGAGTGATGCAACGTGAGTTGCACATGATGTTCGCGCGACCGCTCTATATATTCGCGTCCGTGGGTGTGATGTTGCTCTCCACGCTCTTCTTCCTGACGCTCATGCAAGGCGGCACGGCGGAGAAGATGCCGGTGGCGGTGGTCGATTTGGACCAGACCTCTATCTCACGCCGACTCATTCACGAGATGCAAGCCACGCCGTCTGTGGACATCCAACTCGTTACGAACTCCTATCCCGAAGCGCGTAAGGCGATGCAGCAAGGTAAGATATACGGTATCTTCGTCATTCCCGAAGGTTTCTACAGCGACCTTGTAGCGTTCAAACGTCCGCAGATGGACTTCTATGTCACGAACGCATACACCGTAGGTGGTAACACGGCGTACAAGCAGATGCTCACCATGGTCAATCTCACCTCCGGTGCGTTCCAACGCGAGGTGCTGCGAAAGAAAGGACTCACGGACGATGTCATCATGCATCGTATTCAACCGCTCGCCATCGAGGGACATATGGTCGCTAACCCCTGGGGCAACTACTCCGTCTATCTGGTCAGCACCATCCTGCCGGGTATCTTAGGCCTTATCTGCCTGATGCTCACCATCTTCGCTATCGGTTATGAACTGAAGATGCGCACGTCTCACGCTTGGCTCAAAGCCGCCGGAGGTAACTATACGGTCGCCATGATCGGCAAACTGATTCCCTACACGGTGATATACATCATCTTAGGCATCGGTTGCCATCTGATCCTCTTCCGCTTTGCCGGTTTTCCGGTCTATGGGTCTCACGTACGCCTTATGTTCGGTCTGCTGCTCTTCATCTTCGCGATGGAAGCACTCGGAATCACCCTCATCGGTCTGTTACCAACCCTTCGTGACGCCTTGTCCATAGGTGCGTTGTACTCCATGCTCGGTTTCTCGCTGTCGGGTTTCACGTACCCGCAGATGTCGATGCTCGCGCCGGTCAAAGCGCTCAGTTACCTCGAACCGCTGCGGCATTATTATCTCATCTACGTCAACGAGGCCCTCATGGCTGCTCCGATAGAAAATAGTATCCCGAACATGCTGGCCCTTACCGCTTTCATGGTGGCCTCTCTCTGCGTCGCACCACGACTGCATAGAGCACTCATTAACCAGAATTATCCGCTCAAATGAGAAAGATATTAACATATTTTGTAGAGGAACTCCGGCGTATCTTCCGCGACCCGGGTGTGACGGTTATCTTCATCGTCGCCACCCTCGCGTACCCGCTCATCTACAAAGCTATCTACTGGAACGAACAGATCACGAATGTACCGGTAGCGGTGGTGGACCTGAGTAACAGCCCGCAGAGTCGCGCTTTCCTGCATAAATGGAATGCAGCTCCGGACATCCGTCTGACGCACACCTGCACCTCCATGGCGGAAGCGGAACAACTGTTGCGCAACCAAGAAGTACACGGTATCATCTATTTCCCACGGGACTTCGCTGCCCAACTGGCCGACCCGCTCGGACAGGCACATATATCGCTCTATTGCGACATGTCATCTTTCCTCTACATGAAAGCCATCTACCTCAGTTGCAACCAAGTCATGTTGGAAGATATGCGGAACATCCAAATTGACCGTTACGAACAGATGGGAGTAGGGAAGGAGTTCGCGTGGGCACTCGTCCAAGATGCGCCGTATCATGAGACCGCACTCTTCACACCTACCGGCGGTTACGGTTCGTTCCTCATCCCGGCCGTCTTAGTCCTTATCCTCCATCAGACCCTTTTCTTCGGCATCTGTATGCTTGGCGGAACGGCCCGCGAGGAGAATCAAGAAAACTTCGGCATCCGTAATCTGATCGGTCGTTCGCTCGCGTATTTCCTCATTTATTACGCCCTCGCAGCCATCCTGTTAGGCTTCTATCCGCGGTTGTTCGACATCCCGCATATAGGCTCGATATGGGACATATTGCTGTTGCTGATTCCGTACCTGTTGGCGGTTATCTTCTTCTCGCTTTGCGTGAGTGTGTTCATTCGTAACCGCGAATCAGGACTCGTCCTGCTCATCTCGTCCTCGCTTATCTTCCTCTTCATGGCAGGTATCTCGTGGCCGAAAGAGATGATCCCGGACGCATGGTGGTATATCGCTTGCTGCATCCCGTACACCTTCGGTTCGCACGCGTTCATTCATATCAACTCGATGGGCGCTTCTATTCTCAACGATGGTTTTACAGCGTCCGTAGCCCCTGAAGTGCTGGCGCTCTGTATCCAGACGGTGGTCTATTTTGTGCTGGCTTGCATCCTGTTCTATATACGCAAACGACACACTCAAGCGCAACAAACCGCCATTTCATAGCATTCGGAAGGCTTATTTTGCAAAAAAAAACAAAAAAAATTTGCATATATCGCATAAAAGTTGTAACTTTGTGCGATTTTTGGTTCGTATCCTTACCAAAACGCAGAAAACAACAAAAAACCATTATAAAAAACACAATTCTCATGGAATCTAAATTAAACCTCGCGGCGGACTTTCCTCCTATTTCCAAACAAGCGTGGAAGGATAAGATTATCGCCGATCTGAAGGGTGCCGATTTCGACAAAAAACTCGTCTATCGTGCACCGGAAGGCTTTTCTATTCAGCCATTTTACAGAAGAGAGGACCTCAAGGGCCTGAAGACCACCGTCTCCGCCCCCGGCCAGTTCCCCTACGTACGCGGTACTCGCACGAACAACGACTGGGCAATCCGTCAGAACATCTGCGCATGCAAGAACGCGCGCAAGGCGAACGCGAAAGCGCTGGAGGTGCTGAACAAAGGCATCAACTCGCTGGGTTTCTGTCTGGACAAGGACAAACTCAGTTATCGATTCATCAAGACCCTGCTCAACGGCATCGCCGCTGACTGCATCGCTATCAACTTCACCATCTGTCCGTGCAAGGCGGCAGAGCTGGCGAACATCCTGGTGCGTTACTACGGTCGCATGGGTTACGACACGAAGCACATGGTGGGTTCGATCAACGTGGACCCGATCCGTAACATGCTCCTCAAGGGCAAAGCCCTGACGCGCGAACAAGTGTCCGCCAAGATTGGCGAGACAGTAAAAGCAGCCAAGTCGCTGCCGGGTTACCGCGTAGTAGGCGTCAACAGCGTGATCCTGAACAACTCGGGTGCTTATGCGGCTCAGGAACTCGCGTACGCCCTCGCATGGGGTGCCGAGTACATGACGATGCTGACGGAGGCGGGTGTGCCCAATTACCGTGCAGCGAACGCCATCCGTTTCAACATGGGCATCGGCGGCAATTACTTCATGGAGATTGCCAAGTTCCGTGCCGGCCGTCTGCTGTGGGCGAAGATCGTGGAGGCGTACAAGCAGCCTATCTTCACCACCGCGCTGCGTAACGCAGCGAAGATGAACGTGAGCGCGGAGACCAGCCGTTTCAACATGACCGTTTTCGATGCGTATGTGAACCTGTTGCGCAGCCAGACGGAGACGATGAGTGCTGCCCTCGCAGGTGTCGATGAGATCACCGTCACGCCGTTTGACGTGACGTACGAAGAGCCGACGGATTTCTCCGAGCGTATCGCCCGTAACCAGCAACTGCTGCTCAAGGAAGAGGCACATTTCGATAAGGTCGTTGACCCCGCAGCGGGTTCGTACTACCTCGAGAACCTAACGGCTTCGATTGCTGCCGAGGCATGGAAGCAGTTCCTCGATATCCAGGAACGCGGCGGTATGTACCAACTCGTTTCCGAAGGCAAGGTACAAGAGCACATGGCAGCTAACCTCAAGGCACGTCTGTCGGACGTAGCACGCCGCAAAGAGGTGCTGCTCGGCTCCAACCAGGTCCCGAACTTCACAGAGACCGCGAAGAAAAAGATTAAGTCCGCCAATCTTGGCGCGACCTGCGCTTGCGCAAAATCCGGCGAAGCCTGCTTACCGACCCTTCCGATCGCTCGTGCAGCCGAAGAGTTCGAGGCTTT
>JAFPNK010000080.1 GCA_017401985.1 Paludibacteraceae bacterium | reverse complement strand
TTTCTAAAAATAAATAGGCACTTTTGCGCACGTAACATTTTTGTTTATTCCGCATAATCCCTTGTTTAATGGGCAGTCCGAGAGGATTGCCCATTATTTGTAACGTGCCTAATTAGAGAAAAAAATAGGCATGTTTGGCGCTTCTTTCCAAAAGCAGTACCTTTGCATCGAAATTTCACGCTGACCTGCTTGGGGCAGGCAGCAGACAAAAGGCCTTTTGTCATAATTCATTAACCGCCTAAAAAGTTAAGATTATGGCAAAGAAAAAATCGGGGCTAATTGCAACCATTCCCCCTACAGAAAAGAATGTATCGCAAAACTATCTGGACACCAATTTAAAAACGTACACGCGTAAGAGCCATCTACGCGAGGGCGAAGGTCGTCCGGGCGTATTAACGATGGTAGTCGAGGACGAGCAGTTTGAGTTCGTTGAGCTGTCGCCTGTACGTTGGACGCGTAATCCGAAGGTGTGGCAAGGTGAGTACATCAACGTCCACCTGGACAAGAACGGGCACTATCAAGTGCATCTGAAGAACTTAGAGATGGGGGATGGCTTCAACGCCGTACGTATCGGTAATGCTATCACCAACGAATTCAAAACAGCTAAAAAAGTATTAGGCTTATGAACAAGGTTGTAAGTTTGATTAAAGACCACGAATTGCCGGAGATCATCCGGCAGGTCGTGGGGAACGCGCCCAAGAACCGCAAGGTGGCTGCTTTCATAGCATGTCTGGCTGCGCTATGCGCTATGTGCCCACGAGTACGACTCAAGTACTTCTTCGACTCGCGCCTGAGTGCCCTGCTGTTGCAAGTGCTCATCGAGGGAGCGCAGAGTTCGGGTAAGTCATTTGCTGCCGACATCGAAGGACTCATCATGAACGATACCCTCAAAGCACGCGACAAGGCCATGCGTCGGTTGGAACAGGAGTATCGCGACAAGAAGAAGCGCCGTAAGGCGAACGAGAAACTGGAGGAAGAACCGGAAACGACCATCCGTGTCGTGCCGCCTACTATCTCCAAGACCGTCCTCACGAAGCGTGCGGATATGTACGAACGCGTCTTTGGCGACACCCTCACGTTCTGGATGTTCGCCGAAGAGCTCGCGCAAGTGACGGATGCCGGCAAGAACGGGTACAGCAATTTAAGAACCATCATGCGTACCGCCTACGATCTCGGAAGTGAGTTCGGTATTGATTTCGCGAGCGATAATAGTTATAGCGCCATCGTGGACATCAATATCTGCTCGATGTTCTGCGCTACGCCTTCGGCGATTGACGATTATTTCGACAAGAAAGCCATCGAAGGCGGTAACATCACCCGAACGATCTTGTGCCGTCTGGATGAGAGTATAGGCGAAGACGGAGCTATCTTTACTCCTTATACGCCGGAGCAAAAGGCGCATATCGACCGGATGCTCAAACGGCTGATGGACGAGACCTACGATGCCGATGGCGGTCTGATGCCCACTATCCAACTGGACACGGCATGGCTTGACAAGACCGTCTGCCAATGGGTACGTGCCAAAGGTAAGGAAGCGAGTTTGAGCGGCAATCGTGCGCTCGATGTGTTCCGCAAACGTTCGAGTGTGAGTGCGTTCCGCGTCGCCGCCTTATGTCAGTACCTCTATGAGTTGGAAGCAGAGGAGAATAAAATCGACCATGTATGGTCGATTCGCTCCGGGGTTGCACTTTCTCCGGAGGTCATCCAGAAGCGAGTCAAGCAGATATACCTCTTTATGGCGGATTATATTCTGGACGGCATGATGGAGCGCTGGGGCAAACGTTTTGAGGAACTGAACACCAAGCGTGAGAACGAGAATAGACCCGGACCGAGGAACATCCTCTATGACCAACTTTCGGACACGTTCAACCGCGAACAACTGCGTGCAGTCTTGGAGCAACAAGGCAAAGCAACGCCGGTTAAGGTCTTCCTCTCCCAATGGAAGAAACTGCGCGTCATAGAGGAGGTGGAGAAGGATGTGTTTAGGAAGTTAAAAGTTAAGAGTTAAAAGTTATGAAAAATATATTTCGAATAGTAACCATTTGCGAGGCGCAGAAGATAACCAAAAACGACGGTTCAGAGTTGATTAAACAGCAGTTGGTGCTGCGTGAACAAGGAGGTCCGTATGAGGATGCGTATCTGGTGACATGGTTCGGTAATGAGCCGCTCAAAGTGTCTCAGGGTATGTGTATCGCGGCGTCCATACGCATGCGGGTGAATGAGGGTGTGTACTCAACCGGCGACGTACCCGAGACGCGGTATTATCAGGATGCGGTTCTTCAAGAATACTCATGTCTGCTGTTAGGTAATATGAGAGGTTAAAAGTTAAAAGTTAAAAGTTATGGAAATTATAATTATCAGACAAGAACATAAGCCTTGGGGCATAGACGGTCACCTGTATATCAACCGCAAACGAATATGCGATACGGTTGAGCATCCGAACCGCCACCTGCCCGCTGGTGAATACATCATTTCATCATTAGGAGCAGAAGGCTCATCATTAAGTGAAACGGCTCATTCGGAAAGACTTGGGCTTCCGTTTCCCTTCCGCCACGGCGATGGTGCGCTTTCGCTCAAGCATGGTGAGATCATAGTAGGCAAGCACCTCCTTCCCGGAGTCGTTACCGCCTCTCAGCCCACCTATGACCGCCTCTACGAGCGGCTCAAGAAAGCCTTCCAACGTGGC